>NZ_CP108352.1:1502604-1803125 GCF_036237275.1 Streptomyces sp. NBC_01353 | reverse complement strand
CAGGAGCTCGCCGACGAACTCGTCGACGCCATGGCCCCGGCCGGCCGCGCCGATCTCGTCGACTCCTTCGCGTTCCCGCTGCCGATGACCGTCATCTGCGAGCTCCTCGGTGTCCCGGTGGCCGACCGGGACTCCTTCCGGCACTGGTCGAACGAGCTGGTCGCGCCGGCCGGCGGAACCCCCGCGCGGGAGGTCGTCGAGGGCTTCGGTTCCTACCTCGACGAGCTCATCGAGGACAAGCGGGCCTCCGGGCCCCAGGACGACCTGCTCTCCGCGCTGATCGCCACGCGCGCCGAGGACGGCGACCGGCTCTCCCTGCCCGAACTACGGGCGATGGGATACCTGTTGCTCGTCGCCGGGCACGAGACCACGGTCGGCCTGATCTCCAACACCATGCGGGCCCTCTTCGCCCACCCCGACCAACTCGCCGAGCTCCGAGCCGACTTCGGGCTGCTCGACGGGGTGATCGAGGAAGGGCTGCGCTACGACGGGCCGGTGGAGACCACCACCTTCCGGATCGCCAAGGAGCCGACCACCGTCGGAGGCACCGACATCCCGGCCCGCTCGGCCGTCTTCGTCTCCCTCGCGGCCACCGACCGCGACCCGAACCGCTTCCCCGAACCGGACCGCTTCGACATCCGCCGCGAACCGCGCGGCCATATGGCCTTCGGGCACGGCATCCACTACTGTCTCGGCGCCCCGCTCGCCCGCCTCGAGGGAACCATCGCGATCCGGACACTCGTGGAGCGTTTCCCGCGGCTGGAACTCGACCCCGAGGGCGCTCCCTGGGAGTGGATGCCCGGTCTGCTCGTCCGCGGTGTGCGCCGCCTTCCCGTCCGGTGGTGACCCGATGACCGATCCCTCGCGCGACCTCGACCTCGTCCTCGCGCGGAAGGTCCTGGACGCCCAGCCGTTCAGCCGGCTCGTCGGCGCCCGGATCACCGCCTTCGGCGACGGCGCGGCCACGCTCGAGGTCGATCTCCGCGAGGAGCTCCAGCAGCAGAACGGCTTCGCGCACGGCGGTGTGCTCTCGTACGCCGCCGACAACGCGCTCACCTTCGCGGCCGGCACGGCGCTGGGCGCGGCCGTCCTGACCGCCGGCTTCTCCATCCAGTACGTCCGCCCCGCGCGGGGCCGCACGCTCGTCGCACGCGCGAGCGTGGTCCACGCGGGGCGACGGCAGGCGGTGGTCCGCTGCGACCTGCTGACGGTGGACGAGGGGGGCGACGAGACCCTGTGCGCGGTGGCGCAGGGAACGGTCCTCTCCGCGAACGGCTGAGGGGACGCTCCACTGCGGGATCTCGGCGTACGGCGGAATCCGCCCTACGACGGGATCCCTACGACGGGATCCCTACGACGGGATCCCTACGACGGGATCCCTACGACGGGGCCCGCCCTACGACGGGGCCCGCCCTACGACGGGGCCCGCCCTACGACGGGGCCCGCCCTACGACGGGATCCGGCCCGCGACGGGATCCCGCTCTACGCCGGGATCTCGCTCCACGAACGGGGTCCGGCCCACGACGGGATTCCGGCCTACGACGGGGTCCGCCCTACGACGGGATCCGGCCCGCGACGGGATCCCGCTCTACGCCGGGATCTCGCTCCACGAACGGGGTCCGGCCCACGACGGGATTCCGGCCTACGACGGGATCTCGGCGAGCGCGACCGGTCGGTGCTCGCGCCGTGAGCGCTCGCAGGCCTCCGCGATCCGCAGGGCCTCCAGCGCCTCACGTCCGTCGCACGGATTGGGTGCCTCGCCGCGGACCAGCCTGACGAACGCGTCCAGTTCTGCCTCGTACGCGGGGGCGAACCGCTCCAGGAAGCCCGGCCAGGGCTTGACCGGGGCGGGCGGTCCCGAGGGCTCCACCGAGGTGAGCGGGGTCCGGTCGTCCAGGCCGACGGCGATCTGGTCCCGCTCGCCCGCCAGCTCCATCCGTACGTCGTAACCGGCGCCGTTGCACCGGGTCGCCGTCGCCGTGGCGAGCGTGCCGTCGTCCAGGGTGAGCGCCGCCGCCGCGGTGTCCACGTCGCCCGCCTCGCGGAACATCGCGGGGCCGGCGTCCGAGCCGGTGGCGTACACCTCGACGACCTCCCGCCCGGTCACCCAGCGCAGTATGTCGAAGTCGTGTACCAGGCAGTCCCGGAAGAGACCGCCGGAGAGCGGCAGATACGCGGCGGGCGGCGGGGCGGGGTCGGAGGTGGCCGCCCGTACGGTGTGCAGGCGGCCGAGCCGGCCCGTCCGCACGGCCTCGCGGGCGGCGGCGTACCCGGCGTCGAAGCGGCGCATGAAGCCGAGCTGGAGCTCCGTGCCCGCGGTCTCGACCGCCCGCAGCGCGCCGAGCGTGCCGGGCACGTCCAGGGCGATGGGCTTCTCGCAGAAGGCGGGCAGTCCGGCACCCGCCGCGCGGCCGATCAGCTCGGCGTGGGCGGCGGTGGCGGAGGCGATGACGACGGCGTCGAGGGCGTGGTCGAGGAGGGCGTCGACGGTGGGCGCCGCGCCGGCGCCGATCGCCCCGGCGACCTGCGCCGCCCGGGTACCGTCCGCGTCCGCCACGACGAGCGATTCGACCTCCGGATGGCGGGCGAGCACGCCCGCGTGGAAGGCCCCGATACGTCCCGTTCCGATCAGTCCGATGCGCATGGCCCCCAAGGTGGTGCCGAACGAAGACCCTGTCAAGGATTTGTCAGGACAATCGGACTTCACCACTTCCTGTCATCTTCTCCTCGGGCTACGCTCCCGTCCGTGTCCAAGCCGTCGTCGTCCGCCTCGCTGCCACCCTTCTCCGTGGACCGCACCAGCCCGGTCCCGCTCTACTACCAGCTCGCCCAGCAGCTGGAGGCGGCGATCGAGCAGGGGATCCTGACCCCCGGCAGCCTGCTCGGCAACGAGATCGACCTCGCCACCCGGCTGGGCCTGTCCCGGCCCACCGTCCGCCAGGCCATCCAGTCGCTGGTCGACAAGGGCCTCCTGGTACGCCGGCGTGGCGTCGGCACCCAGGTCGTGCACAGCCAGGTCAGGCGCCCACTGGAGCTCAGCAGCCTCTACGACGACCTGGAGGCGGCCGGCCAGCGCCCCGCCACCCGGGTCCTCGCCGACCGCATCGAACCCGCCACCGCCCGGGTCGCCGCCGCCCTCGGCGTACCGGAGGGCAGTGACGTGCGGTACGTGGAGCGGCTGCGCTCCGCGCACGACGAGCCGATGGCGTACCTGCGCAACCATCTGCCGGCCGGACTCCTCGACCTGGACCCCGGACGACTGGAGACCACCGGCCTCTACCGCCTCATGCGCGGTGGCGGTATCACTCTCCACAGCGCCCGCCAGACCGTGGGTGCCCGGGCCGCCACGGCGGCCGAGGCGGATCTGCTGGCCGAGGAGGAGGGAGCCCCGCTGCTCACCATGGAACGCACCACCTTCGACGACACCGGTCGTGCCGTCGAGTTCGGATCGCACCTCTACCGGGCCTCGCGGTACTCCTTCGAGTTCCAGCTCCTGGTGCGTCCCTAGCCGTACACCCGCCCCGCGAACATCCGCGCGATCCCCATGACCGATACTGCAATGCACGCAGAAGGACACAAAGGAGGGCACGGCCTCGTGACCAGGCTTCGGACAGGAGGGGTACGCGCCGCAGTCGGCGCCGTGCTCGCGGTGGCGCTCACCGCCGCACTCGCCGGGTGCAGCAGCACCGGAGGGAAGCGCGCGGAGGACGCCCGCAAGGCGGCCGCGGCCCAGGGGAAGGCGGCCGTGAACACCCCCCGGTGGACCTTCGCCATGGTGACCCACTCGGGCGACGGCGACACCTTCTGGGACATCGTCCAGAACGGCGCCGAGCAGGCGGCCGTGAAGGACAACATCAACTTCCTCTACGCCCACAGCGACGAGGCGCAGCAGCAGGCGCAGCTCATCGACTCGTACATCGCCAAGGGCGTCGACGGACTCATCGTCACCCTCGCGAAGCCCGACGCGATGAAGGCCGCCGTCGAGAAGGCGGTCAAGGCCGGAATCCCGGTGATCACCGTCAACTCCGGCTCCGAGCAGTCCAAGGCCTTCGGCGCGCTCACCCACATCGGTCAGGACGAGACCGTCGCGGGCGAGGCCGTCGGTGAGGAGCTCGACAGGCGCGGGAAGAAGAAGGCGCTGTGCGTCCTGCACGAGCAGGGCAACGTCGGCCACGAGCAGCGCTGCGCGGGGGCGAAGAAGACCTTCGGCGGCGATCTGCAGAACCTGTACGTCGACGGCACCAACATGCCCGACGTCCAGGCGTCCATCGAGGCCAAGCTCCAGTCCGACCCCGCCATCGATTCCGTCGTCACCCTCGGCGCGCCGTTCGCCGACGCCGCCGTCCAGGCGAAGAAGGCGGCGGGCTCGCAGGCGGAGGTCGACACCTTCGACCTCAACGCGAAGGTCGCCTCCGCGCTCTCCGCGGGCACCCTCGGCTTCGCCGTGGACCAGCAGCCCTACCTCCAGGGCTACGAGGCCGTCGACCTGCTCTGGCTGTACAAGTACAACGCCGACGTCCTCGGCGGCGGCAAGCCGGTCCTCACCGGCCCCCAGATCATCACGAAGGACGACGCCGAGGCGCTGAAGGGCTACGCGGAGCGGGGCACCCGATGAGCGCGACCGCGCCGTCCGACCTCGACCACGTCGACGAGCGGCTGCTGCGCACCACCCGGCTGCGCAAGCTCCTGGCCCGGCCCGAGCTCGGCTCCGTCGTCGGAGCCGCCGCCGTCTTCGTCTTCTTCTCGATCGTCGCCGACAGCTTCCTGCGCGCCTCCAGTCTCGGCACGGTCTTCTACGCGGCCTCCACCATCGGCATCATGGCGGTGCCCGTCGCGCTGCTGATGATCGGCGGCGAGTTCGACCTCTCGGCCGGCGTGATGGTCACCACCTCGGCGCTGATCTCGTCGATGTTCAGCTACCAGATGACCGCGAACGTCTGGGTCGGCGTCGGTGTCTCGCTGCTCGTCACCCTCGCCATCGGCGTCTTCAACGGCTTCATGCTGACCCGCACCAAACTGCCGAGCTTCATCATCACCCTCGGCACGTTCCTCATGCTGACCGGACTGAACCTCGGCTTCACCAAGCTGATCAGCGGCACGGTCTCCACCAAGTCGATCGCCGACATGGAGGGCTTCCCCTCCGCCAAGAAGCTCTTCGCCTCCCAGCTGACCATCGGCGGCGTCGACCTCAAGGTCACCATCCTGTGGTGGATCGGCCTGGTCGCGGTCGCCACCTGGATCCTGCTGCGCACCCGCTTCGGCAACTGGATCTTCGCCGTCGGCGGTAACGCCGACGCGGCCCGCGCGGTCGGTGTCCCGGTCGCCAGGACCAAGATCGGTCTCTACATGGGCGTGGCCTTCTGCGCCTGGATCTCCGGTCAGCACCTGCTCTTCTCCTTCGACGTCGTCCAGTCCGGGGAGGGCGTCGGCAACGAGCTGATCTACATCATCGCGGCCGTCATCGGCGGCTGTCTGATCACCGGCGGCTACGGCTCCGCCATCGGCTCCGCGGTCGGCGCGTTCATCTTCGGCATGACCAGCAAGGGCATCGTGTACGCGGAGTGGAACCCGGACTGGTTCAAGTTCTTCCTGGGAGCGATGCTCCTGCTGGCGACCCTGCTGAACGCCTGGATCCGCAGGCGTGTGGAGGCGACCAAATGACCCCCGAGCCCACTGCCCCGGCCCCCGCGCTCGTCGAGCTCGACGACGTCAGCAAGTACTACGGCAACATCCGCGCCCTCGAAGGGGTCTCCCTGGAGGTCCACGCGGGCGAGATCACCTGCGTCCTCGGCGACAACGGAGCCGGCAAGTCCACCCTCATCAAGATCATCGCGGGGCTGCACCGGCACGACGCCGGCACCTTCCGCATCGAGGGCGAGGACGTCACGCTCTCCAGCCCGCGCGAGGCCCTGGACCTCGGCATCGCCACCGTCTACCAGGACCTGGCCGTCGTCCCGCTGATGCCGGTCTGGCGGAACTTCTTCCTCGGCTCCGAGCCCACCAAGGGCGCAGGACCCTTCAAGCGACTCGACGTCGAGCTCATGCGGGAGACCACCCGCGCGGAGCTGCTGCGCATGGGTATCGACCTGCGCGACGTCGACCAGCCCATCGGCACCCTCTCCGGCGGCGAGCGCCAGTGCGTGGCCATCGCCCGCGCGGTGTACTTCGGCGCCAAGGTCCTGGTCCTGGACGAGCCGACCGCCGCCCTCGGCGTCAAGCAGTCCGGAGTGGTCCTGAAGTATGTGGCCGCCGCCCGTGACCAGGGCCTCGGAGTGGTCCTCATCACCCACAACCCGCACCACGCCTATCTCGTCGGCGACCGTTTCATCCTGCTCAAGCGCGGTGTCATGTCGGGCAGCCACACCAAGGATGCGGTCACCCTGGACGAGTTGACCCGGCAGATGGCGGGCGGCAGCGAGCTGGAGGACCTTCGCCACGAGCTGGAACGCCCGACCCCTTCGTAACGGCCCTCCGACATCGCACCTGGCAGAATCGAGCCGATGAGTACCTACCGCGATCTGACCCAGCGCGGGGCCACCCGAGGCGCCGCGCTGCGGACCGTCGGCACCCGAGAGCGGCGCTCCCACCTGACCGCGCCCCGGGTGCCCACCGTCGGCATCGACATCGGCGGTACGAAGGTCATGGCCGGCGTCGTCGACGCGGACGGCACCATCCTGGAGAAGATCCGCACCGAGACCCCCGACAAGTCCAAGAGCCCCAAGGTCGTCGAGGACACCATCGTCGAGCTGGTCCTGGACCTCTCCGACCGGCACGACGTGCACGCCGTCGGCATCGGCGCCGCCGGCTGGGTCGACGCCGACCGCGCCACCGTCCTCTTCGCCCCGCACCTCGCCTGGCGCAACGAGCCGCTGCGCGACTCCCTCCAGTCCCGGCTGGCCGTCCCCGTCATGGTCGACAACGACGCCAACACCGCCGCCTGGGCCGAGTGGCGCTTCGGAGCCGGACGGGGCGAGGACCACCTCGTCATGATCACCCTCGGTACCGGCATCGGCGGGGCGATCCTGGAGGACGGCCGGGTCAAGCGCGGCAAGTACGGGGTGGCCGGCGAGTTCGGCCATATGCAGGTCGTCCCCGGCGGCCACCGCTGCCCCTGCGGCAACCGCGGCTGCTGGGAGCAGTACAGCTCCGGCAACGCCCTGGTCCGCGAGGCCAGGGAACTGGCCGCCGCCGACTCCCCGGTCGCGTACAACATCATCGAGCGGGTCAAGGGGCACGTCCCCGACATCACCGGCCCGCTCATCACCGAGCTGGCCCGCGAGGGCGACGCCATGTGCGTCGAGCTCCTCCAGGACATCGGGCAGTGGCTCGGCGTCGGCATCGCCAACCTCGCCGCCGCCCTCGACCCCTCCTGCTTCGTCATCGGCGGAGGCGTCAGCGCCGCCGACGACCTGCTGATCGCACCCGCCAGGGACGCCTTCCGCCGCCACCTCACCGGTCGTGGCTACCGCCCCGAGGCCCGGATCACCAAGGCCCAGCTCGGCCCCGAGGCCGGCATGGTCGGCGCCGCCGACCTCGCCCGGCTCGTGGCCCGCCGCTTCCGCCGTGCCAACCGCCGCCGCGCCGAGCGCCACGAGCGGTACGAGCGCTACGCCCAGGCACTGCGCGGCGGCACCGAAGGACGCACCTCCCGCACCACTCAGGACCCGGATTCATGACCGTTCCCTCCCCGACCACCTCACCCGAGCAGGAGACCAAGCTGCCGGAGGACAGGCGCCACATGATCCGCCGCCGCTGGCTGACGGCGATCATCATCGTGCTGCTCGTCGGTATCCCCGCCGGCTATCTGATGATCTCCGCCGGGCAGAGCCGCGACAGCGGCCGCGACAAGGAGCGCGAATCCTCGGCCACCGGGCTGGTCGACAACTGGCCGTCGCTGATGAAGCGCCGCGTCTTCGAGGTCCCGATCCCCGCGGGCAGCACCGGGGTCGCCTACTACGAGACCAGCAACTGGAAGACCAGTCGGTTGTACGTCCAGTTCACGACGAACGCCGGCCGGCTCGACACCTTCCTGAACGACGTCGGCTCCAGCCGCTCCGAGCTGGTCCCCGGCGAGGTCACCATCGGCGAACGCGACGCCGCCATCGTGGGCTGGGACTTCACGACGGACCAGAACTGGTCCGGCACCACCGTCCGCAGGGACAAGCCGCGGCCCAGCCAGGACATCACCGTCGACCTCACCGACCCCGCCGCCCCGAAGGTGTTCGTGGTGTCCACCACCACGCCGTGACGGTCCCGGTCGTCGGGACCTAAGCCCTTCGCCGCCCCCACGGTCCGGCTCGCTGATCTGCCGGCGGGCGATCGAGACGCCGTGCTCCTTGCCCAGCTCGCCCAGCCTGCCGCCCGAGGTGAGCAGCAGTACCCGGTCGTGGGCGTGCGCGAGCCGGTAGAAGACCTGCAGCGGCTCGTTGGAGTGGCCGCTGTAGGAGCTGAGGATGACGAGCGTCCGCTCGTCCGCGTGAGCTGGTGGAGGGCATGCTCGCCGAGCACACCCGGCGGGACCTGCTCCAGATCCGTGAGGACGTCGAGCGGGACCACGTCCTCACCGCCGAGCAGGCCCTGGAATTCGGACTGATCGACCACGTCATCAGTCCGCGCTCCATCGTCCGCGCCTCCTGACGGAAGCCCGCACGCCGAATCGTTCACGCCGTTGGGGCCGCGTCGTCGCCCGTGACACCCGCCATCTGTCCTTCGGCCACGGACCGCACTTCTGCGTGGGGGCGCCGAAGGGGCGGGGCAGGATGTGCCCCAGGCCGCCCGCCTCACGCTGTGTCGGACCGCCGAGCGCATCGAGCAGCTGAGTCGCAAGGGCCGGCCCCGAAAGCCATGCCCACACCTTCCGGGCCGAGCATTGCGTTCCACGCCGGCCGGAGCCGCATCCTGCCCTCCACCAGGTCGTGGCCTCGCCGTTTCGGGTCTCGGGCGCGACGAGGCACGCCTGTTCCACGGGCCCCGCCTGGAGGGGCTTCTGCGGGAGATGAGAGGCTCTAGCGAGTGAGTGAGACACTGACGAACACCCTGCAATACCGCGTTGACGGGCGAGAAGACGCTCCGGTCCTGGTCATCGGGCCCTCTCTGGGTACCACATGGCACATGTGGGACCGCCAGATACCCGAGCTCACCCGCCAGTGGCGCATCGTCCGTTTCGACCTGCCGGGGCACGGCGGGGCCCCCGCGCGACCCTTCACCTCCGTCGCCGAGCTCGGCGACCGGCTGCTCGCCACCCTCGACGAGCTGGGCGTCCAGCGCTTCGGCTACGTGGGCTGCTCCATCGGCGGCGCGGTCGGCCTCGACCTCGCCCTGCGGGCGCCCCATCGGGTCGCCTCGCTCGCCCTGGTCGCCGCCTCTCCCCGGTTCGGCAGCGCCGACGAGTTCCGCCAGCGCGGTGTGATCGTCCGGACCAACGGCCTCGAACCCATGGCCCGCACCGCCCCCGAGCAGTGGTTCACCCCCGCCTTCCGCGCAGCGCAGCCCGCGATCGTCGAGTGGGCCGTGCAGATGGTCCGCACCACCGACCCCGGCTGCTACATCGGCGCCTGCGAGGCGCTCGCCGTCTTCGACGTACGGGAAGCCCTCGGCCGCATCGGCATCCCCGCCCTCGTGCTCGTCGGCTCCGACGACCAGGTCACCGGACCCGCCGAGGCCCGCACCCTGGTCGCCGGGATCGCCGACGCCCGGCTCGCCGTCGTCCCAGGCGCCTCCCACCTCGCCCCGGTCGAGCAGCCCGCCGCCGTCACCGAGCTGCTCACGAGCCACTTCGCCGGGATCGTGCACGACACACAGAGCGCCCTGCCCGCTCTGGCGATGCCGCCCGTCTCCGCCCCGGTCGTGCCCGTCGCCGAGATCGCACCCGCCGAGCCGGCGGGCGAGGCGGCGGGGGCCGTACGTCCCGACCCGTACGACCAGGGCGTCAAGCTGCGCCGCGAGATCCTCGGCGACGCGCATGTGGACCAGGCCCTGGACGACGAGTTCGGCGCCGACCTCCAGGCCCTCGTCACCCGCTACGCCTGGGGCGAGGTCTGGAGCCGCGAGGGCCTGGACCGCCGCACGCGCAGCTGCGTGACCCTGACCGCGCTGATCGCGGGCGGCCACCAGGACGCGCTCGGCGACCACACCCGGGCCGCCCTGCGCAACGGCCTGACCCCGGACGAGATCAGGGAGGTCGTGCTGCAGACCGCGGTCTACTGCGGGCTGCCGGCGGCCGAGAGCGCCCTGCGCGTGATGGGACGTGTGATCAAGGAAGAGACCACCCCGCAGGCGTAGGCTGACCGGGCCCCGTCCGGCCCGTCGTGAGGTGGAGTCCCGTGAAGCTGACGAAGAAGTCGCACTCCTGCGTCCGTCTGGAGAAGGACGGACGGACGCTCGTCATCGACCCGGGCGGCTTCAGCGAGGAGGACTCGGCGCTCGGCGCCGACGTCCTGCTCGTCACCCACGAGCACGCCGACCATTTCGACGAGGACCGGCTGCGGGCCGGCCTGGAGTCCAACCCGGCGGCCCAGATCTGGACGCTGCGCAGCGTCGCGGAGAAGCTCTCGGCCGCCTTCCCGGGCCGCGTCCACACCGTCGGCCACGGTGACACCTTCAGCGCGGCCGGCTTCGACGTCCAGGTCCACGGCGAGCTGCACGCGGTGATCCATCCGGACATCCCCCGGATCACCAACGTCGGCTTCCTCGTGGACGGCTCCGTCTTCCACCCGGGCGACGCGCTGACCGTCCCCGACCACCCGGTGGACACGCTGATGCTGCCGGTGATGGCCCCCTGGAGCAAGATCTCCGAGGTCATCGACTACGTACGCGAGGTGAAGCCGCGCCGGGCCATCGACGTCCACGACGCCCTGCTCACCGACCTCGCCCGGCCCATCTACGACCGGCAGATCGGCGCCCTCGGCGGCACGGACCACGGCCGGCTGACCCCGGGGGACTCGACCGAACTGTGATCCACCGGGGCGCGGGACCGATGACTGTCACACCCCGCCGTTAGGCTTGCGCTCATGCGCATCGCGACCTGGAACGTCAATTCGATCACCGCCCGCCTGCCCCGACTCCTGGCCTGGCTGGAGAGCAGCGGCACGGACGTGCTGTGCATCCAGGAGACCAAGTGCACCGTCGAGCAGTTCCCCGCCGACGAGCTGCGCGAGCTGGGGTACGAGTCGGTGGTGAGCGCCACCGGACGGTGGAACGGCGTGGCCCTGCTCTCCAAGGTCGGTCTGGAGGACGTCGTCACCGGCCTGCCCGGCGGGCCCGACTACGAGACCGTGCAGGAGCCCCGGGCGATCTCCGCGACCTGCGGCCCGGTCCGCGTGTGGTCGGTCTACGTGCCCAACGGCCGCGAGGTCGCCCATGAGCACTACGCGTACAAGCTCCGCTGGCTGGAGGCGCTCCAGGCGGCCGTCGCCGAGGACGCCGCGGGGGAGCGGCCGTTCGCCGTCCTGGGCGACTACAACATCGCGCCGACCGACGACGACGTCTGGGACCGGGCGGCCTTCGAGGGCCTCACCCACGTCACGGACCCGGAGCGGGCAGCCCTGGCCGGACTCCGCGAGGTCGGCCTCGCGGACGTGGTCCCGCGGCCGCTGAAGTACGACCACCCCTTCACGTACTGGGACTACCGCCAGCTCTGCTTCCCGAAGAACCGCGGGATGCGCATCGACCTGGTGTACGGCAACAAGCCGTTCGCCGACGCGGTCAAGGACAGCTACGTCGACCGCGAGGAGCGCAAGGGCAAGGGCGCGTCCGACCACGCCCCTGTCGTCGTCGACCTGGACGTCTAGGAGGGCCGGGCGGCGTTCCAGCCGGCCAGCTCCGCCGGGCGGTTGGTGATGATCGCGTCGGTGCCGAGCGAATCCAGGGTCTTCCAGCGGGCCGGGCTGTCGACGGTCCAGGCCATGACGGCGACCCCGGCCGCGTGGAGCTTCTGAACCGCCTCCGGGTGGGCGGTCAGATCGACGGCGTTCGGGTTGTAGGCGCTCAGGCCGAGCTCTCGGGCGACGGCGACCGGGTCGGGATCCAGCTTGTCGCGCAGGAGGGCGAGGGGGAGCGCGGGGGCCAGTTCGCGAGTGTGCCTCAGCGCATCGAGGTCGAAGCTCTGCACGAGCACCCGGTCGGTCATGCCGTGGTCGCGCAGTTCCTTGACGATCCGTGCCACCTCGTCGCGGCTGTGCCTGCCCTTGATCTCCAGGACCAGGTTCCCGCCCCGGAGACGCAGATCGTCCAGCTGGGCGGCGAGGGTGGGGACCCGTGCCCCGGTGAACGCGGGGGCGAACCAGGAGCCGGCGTCGAGCGCGTCCAGCTCCGCGGCGGTCAGTCCGCGGATCGGCCCGGTGCCGTCGGTGGTCCGGTCGACCGTGGTGTCGTGGAGGATGTACGGCACGCCGTCCTCGCTCGGCTGGACGTCGTTCTCGATCCACCGGGCGCCGCCCCTGCGGGCGACCTCGTCGGAGACCAGCGTGTTCTCGGGCGCGGCCGAGGAGGCGCCGCGGTGGGCGATCACCGTCACCGGCGCGCCGGGCGCTCGCAGGAAGGGGTTCGTGGCACGCTTCTCCGCGCTTGTCGCCACCGCCTTCGCCATGGCGGGAGCGGGAGCGGGAGCGGGAGCGGACGGGGCCTCCCGAACCGACAGGAACGCGGCGGTCGAGGCGCAGGCGAGGACCAGCGCGAGCGTGACGGCGGCCTTGCGCCGACCGCGTCGCGCTCCGGCGGGCGGAGTCTGGGGATCTAACATGATCCACACGCTAGGGCGGGCACACGGACAGAACGCGGCGGACACACGGACGGGATGGGGCGGACACGCGTACGGAAGTCGGCGCGGGCACACGGACGGGACGTGGCGGGCCACCGGGCGCCGGACGATCTCCGCGCGCCGGGTGGTGCCACGAGAGGGTGAAATGCGACGCTGGTCGGATGAACATCCCGTTCCTGGACATCTGGCGCAAGCGGCCCGAGGCCGATCGATCCCCCTTGGCCGCGGCCTTCGACCGTGATCCGGAGGGGGTGGGTGAGCTGCTCGCCGAGTGCGAGCTGCTGCGCGCCAGGGCCCAGGCCGCGGGGGTGCGCCTGGACGACACGGCGCGCTCACTGATGGCGCTCGACCAGCTTCCGCCGCGCTGGCGGGACGATCCGGAGGAGCTGCCCTGGGTGGGCAATGACGCCGGGCTGTATCTGGGCACGGTCATCGTGCGGACGGTGCCGGGAGCGGCTTGGCAGGTGTGGCCGGGAGGCCGGCCGGTGGTCCGGCTGGCCTCGGGTCGGGAGATCGACGTGGTGGCGGCGGGGCTCGACTGGGCCGTCAGCGGATCGCCCGAACTCTCCCAGGTGTACGGGGAGGCGGCCGAGTTCTGAGCCGCCCCGAAGAGGCCTCGGATCACCTCGTTGCAGTAAATACGGCTAATGCCGTTTTCATGCGTGTCGGGCGTTAAGTCCCTTTTTGTGGTGGATAGTTTGCGCTGACCTCGACACAGCTGAGAATGGGGCAGGGCAGCGTATGGCCGTCGTCGATCCGTTGATCGAGCTGCGTGACGTCAACAAGCACTACGGCACGTTGCACGTTCTGCAGGACATCCGCCTCACCGTCGGCCGCGGGGAAGTGGTGGTGGTCATCGGACCGTCCGGATCGGGCAAGTCGACGCTCTGCCGGGCCATCAACCGACTGGAGTCCGTCGAGACCGGCGACATCCTCATCGACGGACAGCCCATCCCCGCCGAGGGAAAGGCGCTCGCCCGGCTGCGGGCCGAGGTCGGCATGGTCTTCCAGTCCTTCAACCTCTTCGCGCACAAGACCGTCCTCGCCAATGTCTCCCTCGCCCAGATCAAGGTCCGCAAGCGCAAGAAGGAGGAGGCCGACCGGCGTTCACGCGAACTCCTCGACCGGGTAGGGCTCGCCGCCCACGCCGACAAGTTCCCCGCCCAGCTCTCCGGCGGTCAGCAGCAGCGCGTCGCGATCGCCCGCGCGCTCGCCATGGACCCCAAAGCCCTCCTCTTCGACGAGCCGACCTCCGCCCTCGACCCCGAGATGATCAACGAGGTCCTGGAGGTGATGCAGCAGCTCGCCCAGGAGGGCATGACCATGGTCGTCGTCACCCACGAGATGGGCTTCGCCCGCTCCGCCGCCAATCGTGTCGTCTTCATGGCCGACGGCCGCATCGTCGAGGACCGCGCCCCCGAGGAGTTCTTCACCAGTCCGCGCAGCGAGCGCGCCAAGGACTTCCTGTCCAAGATCCTCAAGCACTGAACGGGGCGGGATACCGTGCACCGTACGCGACGCACTCTCGCGGTCCTCGCGCTGCTCGCCTCCTCCGTGACCGCGCTGGTCGCCTGCGGCAAGGAGGGCAGCCCGCCCGTCAAGGGCCCGCAGCCCGACGAACTCCCCGTCTACCAGGTCCAGTCGGCGTTCCAGCTGCCCGACTCCCCGACCTGGCGGAAGGCGAAGCAGCGCGGCCATCCGATCGTCGGCGCCAAGGAGGACCAGCCCTACATGGGGGAGAAGGACCCGGCCACCGGACGGTACTCGGGCTTCGACATCGAGATCGCGAAGATGATGTCGGCCTCGCTCGGCTTCGACCCGGCCTCGATCGAGTTCCGGACCATCGCCTCGGCCAACCGCGAAACCGCCCTGCAGAACGGCCAGATCGACTACTACGTCGGCACCTACACCATCAACGACAACCGCAAGAAGCTCGTCGGCTTCGCCGGCCCCTACTACATGGCCGGCCAGTCGCTGCTCGTCCGCACCGACGAGAACGACATCGACGGGCCGCAGGACCTCGACGGCAAGCGCGTCTGCTCGGCCGCCGGATCCACCCCTTACCAGCGCATCGAGAAGGACTACCCGAAGGCGGAGCTCGTCGCCTACGACACCTACTCCGTCTGCGTCGACAACCTGCTCACCTACCAGGTCGACGCGGTCACCACCGACGACACGATCCTCATGGGCTACGCGGCCAAGGTCCCCGACGAACTCAAGGTCGTCGGCAAGCCGTTCTCCCAGGAGCCGTACGGCATCGGCGTCCCCCGCAGCGACAACGCCCTGCGCTTCGCCCTCGACGACGCCCTCGCCGTCCACGAGAGGAACGGCGACTGGAAGAAGGCGTACGACGCGACCCTCGGCCTCTCCGGGGTCCCCGCCCCGCAGCCGCCGGCCATCGACCGCTACCCGGCGAGCTGAGGAGGAGGCGCCCGGCATGGACGTCCTGACACAGAACTTCTCGCTCTACTGGGAAGGCTTCCTCGGCACCGTCGAACTCACCGTCTACTCCTCGGCGCTCGCGCTCGTCCTCGGCTTCGTGATGGCCTCCTTCCGCGTCGCGCCCGTCGGCTCCTTCCGGGTCTTCGGCACGGTCTGGGTCACCGTCCTGCGCAACACCCCGCTCACCCTGCTCTTCTTCGCGGTGATGCTCGGACTGCCGCGGTTCGGAATCGTGCTCCCCTTCGAGCTGTTCGCGGTCCTCGCGCTCGGCTGCTACACCTCGGCCTTCATCTGCGAGGCGCTGCGCTCCGGCATCAACACCGTGCCGCGCGGCCAGGGCGAGGCCGCCCGCAGCCTCGGCATGACCTTCGGGCAGACCCTCAACGCCGTCGTCCTGCCCCAGGCGTTCCGCTCCGTCATCCCGCCCATCGGCTCCACGCTCATCGCGCTCGCCAAGAACTCCGCGATCGCCGGAGCCTTCAGCGTCACCGAACTCCTCGGCACCTACAAGACGTTGAGCGAGCTCGGCTACAACATCATCTGGACCTTCGTCTGGATCGCCGTCGGATACCTGATCATCACCCTCACCATCAGCGCGATCTTCAACGTCCTGGAGAAGCGCTGGGGAGTCGCCCGATGACCGAGTCCACCGCCCTGTACGACATCCCCGGCCCACAGACCCGCAAGCGGCACCGGCTCTACGGCGTCGTCTCCACCATCGCGATCCTGGCCCTGGCCGGCTGGATCCTCCATCTCCTCTTCGACACCGAGCAGTTCACCGCCACGAAGTGGTCGCCCTTCGCATACGTCGGGATCCAGGAGCTGGTGCTGAGGGGCCTCGGGAACACCCTCAAGGCCTTCGCGTACGCATCGGTGTTCTCGCTCGCGCTCGGCGCCGTCCTCGCCACCGGACGGCTCTCGGAACGCGTGGCGCTCCGCTGGGTCTCGACGCTGCTCGTCGAGTTCTTCCGCGCCATGCCCGTGCTGGTGATGATCTTCTTCATCTTCGTGGCTCTCAAGGTCCAGCCACTGCCGGCGCTGGTCGCCGGACTGACCCTCTACAACGGCTCGGTGCTCGCCGAGGTGTTCCGCACCGGGGTCAACTCCGTCGACCGCGGCCAGCGGGAGGCGGCGTACGCGCTCGGTATGCGCAAGACCCAGGTCATGACCTACGTCCTCGTGCCGCAGGCGGTCCGGGCGATGCTGCCGACCATCATCAGCCAGCTGGTGGTGGCCCTGAAGGACACCTCGCTCGGCTTCCTCATCACGTACGAGGAGTTCCTGCACGCGGGCAAACTGATCGCGTCGAACCTCGACTACGATCTGCCGTTCATCCCCGTCGTCATGGTGATCTCGCCGATCTACATCGGGATGTGCATGCTGCTCTCCTGGTTCGCCACCTGGGTGGCCCGGGTGGAGCGCCGCAGTCCCAAAACGAAGGCCGCGGACGTCCACCCGGCCGAACCAGAGACGCTGCTGCCGGGTGGGGGTCCTCCCACGGGGCCCTAGCGGCCACGCAGCAGCTCGCAAGAGCCGAACCCGTCCGGCAGCAGCCGGTGATCACTTCTCCCGCAGCGGGACCGACACGTACGAGGGGTCGGCCGACGGGGAGGAGAAGGTCAGCTGTGCGCCGGTCGGGTTGTGCTCGATGTAGAGCGGGTCGACGGTGTCGACGACCAGGGCGAGACGGTGGCCCGCCGGCACGTCGTAGGCGGTGGAGAACAGCTCCAGGTCGACGGCGAACGGCTTGCCGGGTGTCTTGTCGTGGAAGGTGTACGGGGCATTGCTGACCAGCTTGCCGAGGCCGAGCGGGCCCACGTCGTAGAGGTATGCGACGAGGGTGCCGCTCTCCTTGGTGGAGGTGACCGTGGTGTGCAGCTTCGTCGTCCCGCGCACCCGCTGTGCCGTGTCGTACCGCTCGGACTGCCAGACACCGGCGAAGGAGCGCGGGAGGAGCGGGATCGAGGCGACGGGCGGCGTCTTCAGGAACTGGTCCAGGACGTTGGAGAGCAGCACGACGCCGCCGTTGGCGCCGGAGTCGACGTTCGCCCAGATCTTCTGGGTGCCGGCGAGGGCGATCTTGCGCTCGTTCGCGCCCACCGACTTCCAGTCCGGGTAGCCCTCGTAACCTCCCGTGGACCGGGACTTGAGCTGGACGGGCTGCTCGCGGTCGATGCCGTTGTCGACGCCCTTGAGGTAGTGGTCGAACCAGCGCTGCGTGCTGGTCCAGGTGTCGTTGGGCAGCCCGAACAGGCCGGTGGCCTCGGCGGTGGCGTGGTCGCCGGGGCGGAACTCCAGGCGCTTGGGGCCCTGGAGCTTCTCGTAGAAGGAGGCGTACTGGTTCGGCGGGAAGATGGTGTCGCCCCAGGCGTTGCCGAGCATGATCGCGGCGCCGTTGGCGTTGATCCGGTCCAGATAGGTGGCCGCGGAGCGCTCCCTGCCCCAGGCGATCATCTCTCCTTCCTTGGCGAGGTTGGAGGAGAGGAAGTCGCGTAGGATCCCCTGGAGTTCGGGACCCGGGCGGCCGGTGAGGTACCCGGCGCCGCCGAGCAGGGCGGCGGCCTGGAGGTGCTGGGTGCGGCCGCTGTAGATGGACTCGATGAGGTCGGCCCAGCCGCTGAGGGCCGCGACGGCCTTGATCCGCTTGTCGTGCGCGGAGGCGAGGAGGCTGATCCCGGCTCCGTAACTCACCCCCGCCATACCGACCTTGGCCGGGTCGGCCGGGGTGTTGGCGAGGGCCCAGTCGATGACCTTGGAGGCGTCGGCCACGTCCTTCGGTCCGGCGGTCTCGATCTCACCGCCGGACTGCCAGAAGCCGCGTGAGTTGTAACTGACCACGACATAGCCGGAGTCGGCGAGCTTCCTGGCCTGCGCGAGGTACTCGATCTGCGGCATCGCCCAGCTGGTGGGGAGCACGATCACGGGGTAGCGGGTGGAGCCGTCGGCGCCGGCGGGGGTGACGACGTTGGCCTTGAGGATCGTGCCGCCGTCTCCGGCGATGTCGACGAAGCGGATGCCGGGCTCGGCGGCGTGGGCGGCGGGGGCGAGCCCGAGGGCCGTCCCGGCCACCAGGGCGGCCGAGACGGCGAAGACCAGGGGTGTGCGCACGGGTCACTCCTACTCGTGTCACTGGTGGGGACAGTGAAAGTGACCCGACGGTAACCGCAGGGACTTACCTGAGGTAACTGGTCGGTAAGTTACGCGAGGGTAACGATTAGTGGTCCGCGAGCGCGCTCTTCGCCCGCCACTCGGACCAGGACAGGTTCCACTCGCCGTAGCCGTTGTTCAGGGCCTGCGTCCCCTTGGCGTCCGAGCCGGTGATCTCGAAGGGGTCGCCGACCTGCACGCGGTCGTACACGGTCCGCGCGTCGGAGTCGCTCATACCGATGCAGCCCGAGCTCTTGTTGGCGCTGCCGAAGTAGGCCGCGTTCCAGGGCGCCGCGTGGGCGTACATGCCCGACCAGGTCAGCCGCATCGAGTAGTCGACCATCTTGTCGTAGGCGTCGCCGAGTCCGACGGTCTCGGAGCGCATGTTGATCGTGCCCTCCTTGGACATCAGGACGGTCTTCCCGCGCCAGGACGCCTTCTCGCCGCCGGGCGTCCCCGCCGACATCGGCACGTCCTGGACCACCTGGCCGTCGCGGAGCAGCGTCAGCCGGTGCCTGTCGAGGTCGACCTTGACAAGCTGGTTCCTGCCGATCGAGAAGGTCGTGGTGTAGTCCCGGACGAACCAGCCGCCGGCGCCGGAGTCGGTACCGCTCAGGTCGGCGTCCAGAGTGACCTTCGTGCCGGCCTTCCAGTACTCCTTCGGCCGCCAGTCGACCCGGTCCTTGCCGGACCAGTCCTGCATCCAGCCCCAGGAGCCCTCGGTGTTGTTCGAGGTCGTGACCTTGAGGTGCTTCTCGACCTCGGCCTTGTTCTTCACCGGGTGGTCGAACACGATCGACAGCGGCTGGGCGATACCGACCGTGGTGTTCTTCCCCGGGGCGAGCGTCAGCTTGTTGACCTTGTCGGGAGCGGCGGTGGAGAACTCGGCCTTCGCGCTCCCGCCGGCCGTGTCACGCGCCTCGACGGCGTACGCCGTCCCTGGCGTGGCCTTACGGGAGGAGGTCCAGCTCTTCCCGTCGGCGGCCACCTTCCCGTCGAGCCGCCCGCCCTTGGAATCGGTCACGCTCACCTGCTGCAGCCGCTCCCCCTCCGCGAGCGTGACGACGACGGGCTTGCCGGCCTCGGCGTTCGCCCCGGTCGGACTGACCGAGATCCGAGTCTTGGGAGCCTCCTGCCCGCCACCTTTCGAGTCGCCCGCGCCCCCCGATCCACCGGAACACGCGCTGAGCGCGAGGGCCAGTGCGGTGGTGACGAGCAGGGCGGGCACGGGTATGCGCTTCACGAGGACGACCTCCGGTGGTGATCTCTTACGCGGGGAGAGAGGGTCGTCGGCCGGAATCGGTTCCGAATATGTGGACTATTTCGCTGATGTCGGATGTGAGATGGGCGATACGTCGGCGTGCGATAGCCAGGCCGACGCGCCGCCGACCTGGCATGATGGACCGGCTCCATCCCTCGACGACTTGATCGGTGCCATGTCCCCCACCTCCCAAGGCTCCTCAGGACCGGGACTCACGTCGTATCAACAGACACTCCGGGAGCGGGTTCTGGCCGCCCCTCAGGTCGCGGCGCCGACGCCGTGGCGGCCCGTCTTCGAGCCGTGCGCGGCCGTCGGGGGTCTCGTCGGAATCGGGTTCGGGGTGGATCCGGTGCGTGGGGGAGACCTGGTCATGGTCGTCTCGAACGACGGGCACGGGTTGTTCGACGCCGGCACCGGGGAGCGGATCGCGCGGGACCGGGACCCGGATCCCGAGGGTGAGTTGCCCGACGTCCCCGACCTCTCCTGCCCGGGGCTCGGGCCGCTCGCGGGGACGCGCGTACCGATCGCGGGGCTGTACGGCGGCGGGTTGCATGCCACCGCCTCCGGCGGGTGGAGCGTCGAGGCCGTCGGGCCCGACTGGCCGAACGAACGGGTCCTGCTGAGTACCGGCGGAGGCAGGCACCGGGGGGCGCACGGCGAGACGTGGTGGCATGTGTTCCACTCCCGGTGGTCCGAGCTGCGGGCCGTCGGCTTCTCGCCGTCCGGGCGGACACTTGCCGTCGCGACCAGCAGTGATCTGACCCTCTGGAGTCGCACCGGGGAGGCGTGAGCCTCCGGATCTGGAATTCCGGCGGCGGTCGCCGCAAGCTGGGGGCGTGGAGAACACCAGCGACGTACCGGACGTCTTCGACCCCCGGATCTACGCCGACGGGCTGCCGCACGAGGCGTTCAGGGCCCTGCGCGACCGTCGGCCCGTCGCCTGGCAGGAGGAGTACGAGGTCCTCGGCTGGCCCCCCGGGCCCGGGTTCTGGGCCGTCACGCGCCACGCCGACGTCGTGCGGGTGCTCAAGGACTCCGCGGACTACTCCTCATGTCTCGGCGCCACACAGATCCGCGACCCGGACCCGGCCGATCTGCCCTTCATCCGGCGGATGATGCTCAATCAGGACCCACCCGAGCACGGGCGCCTGCGCCGGCTCGTCAGTCGGGCTTTCACGCCCGGCCGCATCGGACGGTTCGCCGAGACGGCACGGGCACGGGCCCGCGAGCTGCTGAAGACGGCCGTCGACGCGGGCCCCGAGGTCGATCTCGTGCGGGCCGTGACCGACGACTACGCGCTGCTCAACCTCACCGACCTGCTCGGCGTCCCCGCGAGCGACCGCGGCCTGCTGCTCACCTGGACCGAGCGGGTCATCGCCTACCAGGACCCCGACGAGCCGCCCGCCCTCGACGAACACGGCCGGCCGGTCAACCCGCGCTCACCCGCCATGCTCGCCGAGATGTTCGACTACGCCCGCGAGCTCGCCGCGTACAAGCGGAACCACCCCGCCGACGACATCATGACCGCGCTCGCCACCTCCGAACTCCTCCCCGCCGAGCTGGAGATGTTCTTCTTCCTGCTCACCGTCGCCGGCAACGACACCGTCCGCAGCGCCGCCCCCGGCGGCCTGCTCGCCCTCGCCGAACACCCCGACGAACGCCGACGGCTCTGGAGCGGGACCGTCGGCACGGACCGTGCCGTCGAGGAGCTCCTGCGGTGGCACCCGCCCGTGCTCTCCTTCCGGCGCACCGCCGCCCGGGACACCGAACTCGCAGGTCGGCCCATCGCCGCCGGCGCCAAGGTCGTCGTCTTCCACGGCTCCGCCAACCACGACGAACGCGTCTTCACCGACCCCCACCGGCTCGACCTGGACCGGACACCCAACCCGCACGTCTCCTTCGGTGAAGGACCGCACGTCTGCCTCGGCGCCCACTTCGCACGGCTGCAACTGCGTGTCCTGCACGAGGAGGTACGCGACGCGCTGGACAACCTGACCCTCACCGCGCCGCCCCGCCGGCTCGTGTCCAACTTCATCAACGGGATCAAGTCCCTGCCGGTTCGGGTGCGGTAGCCGGGGCCCTCGTCGTCGCGGCCCGCGTGACATCGGCGACCAGCTCCACCACATCGGGGCCGTACGCATCGGAGTTGACCACCTTGAGGAGGAGCACGAAGGGCCCGGAGCCGTACTTCCGCGCCAGCTTCTCGTGGTGCCGGGCGAGATAGCGGCTCGCGGCCTGGTTGGCGACCGCGGCCTGGCCGCAGAGGAGGAAGACCGGTCGTCCGCCCTCGCCGCCGGTGAGACGGGCGAGGATCACGTACTCGGTGGTCCCGTTCACGCACCGGTACACCTCGCCCCCGACCGTGATCATGCCCCGGTCCTCGAACGGATCTGAATTCACGTTCATCGTCAGGCCGGGCAGCAGGGAGGACAGATGGGCGGCCATCCGCCGGTTGGAGTACGGGCCGCCCACGCAGAACTCCGCGCGGTCCCCGAGGCCCTGCCGGGCCTCGTCGTGCTGGACTATCTCCGGGCGTGCCCCGCAGTCCTTGATCAGGGCGGAGAGTTCGAGCAGAGCGGAGACGTCGACGTTGTGCACCCCCCGCTCACTGCCCGCCTTCCGGTTCACCACGAGCAGGCACTCGGATCCGTCGCGCAGCCCGAAGAACGCCTGCTTGCGCCGGAGCGTGCGGCGCCAGAGGTACGTCCGGGTCAGCCAGCCCAGCGAACCACTGACCCCGGTCGCGAGGACTCCCAGCACGACATTGCGCAGGTCTTCATTCATGGGCGCGCATGTTAGCGGCACGGCGCACCGCTGTTCGAGGCGGTCCTGACGAGAAGGCGGGACGGAAGTTACGCTGCGCGGACGGTTGTTGACTGGAGGTACGGATGCGTCGTTCCGCCGCTCGGAAGGTCTCTCTGCTCGCCGTCGCCGCAACGGTGCTCTCGGTGGGCGCGGCGGCGCCACCGACCGGCCCGAGGCCACCGGTGAAGGAACCCGTAGCCGTCGGATACGGCGGAGCCGTCGCCAGCGTGGACGCCGACGCCTCCGCCGCCGGCATCGAGGTGCTCCGCAAGGGCGGCAACGCCGTCGACGCGGCCGTCGCCGTGGCCGCGGCACTCGGCGTCACCGAGCCGTACTCCGCGGGCATCGGCGGAGGTGGCTACTTCGTCCACTACGACGCCAGGACCCGTACCGTCCACACGATCGACGGCCGCGAGACCGCCCCCGCGTCGGCGGACACCCAGCTCTTCATGGAGAACGGCAAGCCCATCCCGTTCGAGGAGGGCATGACCAGCGGCCGGGGCGTCGGCACCCCCGGCACCCCGGCGACCTGGAAGACCGCTCTCGACGCCTGGGGCAGCAAGCCGCTGCGCACCCTCCTCGAACCGGCCGAGCGCCTCGCCCGCGACGGCTTCACCGTCGACGCGACCTTCCGGTCCCAGACGGCCGCCAACGAGGCCCGCTTCCGGGACTTCCCCGCCTCCTCCGAGCTGTTCCTGCCCGGCGGCCGACTCCCCGCCGTGGGCTCCGTCTTCAAGAACCCCGACCTGGCCCGTACGTACGACAAGCTGGGCCGCGAGGGCGTCGGTGCGCTCTACCGGGGCCCGCTGGCCCGGGACATCGTCGACACCGTCCGGAAGCCACCCGTACGGGACGGGGCCACCCGGGTGGTCCGCTCCGGCGATCTGACGGAGCGTGACCTCAAGGCATACGAGACCGAGCGGCGCCGGCCGACGCGGATCTCCTACCGGGGCCTCGACGTCTACGGCATGGCCCCGTCGTCCTCCGGCGGTACGAGCGTCGGCGAGGCGCTCAACATCCTGGAACGGACCGACCTCTCCACGGCCTCGCAGACCGCCTATCTGCACCGCTTCGTCGAGGCGAGCCGGATCGCCTTCGCCGACCGGGGGCGCTGGGTCGGCGACCCTGCCTTCGAGGACGTGCCGACCCGCGAGCTGCTCTCGCAGCGGTACGCCGACTCCCGCGCATGCCTGATCCGCGACGACGCCGTGCTGACCAGCCCGCTAGCGCCGGGCGACCCACGCGATCCGGCGGCCTGCGCGAGCGGAGGGACGGCGGCGCCGACCACGTACGAGGGCGAGAACACCACGCACCTCACGGTGGCCGACAAGTGGGGCAACGTCGTCGCGTACACCCTGACGATCGAGTCGACGGGCGGCAGCGGCATCACCGTTCCCGGCCGGGGCTTCCTCCTCAACAACGAGCTGACGGACTTCTCCTTCGCCCCGGCGAACCCGGCCGTCCACGACCCGAACCTGCCGGGCCCGGGGAAGCGGCCCCGCTCCTCGATCTCCCCGACGATCGTGCTCGACGGACACGGACGGCCGGTGCTCGCCCTGGGCTCCCCGGGCGGCGCCACCATCATCACCACCGTGCTCCAGACGTTGACCGGCGTCGTGGACCGGGGCCTGCCGCTCGTCGACGCGATCGCGGCCCCGCGCGCCAGTCAGCGGAACCAGGCGACGACGGAGCTGGAGCCGGGGCTGTGGAACAGCCCGCTGAGGGGCGAACTCGAGGCGATCGGCCACGGCTTCCGGCAGAACCCCGAGATCGGGGCGGCGACCGGCGTACAGCGACTCCCGGACGGCCGCTGGGTGGCCGCGGCGGAGACGGTGCGCAGGGGCGGCGGCTCGGCGATGGTGGTGCGGCCGGCGCGGTAGCGAGGGCGGGCGGGGCTCGGGGCTCCGGGCGGGTGGGCTGAGACGGCGGGCGGGCCGGGACGGCGGGCGGGCTGCGACGGCGGCTCGCCCTCCGAAGCCAGGCGCCCGGGCCATCGCCGCCCGGGCCATCGCCGCCCGCGCCACCGCCGCCCGCGCCACCGCCGCCCGCGCCGACGGGCGCGCGCCTACAGCGCCGTGAGGATCCTCGGGCCGTCGTCGGTGATCGCGACCGTGTGTTCGGTGTGGGCCGCGCGGGAGCCGTCCATGGTGTGGACCGTCCAGCCGTCCCGCGCCGTGTAGTGCTCGTCCCCGCCTCCTCCGATCAGCATCGGCTCGATCGCGATGACCATCCCGTGGCGCAGTGGCATCCCCCGCCCGGGGCGTCCCTCGTTGGGGACGCCCGGGTCCTCGTGCATCGTGCGGCCGATCCCGTGACCGCCGAAGCCGTCCGGGACGCCGTAACCCGCGTCCCGGCAGACCCGGCCGATCGCGTGCGCGATGTCGCCGATGCGGTTGCCGACGACGGCCGCGCCGATGCCCGCCTCCAGGGCGGCGTACGCCGTGTCGATCAGCCGGGTGTCCGCGGGGCGGGCCCGGCCGACGGTGAAGCTGATCGCGGAGTCGCCCGCCCAGCCTCCGAGGAGCGCCCCGCAGTCGACGGAGACCAGGTCCCCGTCCGCGAGGCGCCGGTCGCCCGGGATGCCGTGGACGATCGCGTCGTTCACGGAGACGCACACGACCGCGGGGAAGGGCACCGGGGCCCAGTCGGGGTGGTAGTCCAGGAACGGCGAGCCGGCCCCGGCCGCCGCGAGGACTTCCCGGGCGGCCCCGTCCAGCTCCCGCAGGCTCACCCCGGGCGCCGCCTTCTTCCGCGCGGCCGCCAGCGCCTCGGCCACCACCCGTCCGGCCTCGCGCATGGCGCGCACTGATTCATCCGTCTTGATCTCGACCATGCCAATTACTATACCGGTATTAGAATGGTCGCCATGGTTCGTACACCCCTGACCCCCGAAGAGCGCGAGCGCGGCGAGCGGCTCGGCATTTTGCTGCGCGAGGCGCGCGGCGGCCGTTCCATGGTCGAGATCGCCGCGGCCGCCGGACTCTCCGCCGAGACACTCCGCAAGATCGAGACCGGGCGGGCCCCGACCCCCGCCTTCTTCACCGTCGCGGCGCTCGCGGGGGTGCTGGGCCTCTCGATGGACGACATCGTCACGCGCTGCGCGCTGGTGCCGGTCTGATTCTCGCGCCGGTCGCGTCCGCCGCCTCTCGATCCGTTTCAGACGGAGACGGCGAGCTGGACGCGGCTGTGGCGCGGCCGGTCGATCTCGTCGATCAGCGCACGCGCGAAATCCGCGTGCGCGATCCGGCCGGGCCCGTCGAGCACGGTGCCCACGGCCGTCCGGTAGCCGCCGGTCACCGTCGCCTCCTGGTTCAGATCCAGCGGCGGGACCATCATCAGCCAGTCGAGCTCCGGCCCGGCCTCTGCGCCCAGCAGCTCGAACTCCGCCACATGCCCCTGGGAGAACGTGCGGAAGGCCGCCGGGAATTCGGGCCCGTCCATCACCCGTACGCCCGGCGCGGTCTCCAGTGTCGCCCCGATCCCCACCGTCAACAGCCGTCGTACGGCCGCCCGGTCGAGCCCGCTGACCAGGGCCCGAGCCGCCGCCGTGAAGTACTCCTCCGAGGGGATGTCGAGGCGCGCCGAGGCGTTCACCGCCGCGCCGTGGCCCGCCGCCAGGGCCGCCACCGACGCCGGATCGGTCACGTCCCCGCGTACCAGCCTGACCGAACTCCCCTCCAGGTCACGGTACTTCGCCGGGTCGCGAACCACGGCCGTCACGCGGTGCCCGCGGGCGACCGCCTCGTTCACCGCGGCCCGGCCGACGCGCCCGCCCGCCCCGAAGACGATGATGTTCTTGATGCCGTCGTTGTTCTTCGTGTCGTCGCTCATGACGGGACCGTAGAACGGCGGTGCCTGGTTACTTCAAGGGTACTGGGCTAGCTTCGGACGCATGATCGAGAGCGAGCCCCGTCCGCTGAGTCCCGAGATGTTCCACGACCCCGACTGCTCCGAGCGTGCGCAGCCCGTCCGGGTCGGCGGCAAGTGGACCGCCATGGTGCTGCGCTGCCTGGAGGACGGGCAGCCGCGGCGCTTCTCCGAGCTGCGCGTGCCGCTGCACTGGATCACGCCCAAGGTGCTCACGGAGACCCTCCGGGCCATGGAGCGCGACGGCTTCGTCACCCGGACCGTCCATGACGAGAACCCGCCCCGGGTCGAGTACGCGCTGACCGCTCTCGGCCGCTCGCTGCTGGAACCGCTGGACACGGCCTGCGCCTGGGCCCGTGCCCACGTGCCCGAGATCACCGAGGCCAGGGCTGCGTACGAGGGCGGTCGGACGTCTGCGTAGGCTCGGCCGCATGATGTCCGAGGAGCTGCGGCGCGGCCGCTACGTCAGTCTCACCACCTTCCGGAAGAACGGGACAGGGGTAGCGACGCCGGTCTGGTACGCCGTGGAGGGCGACGAGCTCTACGCGTGGACGCGCAGCGACTCCTGGAAGGTCAAGCGGCTGAGGAACGACCCCCGCGTGGTGGTCGCCGTCTGCGACCTGCGCGGCAACGTTCCGGAGGACGCCGTGCGGATCGAGGGGACTGCCCGGCTGCTGGAGGGGGAGGAGCTGCGCCGGGTGCGCAAGCTGCTCTCCCGCAAGTACACCTGGCAGTACTGGCTTGTCGACTGGCCCGCCACCGTCGCGCGGCTCGGCAAGCGGCCGCACACCGGGATCGTCGTGCGTTTCTGACCCGATCGCGCGACAGCCGGGCCCTGCGCGAAAACTGTCTGTAGCCGTCCCGTAACACGACTGGGGTCGAATGTCCGCGGACCGGAAGCTTCCAGTCGAGTGCGCGGGCGGTGCGGGCGGTATGACGGTGTATCAACTCCCGGCAGAGGTCAGTGCGTTCGCGCACCACCTGCGAGACATGGTGGCCCGTCTGAGACCGGGCGAGGGCTGGTACGGAGTCTTCGCGAGCCGGGACCCGGAAGGGCTGCGGTCCTGCTTCGACGGTACGGAGATCCTGCCCTGGGACGTCGTCGAGTCCCTGCTCCACGACCTGGGCGAGGCGGACGCCGGTCCCGGGGTCGCCCGGGCGAGGGCGCTGCACACGGCGGCCGCCGCCGCGCACGACCGGCTGTCCGGCGGTGCGGAGGCGCTGCGCGAACGACTGGCGCTGATGGAGAAGGAACGGCGGTACGCCGAGAGCCGGTCCCGCGACCTCGACGCCCGACTGCGCGCCGACCCCGCCTCCCCGGACGCACCCCTGCTGAGCGGCGACCTGGCCTGGGCCCAGGACGACCACGCCCGTGCCACGGCCCGCATCGCCGAACTGACCGGCCGCCTGGCCCGATTGACGGGCGGACCGGACGGCGGGCGCGGCCCGGCGTGGGCTGCCGGCCCGCCGCTCACCACGGATCCCGAGCCCGCACCCGTCGCCCGTGATCCCCAACCCTCCCGGAAGCGTGCCGCCGCCAAGCGGCGCCCCCGGGGCGCCCGGTACGCGTGGATGGACGAGGCCGAGGAGGCCGGGGAGGCCGTGCCCGTCCCCGAACTGCCCGTGGCCGGGGCGGCTCCGCGCGGCGCCCGGTTCGGCGGGGCCGAGGCGCCCGCCCCGGCGCCCCGTGCCGCCCCGCCGAAGGTCGCCGAGGATGCGGCCCGCGCCGCCGGGAACGCGGTCTACGCCCTGCAGCGGCTGCGCGCCCAGGGGCGAGGCGGCGAGGCGCACGCACTGCTCTGCGAGGCCGCCGCCGGGCCGCCCGCCTGGCTGCCCGCGCTCGCGGCGGAGCTCCACCGGGCCGGCCTCGACGCCGACTGGGCCACCCTGCTCTGGGAGGCGGCCTCGCTGCCGCCCGGCCGGCTCGCGGCTGTAGCGGGCGCGCTCGCCGACGCGGGCCGGCCCCAGGACTGCGACCAGCTGCTGCGCCAGGGCGTCGCCCGCCCCGTGGAGGAGCTCGCCGGCGCCTGTGCCGCTCTGCGTGCCGAGGGTCATCACCGTGAGGCGCACGCGCTGCTCGCCGCGTTCCTCCGGGTCCGCGCTCCCGAGGACGCCGCCCGGTTCGCCGCCGCCGATCCGCACGGCCTCGTGCCGCAACTCCTGGAAGCCGCCCGTGCGGTGTCCCCGGTGCGCGAACGGGACCTGGTGCACGCGCTGCGCGTCGCGGGACTCGCCGGAGCCTGACGCACCGCAAGCGACCGGAGCACAGCCGGCAGCGACAACGCCGGAAGCCCAGGAAGCGCGGGATAGCACCGGAAACCACGGAAAGGCGCCCACGACCGGCGCGTACCGCAGCCGCCGACGCGTACCGGCACGTACCGTTGAGGAACGGGACGTGTCGGTGCGTGTCCGACGTGGACCACTCGGGTACGAATCATGATCGACTCCGGCGGTTCCCGGCGGTGGTCTTGCTCCGGGATGGGACGGGGCTTACGTTCTCCTCCTACGCACCGTGTCTACGTGCGTAGAGGCTCTCTGACGCCGCGCCGAAGGAGCAGCTCATGACCGACGTCGTACGCGCCGCACTCGTCCAGGCGACCTGGACCGGCGACACCGAATCCATGATCGCCAAGCATGAGGAACATGCCCGCGAGGCGGCCCGGCAGGGGGCCAAGGTCATCGGATTCCAGGAGGTGTTCAACGCCCCCTACTTCTGCCAGGTGCAGGAGCCCGAGCACTACCGCTGGGCCGAGCCCGTCCCGGACGGGCCGACCGTCACGCGGATGAAGGAGCTGGCCCGCGAGACCGGCATGGTGATCGTCGTCCCCGTCTTCGAGGTCGAGGACTCGGGCTTCTACTACAACACCGCCGCCGTGATCGACGCCGACGGCTCCTACCTCGGCAAGTACCGCAAGCACCACATCCCGCAGGTCAAGGGGTTCTGGGAGAAGTACTACTTCCGCCCGGGCAACGCCGGCTGGCCGGTGTTCGACACCGCCGTCGGCAAGGTCGGCGTCTACATCTGCTACGACCGCCACTTCCCCGAGGGGTGGCGCCAACTCGGCCTCAACGGCGCGCAGTTGGTGTACAACCCGTCCGCCACCTCGCGCGGCCTCTCCTCCTACCTCTGGCAGCTGGAGCAGCCCGCGGCCGCCGTCGCCAACGAGTACTTCATCGCCGCCATCAACCGGGTCGGGCAGGAGGAGTACGGCGACAACGACTTCTACGGCACCAGCTACTTCGTCGACCCCCGCGGCCAGTTCGTCGGCGACGTCGCCTCCGACAAGGCCGAGGAACTCGTCGTACGCGACCTCGACTTCCGTGTCATCGACGAGGTCCGGCAGCAGTGGGCCTTCTACCGCGACCGCCGTCCCGACGCGTACGACGGGCTGGTGCAGCCGTGAACGACCTCTACGACCGCCATCGCGCCGTCATTCCCGACTGGGTCGCCCTCTACTACCAGGACCCCATCGAGATCACCCACGGTGAGGGCCGACACGTCTGGGACGTCGAAGGGAACAGGTACCTCGACTTCTTCGGCGGCATCCTCACCACCATGACCGCGCACGCCCTGCCCGAGGTCACCAAGGCCGTCACCGAGCAGGCCGGCCGGATCATCCACTCCTCGACGCTCTACCTCAACCGGCCGATGGTCGAGCTCGCCGAGCGGATCGCCACCCTCTCCGGCATCCCCGACGCCCGGGTCTTCTTCACCACCTCCGGCACCGAGGCCAACGACACGGCCCTGCTGCTCGCCACCGCGTACCGCCGCTCCAGCCAGATCCTGGCGATGCGCAACAGCTACCACGGCCGCTCCTTCTCCACCGTCGGCATCACCGGAAACCGCGCCTGGTCTCCGACCGGCCTCTCCCCGCTCCAGACCCTGTACGTGCACGGCGGCGTCCGCACCCGCGGCCCCTACGCGCAGTACACCGACGAGCGGTTCATCGAAGCCTGCGTCGCCGACCTCGAAGACCTCCTCGGCCACACCCGGGACGTCGCCGCGCTCATCGCCGAACCCATCCAGGGCGTCGGCGGCTTCACCTCCCCGCCCGACGGCCTCTACGCCGCCTTCCGCCGCGTCCTGGACCGGCACGGCATCCTGTGGATCTCCGACGAGGTGCAGACCGGCTGGGGACGAACCGGCGACCACTTCTGGGGCTGGCAGGCGCACGACCAGGCGGGCCCGCCCGACATCCTCACCTTCGCCAAGGGCATCGGCAACGGCATGTCCGTCGGCGGAGTCGTCGCCCGCGCCGAGATCATGAACTGCCTCGACGCCAACTCGATCTCCACCTTCGGCGGTTCGCCGATCACCATGGCCGCCGGCCTCGCCAACCTCGGCCATCTGCTCGAACATGACCTCCAGGGCAACGCCCGCCGCGTCGGCGGCCTGCTGATCGAGCGGTTGAGGGCAGCCGGCGCGGGCGTCGAGGCGGTACGGGAGGTGCGCGGCCGCGGCCTGATGATCGGTATCGAACTGACCAGGCCCGGCACCGACGAGGCCGACCCCGCGGCGGCCACGGCCGTCCTGGAGGCCGCCCGCGAGAACGGACTGCTCATCGGCAAGGGCGGCGGCCACAACACCAGCTCCCTGCGGATCGCCCCGCCGCTCTCGCTCACCGTCGCCGAGGCCGAAGAGGGCGCGGCCATCCTCGAACAGGCCCTCCGAGCCCTCTAGTTCATCCCTACCGAGGGGGACAACCCGTGAGCACCCGCACCCTCATCCGCGGCGGCCTCGTCGTCACCGCCGCCGACGAGATCCACGCAGACGTCCTGATCGAGGACGGCAGGATCGCCGCGCTCGCCGCGCACGGCTCCGACGCGGCCGCCGGCTGGACCGCCGACCGCGTCATCGACGCCACCGACCGCTATGTCATCCCGGGCGGCGTCGACGCGCACACCCACATGGAGCTGCCGTTCGGCGGCACCTTCGCCTCCGACACCTTCGAGACCGGGACCCAGGCCGCCGCCTGGGGCGGCACCACCACCATCGTCGACTTCGCCGTGCAGAGCGTCGGGCACACCCTGCGTGAAGGACTCGACACCTGGTACGCCAAGGCCGACGGCAAGTGCGCCATCGACTACGGCTTCCACATGATCATGTCCGACGTGAACGAGACGACGCTCAAGGAGATGGACCGCCTCGTCCAGGAAGGCGTGAGCTCGTTCAAGCTGTTCATGGCCTATCCGGGGGTCTTCTACTCGGACGACGGCCAGATCCTGCGGGCGATGCAGCGGGCCGCCGTCGACGGTGGGCTGATCATGATGCACGCCGAGAACGGCATCGCGATCGACGTCCTGGTCGAACAGGCCCTGGCCCGCGGCGAGACCGATCCCCGCTACCACGGGGAGGTCCGCAAGGTCCTCCTGGAGGCCGAGGCCACCCACCGCGCCATCCAGCTCGCCCGGGTCGCCGGGGCGCCGCTGTACGTCGTCCACGTCTCCGCCGACGAGGCGGTACGGGAGTTGGCGGCGGCCCGGGACATGGGCCTGCCGGTCTTCGGCGAGACCTGCCCCCAGTACCTCTTCCTGTCCACGGACAACCTGGCCGAGCCCGACTTCGAGGGCGCCAAGTACGTCTGTTCGACGCCGCTGCGGCCGAAGGAGCACCAGGAGGCCCTCTGGCGCGGCCTGCGGACCAACGACCTCCAGGTCGTCTCCACCGACCACTGCCCGTTCTGCTTCACCGGCCAGAAGGATCTGGGGCGCGGGGACTTCTCGAAGATCCCCAACGGCCTGCCGGGCGTGGAGAACCGAATGGACCTGCTCCATCAGGCCGTCGTCGACGGGCACATCAGCCGCCGGCGCTGGATCGAGATCGCCTGCGCGACCCCGGCCCGGATGTTCGGCCTCTACCCGCAGAAGGGCACGATCGCCCCGGGCGCCGACGCCGACGTGGTGATCTACGACCCGCACGCCGTCCAGACGCTGTCGGTGGAGTCCCACCACATGAACGTCGACTACTCCGCGTACGAGGGGAAGACCGTCACCGGCCAGGTCGAGACCGTACTCTCCCGCGGCGAACTAGTCGTCGACCACCGGAAGTTCACCGGCCGCGCCGGGCACGGCGTCTTCACCCCGCGATCCACCTGCCAGTACCTGAACTAGGAGAACGACGTGGACTTCGGACTCGTCCTGCAGACCGACCCGCCCGCCTCGGCGGTCGTCGGCCTCATGCGCCGGGCGGAGCGCAACGGCTTCCGTTACGGCTGGACCTTCGACTCCGCCGTGCTCTGGCAGGAGCCCTTCGTCATCTACAGCCGCATCCTGGAGCACACCACCAAGCTGCACGTCGGTCCCATGGTCACCAACCCGGGCACCAGGACCTGGGAGGTGACCGCCTCCACCTTCGCCACTCTCAACGAGATGTACGGCAACCGGACCGTCTGCGGCATCGGCCGCGGCGACTCCGCGATGCGCGTCGCCGGACGCAAGCCCAACACCCTCGCCCGGCTCGGGGAGGCCATCGACGTCATCCGCGACCTCGCCGAGGGCCGCGAGGCGCTCGTGGAGGACAACCCGATCCGGATCCCCTGGGTACGGGACGGGAAACTGCCGGTCTGGATGGCCGCGTACGGCCCGAAGGCGCTCGCCCTCGCCGGACAGAAGGCCGACGGCTTCATCCTCCAACTCGCCGATCCGTTCCTCACCGAATGGATGGTCAAGGCGGTCCGCCAGGCCGCCACCGACGCCGGCCGCGACCCCGACGCGCTCACCATCTGCGTGGCCGCGCCCGCGTACGTGGGCGACGACCTGGCGCACGCCCGAGACCAGTGCCGCTGGTTCGGCGGCATGGTCGGCAACCATGTCGCGGACCTGGTCGCCAAGTACGGCGAGCACTCCGGCATGGTCCCGGAGGAACTCACCGCGTACATCAAGGACCGGCACGGCTACGACTACAGCCACCACGGCCGCGCCGACAATCCGTCCACCGACTTCGTCCCCGACGAGATCGTCGACCGCTTCTGCCTCCTGGGCCCGGCCGAGGCCCACATCGAGAAGCTGCGGCGGCTGCGGGAGATGGGCGTGGACCAGTTCGCCGTGTACGCCATGCACGACGCGAAGGAGACGACGATCGACGCGTACGGCTCCGAGATCATCCCGGCGCTCAACGCCTGACCGTCGGTGCGGCGAAGGTGTGGGCACGTGGTGCTTGAGCGGTTCGGGTGACACACGGGAGGGTGGGGAAGGGCGTTCCGGTGATCGCCGTCGGGGAAGTGCAGACTGCTGCAAGCCCCGAGCCGAGCCCCCTGGAGGTAGATCGTGCTGATCAGCCATGTCGTCGAGGACGGAGTCCTGAACGTGCGGGTTCATCGGGACCTGGACATCACGAACCGTGCGGCGGCGGCCCTGCAGATCCAAGCACTCGTCCACGCGCTCCGGCCCTCCCGTCTCACCGTCGAACTCCCCGTCGCCAACCCCTCGGCGGCGTCGCTCAGCGCCGTGGCCCGGACCCACCGCATGTGCCAGAGCGTCGGCATCCCCTGCGACGTGACCGGGCCGGGCGCCGCGGTCACCGGCTCTCTGCCGGCCGCCGCGCCGCGACGGCTGGAGTTCGGCGCGCGCGGGCATCGGTGACCTCAGGCATCGGTCACCTCGTGCCGGGCGATCGCCGGCCGGCAACCGCACGCGTCAGGCGCCGGGGGGCCGGCAGGGGCCTCCCCGGCGCCTGAAGTCGTGCGGACAGCCGGTCAGTCCTCGAGCGTGTCCTTGGCCTTTTCCTTGGCTTCGCGGGCGTGTCCCTTGGCCTGCTCGGTGCGCCCCTTGGCGGTCATGCGCTCGTTGCCCACGGCCCGACCGACGGTCTCCTGGGCCTTGCCCTTCGCCTGCTCGGCCTTCGCCTTTGCTTTCTGCTCGCCGGACACAATGACCACTTCCGTATATCGGGAACTGCGTACTCCTCCGCGTCTGACCCGCACGGGCCTCCTGCAAACGTCCTGCCCTGCGGCCATTGCCCGCGTCCGGCCCATAGGTCGACCGGTGGCATCGCTGATATCGTCAAAAACTCCCGCTGGACCCCCGCGCCCGCCGAACTTCGCGCCCCGCCGAACCCCCCACGCGCCGCACGGCCTCGTTCCGTCCCCGAACGAAGGGTTCCGCCGCTCATGACCACAACCACGCCCTCCGGAAGACCCGAAACACCCGCGCTCTCCGACGGGCGCGTCGAACTTCCGCCCGGCACGGCCCCCTCCGACCCCCGGTTCGTCAACGAGGATCTCCTGCCCGTTCCCGTCGAGCGGCGCCGCTGGACCACGTACAACTTCGCCGCCCTCTGGGTCGGCATGGCCCACAACATCCCCTCCTGGCTGCTCGCCTCCGGACTCGTCGCCCTCGGCATGGACTGGAAGCAGGCAGTCCTCACCATCGCGTTGGCCAATGTGATCGTGCTTCTGCCGATGCTCCTGACCGGGCACGCGGGACCGAAGTACGGCATCCCCTTCCCCGTCCTCGCACGCGCCTCCTTCGGACTGCGCGGGGCCAACCTGCCCGCGCTCATCCGCGCCGGCGTCGCCTGTGCCTGGTTCGGCATCCAGACCTGGATCGGCGGACAGGGGATCTTCATCCTGCTCGACAAGGTCTTCGGCGGCTGGTCCGAGGCAGCGCGGGTCGGCGGCCAGCCGTGGACGCTGTGGCTCTGCTTCGTCCTCTTCTGGATCCTCGAACTCGCCATCATCTACCGGGGGATGGAGACGCTGCGCCGCTTCGAGAACTGGGCCGCGCCGTTCGTCATCGTCGGCGCGCTCGTGCTGCTCGTCTGGACCGCCGTCAAGGCGGGCGGGCTCGGGCCGCTGCTCGACCAGCCCTCGAAGCTGGGTTGGGGAGCCGACTTCTGGCAGGTGTTCTTCCCCTCGCTCATGGGGATGATCGCCTTCTGGTCGACGCTCTCCCTGAACATCCCCGACTTCACACGGTTCGGGGCCGGGCAGCGGGCGCAGATCTGGGGGCAGACCCTGGGGCTGCCGACGACCATGACGCTCTTCGCACTGCTCTCCGTCCTCGTGACCTCCGGCTCGCAGGCGGTGTACGGCGCGCCCATCTGGGACCCGGTCGCGCTCGCCGCGAAGACGGACAACGTCTTCGGGCTGCTCTTCGCCCTGGTGACCGTGCTCGTCGCCACGATCTCGGTGAACATCGCGGCGAACGTCGTCTCGCCGGCGTACGACCTCGCCAACCTCGCGCCGAAGGTCGTCAACTTCCGTACGGGCGCGCTGATCACGGGCGTCGTGGGCGTTCTCATCATGCCGTGGAAGCTGACCGAGACGCCCGAGCTGTACATCTTCACCTGGCTCGGCCTGGTCGGCGGACTGCTCGGTACGGTGGCGGGCATCCTCATCGCCGACTACTGGATCCTCCGGCGGACCGTTCTCGACCTTGCCGGTCTCTACCGGCCGGACGGCCCGTACTGGTACGCGGGCGGCTGGAACCCCGCCGCCGTGCTCGCCTTCGCCGTCGGTGGAGTCCTGGCCATCGGCGGATCGCACTCCGCCCCGGGCAAGGGCCCCTTCCCCGAGGACGGGCTCATCCCCTTCCTGAAACCGCTCGCCGACTACGGCTGGGCCGTGGGTCTCGCCGCCGCGCTGCTGCTCTACACGGCCCTCATGGCGGGGCGCCGGAAGAGTGATGACAGGGAAGTTACGCTCCAGTAGGGTTCCGGCAGCCGAAGAGACGAGGGGGCTGCCGTGACCACGGTCGACTACACCGGACTGGCCGAACAGGCACGGCAGTTGGGGGACGGAACGGTCACCTCGACCGACGTCGTCCAGGCCGCGCTCGACCGGATCGAGGCCACGCAGCCCACCCTCAACGCGTTCCGCTGCACCCGGCCGGAGGCCGCCCTCGCCGAGGCGGCGGAGGCAGACCGCAGGCTCGCCGCGGGGGAGAGGCTGCCGCTGCTCGGCGTGCCGATCGCCGTCAAGGACGACACCGACGTCGCCGGACTGCCCACCCGCTTCGGCTGCGCCGGGGACATCCCCGACGCGGCCGAGGACGGCGAGGCCGTGCGGCGGCTGCGGGCCGCCGGAGCGGTGATCGTCGGCAAGACCAACGCCTGCGAACTGGGACAGTGGCCGTTCACCGAAGGCCCCGCCTTCGGCGCCACCCGCAACCCCTGGAACACCGGCCATACCCCTGGGGGATCCTCCGGGGGATCGGCGGCGGCCGTCGCGGCCGGCATCATCCCCGCCGCGCTCGGCTCCGACGGCGCCGGCTCCATCCGGATTCCGGCCGCCTGGACCCATCTCGTCGGCATCAAGCCACAGCGCGGCCGGGTCTCGGTCCATCCGTACGACGACTGCTTCCAGGGGCTGACCGTCAACGGCCCGCTCGCCCGGACCGTCCGCGACGCCGCGCTGCTCCTTGACGCCGTCGCCGGGCCGCACACGGGGGACCGCTTCCGGCCGACCGCCGTCGACGCGTCGGCCGCCGCGCGCCGGGAGCCCGGGCGGCTCCGCATCGCGCTCGCCTGGCGGGCGCCCTTCACCGCCACGTACAACCCCCTCGACGCAGGGATACGCCGGGCCGTCGCCGACCTCGCCGAAGCGCTCGCCGGGCTCGGCCACACCGTGGAGGAGGCGCGTCCGCGCTACGGCCAGATCGGGCTGAGCTTCCTGCCCCGCGCGACCGCCGGAATCGCCGAGTACGCCGACCGGCACCCCGAGCCCGCGCTGCTCGACCCGCGCACCCGCGGCGCCGCCCGCACCGGTCACCGCCTCGGCGGCCGCCTCCTGCGCGCCGCCCGGGCCCGCGAGGCGCATCAACACCGCAGGATCGGCGCGCTCTTCGACACCTACGACGTCCTCCTCACCCCGACGACGGCGGCGCCCCCGCCCCGGATCGGCACCTTCGACGCGATGCCGGCCTGGCGCACCGACCTGGCGATGGCCTCCGCCTGCCCCTACGCGTGGCCGTGGAACGTCCTCGGCTGGCCCGGCGTGAACGTCCCCGCCGGCTTCACGCCCGACGGCCTCCCGGTCGGCGCGCAGCTGCTCGGTCCGGCAGGCGGCGAACCGCTGCTGATCTCGCTCGCGGCCCAACTCGAGGACGACCGGAAGTGGTTCGCCCACCGCCCGCCAGAGCCGGTGCAGTCGAGCGATTCATCTTCAATGAAGTGAAATCCGTTTGGGGTGATTGGGTCATCAAGCTGCTCAGATGACGCCGAGGCTGGAGATCTCTGGGGAAGCGTTTCACTAAAAGTGATGCGCGTCCCGGGCTCAACGAGATATACCTAGTGGTGCAGCAACCCCTGCAGGGACACGTTGAGTTCGGTTGACCTTCTCCAAAGGAGCAACGAAGTCATGAGCAAGTTCGGCAAGCTGGCCGCCGTCGCGGCGACCGCCACCGCTCTCGTCGCGATCGCCGGAAGCCCGGCGAGTGCCGCGGACACGGCGTACAACACCCGCAATGTGTACCTGGACGGCGCTCCGGTCTGGTCCGACCCCGACGCGTGCGTCAGCAGGAGCATGACCGTGGCCTCGGGCTGGTACACGTGGACGCAGATCTTCGAAGGCACCCGCAACCCGAGCCGCGACCTCTACCTGGCCGCCGGCACGTACACCTGGACCGACTGCATCCGCGCCTGGGACGGGTACTACGAGCAGAAGTCCAGCCTGAGCAAGCCCGGTTCGGCCACCGCGGTGCTCAATGACACGAACCTTCACTTCAGCGCCGGCACCTACCACTTCGGCTCGCTGCTCGACCCGCACTTCTGATCGCCGACCGCGCGTCGGACTGAACGACCCTGAACGACCTCTCCCGGCCGGCGGCCCATCCCCGGCCGGGAGAGGGCACGTCCGCTACGGGACCCGGGCGGTCCACTCCCGCGTGCCGAACTTGGCCGCGGCCAGCTCCTTCGCCCGCGCCATCTCCTCCTCCGTCACCCGGCCCTCCGAAAGGCCGTACCGGTCACGGAAGGAGTTGATCATCCGCTCGATCACCGCCTCGCGCGGCAGACCCGTCTGACGGCGCAGCGGATCCACCCGCTTCTTCGCGCTCTTCGTCCCCTTGTCGGAGAGCTTCTCGCGGCCGATGCGCAGCACGTCCGTCATCTTGTCGGCGTCGATGTCGTACGCCATCGTCACGTGGTGCAGGACCGCGCCCTCGCCCGCCACCATCCGCTTCTGCGCCGCGCCCGCGATCTTCCCGGCGTCCGTGGCGATGTCGTTCAGCGGCTGGTACCAGGCCTTGACCCCCATGTCGCCGAGCGCGCCGAGCACCCAGTCGTCGAGGTAGGCGTAGCTGTCGGTGAAGGAAAGACCCTGGATCAGGGCGTCGGGCACCGACAGCGAGTACGTGATGGTGTCGCCCGGTTCGATGAACATCGCGCCACCGCCACTGATCCGGCGCACCACCTCGAAGCCGTGCCGCTCGGCCGCCTCCGGGTCCACCTCGTTGCGCAGCGACTGGAAACTGCCGATCACCACGGCCGGCGCGCCCCATTCCCAGACCCGCAGGGTCGGCGGCCGGCGGCCCGCCGCGACCTCGGCGGTGAGGACCTCGTCCAGGGCCATGTGCAGGGCGGGGGACTGCGGAGGCTCGTGGATCAACTGCCAGTCGTAGTCGGTCCAGTCCGTCGCGTGCGCGAGCGCCCGGCGAACCGCGACCCCGATGCCCTCCGTGGTCAGCCCGTACATCTCCGTGCCGGGTGGCAGCGACGCGTCGATCCGGGCCGCGAGCCCCGACGCGTCGGTGTCGACGGGGGCGCCCTCCAGGGCGCGGTCGATGGCGAGAATCGCCTCGTCCGGCTCCAGGAAGAAGTCGCCCGCGACCCGGACGTCCGCGAGGACACCGTCCCGCGTCTCCAGGTCGACGACCACCAGCTTGCCGCCGGGAACCTTGTACTCGCCGTGCACGGACCCTCCCTCTCCCCGATTTCCCGTAAGGGGTGAACCGGTCCAAAGCGTACTCCGCGGGGAAACGGAGGGTTAAGGGACGGACGGCCGACGTGTCAGACCGACGTGCTTAGCTGGACGCATGACCGATGACTTCCTTGACCACATCCTCGCCGGTGGTACGACCGAGGTGGAGGAGGCGGTCCGCAAGGCGGCCGCGGCCGAGATCACGCCGCGCTTCCGCCAGCTCGCCGCGCACGAGATCGTCGAGAAGAACGGACCGCACGACCTGGTGACGGTCGCCGACCGGGCCGCGGAGGAGTATCTGACCGCATCCCTGACCACGCTGCTGCCCGGCTCCGTGGTCGTCGGCGAGGAGGCCGTCCACGCCGACCCCGCGGTCTACGAGGAGCTCCAGGGTGATGCCCCGGTCTGGATCGTCGACCCCGTCGACGGCACGCGCCAATTCGTGCGCGGAGAGCCCGGCTTCTGCAGCCTGGTGGCGCTCGCCCGGCGCGGCGAGCTGCTCGCCTCCTGGACGTTCGCCCCCGCCCTCGACGAGATGGCGGTCGCCGTGCGCGGACGCGGGGCGACACTCAACGGAGAGCCGATACGGTCCGGCTCGCCGGCGCCCGGTGCGGTCCTGAAGGTCGCCACCTCCCACCCCGACTACACCACCGAGGACCAGAAGCACGCCCTGCTCGGCCTGGACACGGAGGGCGTCCACCCACGCCCCTGCGGCTCGGCCGGACTGGAGTACCTGGACGTGGCACGGGGCGTACTCGACGGCATCGCCTTCTCCTGGGAGTACGCCTGGGACCACGCTGCCGGACTGCTCCTGGTGACCGAGGCGGGCGGCGCGCACACCACGCTCGCCGGCGAGCCGTTCCGTATCACCGGAGGCAACGCGCTGCCGTTCACCGCGGCACGGGACCTGGCCACCGCAGATCGGATCCGGACACTGCTGCGGAGGCGGTGAGGGCGGCCGGGGCCCAGGAATATCCTGGGAGCCTTGGCCATCGGCTGACGAAGGAGTCCCAAGGTGCCGTCGATGCTCGATGCCGTCGTCGTGGGGGCGGGACCCAACGGACTGACCGCCGCGGTGGAGCTCGCCCGACGAGGCTTCTCCGTCGCCGTGTTCGAGGCCGGATCCACCGTGGGCGGGGGTGCCAGGACCGAGGAGTTGACGCTCCCCGGCTTCCTGCACGACCCCTGTTCCGCCGTGCACCCGCTGGGGTTCGGCTCGCCCGTCTTCAAGACGATGCCGTTGGACCGGTACGGCCTCGAGTGGCTGCACCCCCGACTGCCCATGGCGCACCCGTGGGACGACGGCACCGCCGCCGTGCTCTCCCGGTCCGTCGCCGAGACCGCCGCCTCCTTCGGACCGCGTGACGCCGGCACGTACCGCAGGCTCGTCGCCCCGTACCTCGGCAAGTGGGACACCCTGGCACGGGACTTCATGTCCCTGCCGCTCACCGCGCTGCCCCGGGACCCGGTCACGCTCGCCCGGTTCGGCCTCGACGGCATGCGGCCCTCGACCTGGCTCATGCGCCGTTTCCAGGACGACAAGGCGCGTGCCCTGTTCGCCGGGCTCGTCGGTCATGTCATCGCCCCGCTGGGCGGGTTCGCCACCACGGCGGTCGGTCTCGTCTTCGCGCTGGCCGCGCACGAGGGCGGCTGGCCGATGCCGCGCGGCGGCTCCCAGTCGATCTCGGACGCCCTCACCGCGTATCTGAAGGATCTGGGCGGCGCAGTCCACACCGACTACGAGGTCAAGCGGCTCGACGATCTGCCGCCGGCCCGCGCGTACATCTTCGACACCTCGCCCACCGCCCTCGCGCGCATCGCCGGCTTCGGCAGCCATTACGACCACTACCGGTACGGCGCGAGCGTCTTCAAGATCGACTACGCGCTGGACGGCCCCGTGCCGTGGACGGCGGAGGCACCCCGACAGGCGGGCACCGTCCAGATCGGGCCCACCAGCGGCGAGATCGGCGCCGCGCTGAACCAGGCGTCCTCCGGTACGGCCCCCCGCACGCCCTTCCTCATCACCGCTCAGCCCAGCCTCGTCGACCCCGGCCGCGCCCCCGAGGGCAAGCAGTCGTTCTGGACGTACGGCCATGTGCCGAACGGCTGGGAGGGCGATCTCACCGATGCCGTGGAGCGCCAGATCGAGCGCTTCGCCCCCGGCTTCCGTGACCTGGTCCTGGCCCGCGCCACCGCCGGACCGCCCGAACTGGCCGCCCGCAACGCCAACTACGTGGGCGGCGACATCGCCTGCGGCGCGGCCCGTGGGCTCCAACTGGTGCTGCGCCCCAAGCTGTCGCTGCGTCCGTACGACACCCCGCACCCGGCGGTCTTCCTCTGTTCCGCAGCGACCCCGCCGGGCCCGGGCGTGCACGGCATGTCCGGCCACAACGCGGCCAAGGCGGTCTGGCGCCGACTGCGCGCGACGCGGAACTGACGACCGTACGGCGGCCGGTGTCCGTCCGAGCCTCGGAGGCCGCCCGAGCCGCCGGAGCTCATCCGAGCCGTACGTATTTCCGAGGCGCCGGCGCGAGGACGGCGCGATGATGGCTCCATGAGCACGCAGCCGTCCCTCGTCCTCGACTTGGGCGACATCACGGACCAGCACGTCGACGCGATCGTCAACGCCGCGAACTCCTCCCTCCTCGGCGGAGGAGGCGTCGACGGCGCGATCCACCGCCGTGGCGGCCCGGCCATCCTGGACGCCTGCCGCGCACTCCGCGCGGGCCACTACGGCCGGGGCCTTTCGGCCGGTCGAGCCGTTGCCACGACGGCGGGACGGCTCGACGCCCAGTGGGTGATCCACACCGTCGGTCCCGTCTGGTCCCGGGACGAGGACCGGTCGGAATTGCTGGCCTCGTGCTACCGGGAGTCTCTCCGGGTGGCCGACGAGCTGGGCGCCCGTACCGTCGCCTTCCCGGCCATCTCCACCGGCATCTACGGCTGGCCGATGGACGACGGTGCCCGCATCGCCGTCGAGACCGTGCGGAGCACGGAGACCGCCGTCGAGGAGGTCAGGTTCGTCCTCTTCGACGAGGAGGCGTATCGGGCCTTCGCCGTGCGGGTCCGCGCCTCGTAGCCCGGCGGCGAGGGAACTCGGAAGGGCCGACAGCCGTTTCCAGGGGGACGTGCGGAACGCGCGCGGACGAACGGCTAGCCGAGGTGGCACGGATGGCGATGTGGGACCGGATCAAGGACCAGGCCAAGGGGCTCCAGCAGCAGGCGCAGGGAGCACGGAGCGTCGGTGGCCACGGGCAGCCGGGTGCGGGGTCGAGCGCGGGGCCGCGCGGAGGATCGAAGGCCCAGCTCGTCGGCGTGCTCAAGTCCCAGCTCGCCTCCCTCAAGACGGAGCTCAAGAGCGGCGCCTACCGGGACGCGAGCATGGCCATGTGCGCGCTGGTCGCGGCCGCCGACGGGTCGGTCGATCCGGTGGAGCGGCAGCATGTGGAGTCGCTCATCCTGCAGAACGACGTCCTGCGGAACTTCCCGCCGGACCAGCTGCGGCAGCGGTTCAACAAGCACGTCGACCAGTTGACGTACAACTTCCAGCAGGGCAGGACGGAGGCCCTGCAGGAGATCGCCAAGGCGGCGAAGAAGCCCGTGGAGGCCAAGGCGGTCGTGCAGACCGGCTTCGTCGTCGCCGGCGCGGACGGCTACATCGCCCCGGCCGAGGAGCAGGTCCTCCGTGAGGCGTGCGCGGCACTCGGCGTCTCCCCGCAGGAGTTCGGCCTCTGATGCGGTCGGCCGGGGCCGGACCGGTCGCCCCGGCGCCGTCGGGTGGCGCTGCGACCCCCACCGGTAGGGCCCCGGCCGCCGTTCGGTGACGGCAGTTCAGGAGGCCGCCGGACAGGCTCGGCCGCCGGGCGGGATTCAGCCCCGTCGGATTCCGCCCGGAGCTGTCGGGCGCGGATAGATCCTGGACTGCTTCACGCTGCCGAAGGCGAAGCTGGACTCGATGGACGCGATACCGGGGATGGCGTGGATCCGGTTGCGCACCAGCGCTTCGTACGCCTCCAGGCTCTCGATCACGACCCTGAGCAGGTAGTCGCTGCTGCCGGCCATCAGATAGCAGTCCTGGATGTGCTCGATGAGGCCGACGTGCTCCTCGAACACGTTGACGGCCTCGGCGGTGTGGCGTTCCAGCCGGATCCGTACGAAGACGGTGATCGGCAGGCCGAACGCGACCTGGTCCACCATGGCCGTGTAGCCCCGGATCAGGCCCGCCTCCTCCAGACGGCGCACCCGGCGCAGACACGGCGAGGGGGACAGCCTGATCCGGTCGGCGAGATCCTGGTTGGACAGCCTGCCGTCCTGCTGCAACTCGTGGATGATCTGCAGGTCCACCGCGTCCAATGCCGCTCCCTCGTCGTTCCTTGGCAGATTCTGCCCCCACGCTAGGGCTGGAGGGCATAACTGGCAATCGGCTGCCTCACCGAAAGCTCTACCGTTGCTTGGAGCAGTGGTGCGAGCGGGAGGACTCTTCGGTGGGCGGGATACGAACGGCGGGGGCACCGCCCGTGGAGCCGACGCATCGCGTCGGCCGGAGCGGGTCGTTCTCGCCGCAGACCGTCGGGTTGCTCGCCCTGTTGCTCACCGTGGCCATCTGGGCCGCGTTCGCCCTCAGCGCCCGTGCGCTGAGCGCCTCCACGCTGCTGCCGGCCGACGCGGCGCTGCTGCGCTTCGGCGTGCCCCTCGTGGTCCTCGCGCCCGCCCTGTGGCGGCGCAGGCGCCGGCTGGCCGCGGTGCGGCTCGGTCCCGCAGTCAAGATCATCTGTGGCGCGGGGGTTCCGTTCTTCCTCGCCGCCATGTACGGCGGTTCGCTGACCTCGGCCGCGTTCGTCGGGGCGATCGTCCCGGGCATGGTCCCGCTGTTCGTCTCCGCACTCATGGTCGCGGGCGGGAAGAGCGTCCCGCGCGGCACCCAGTCGGCCGGTCTCGCGCTGATCGTGGCAGGCGTCGTGGCGCTGGTGTGGCGCCACACGGCCGCGCTGGACGCGGACGCGCTGCTCGGCGTGGGCACGCTGCTCGTCGCCAGCGGTCTGTGGGCCCTCTACACCGTGGGTCTGCGCGAAGTGGACCTCGACCCCATCGGGTCCATCGGGCTGCTCTGCCTGCCCTCCTTCGCCGTCATCGCGCTGCTGACCCTGACCGGGGTCCTGCCCACCGGCCTCGCACGGGCGGCCGGTGGCGACATCGCGCTGTTCCTCGTCGTCCAGGGCCTGGGCGTCGGCCTGTGTGCCGGGCTGCTGTACGCGTTCGCCATCCGCCGGCTGGGACCGGAGCGCAGCTCGGTCGTCGGCAGCCTCAGCCCGGTCGCCGTCGTCCTGCTGGCCATCCCCCTCCTCGACGAGTCGCCGACCCTCTCCGTCATGGTCGGCGTGCCCCTCATCACCCTCGGCGTCGCGCTCGCCAACCGGCGCCCCCGATCCAAGGTCTCCGCCCATGCTTGAGCTTCTGCCCGCCCCGCCCGTGGACCCGCTGTGGGACCTCGCCGCCGAGTACGCCGCCGATCCGCGACCCGAGCGCCTGAACCTCGTACTCGGCGTCTACCGCGACCACACCGGTGTCACCCCCGTCATGGCGGCGGTCAGGGAGGCCGAGATACGCCTGGCGGAACGCTCAGCCTCCAAGGAGTACCGTGGGCTCTCCGGCAACATCGCCTTCAACCGCGCCATGCTGTCCATGGTCCTCGGCACCGAGGCCCTGACCGCGCGGGCGACCGCCGTCCAGACCGTGGCGGGCACCGGAGCCCTGCGTCTGCTCGCCGATCTCGTGAGCCGGACGCGCCCCGGCACCACGGTGTGGATCAGCGACCCCGCGTACGTCAATCACCGCCCCATCCTGGAAGGCGCCGGCCTCCGGGTCCGGACGTACGGCAGGCTCGACTCCACAGGGCTGCCGGACACCGCGGCGGTTCTCGACGATCTGAGCGCCGCCCGCCGGGACGACGTCGTCCTGCTCCAGGGCTGCTGCCACAACCCCACCGGGGTCGACCCCTCCTTCGCCATGTGGGAGGAGCTGGCCGCACTCGCCGCGACCCATGGCTGGGTCCCCTTCGTCGACCTCGCGTACCACGGGCTCGGCGACGGCCTCGCCGCCGACCTGCGGGCCACCCGGATGCTGGCCGAGCGGCTGCCCGAGGTGCTGATCGCCGTCAGCTGCTCCAAGAACTTCGGCCTGTACAGCGATCGCACCGGGTGTGCCATGGTCGTGGGCTCGTCCGGCAAGGCGCTGACGCATGTCGAGACGGCACTCCAGAACGCCGCGCGCACCCTGTACTCCATGCCGCCCGAGCACGGCGCCGCCGTCGTCGCCACCGTCCTGGCGGACGAGCGGCTGAGGACCGCGTGGCTCGCGGAACTCGAGGGGATGCGGCACCGCATCACGGCCAACCGCGCCGACCTCGTCGCCCATCTCCGCGCCCTCGGCCAGGACGAGCAGGCGACGTCACTGGCGCGGCAGAAGGGCATGTTCTCGATGCTGCCGCTCACGCCCGACCGGATGGGCCTGCTGCGCGAGCGGTTCGGCATCTACGGCACGACCACGGGCCGCATCAACATCGCGGGCGTCTCCGCGCACCGGATCCCGTACCTGGCGCAGGGCATCGCCGCCGTCCTGGAGACGCCCCACGCCATGTCGTCCGTCTGACCGTCCCGCCTCCGGGGGAGCGGGGCGGCACAGCAGGGAGACCGGGGAGGTCCGGGCGCCGTCCCCGTTGCCGGACCGCAGCCGGAAACGGTTGCTGTGGGCATCGATCACATGGCGTCCGCGGGTGGACAGCGGCGGGGTCCAAGCGGCGGAGGGGAGCCCGCACTGTACGGAGCGGTGCCACAGCGCCCCGTTCCGACGGCTCGGATAGGGTGATGAGGAAGGAAAACACCCCCCGGGGTTAGGTCGAAGCGTTGGACACTTTTCAGTCGCCGAGCGAGACGCCGGAACGGCCACCGGCGGCCATCGGATACGCGGGTGTACTGCGCGAGCTGCTTCCGATCGCCCTGTGGAGGGAGGACTCGGACGGGTGTGTCGTGGAGTGGTCGCTGGCCGCCCAGGACCTGCTCGGCCACCGTCCCGAGGACGTCCTCGGACGCCCCGCCTCACCCATTCTGGTCCCCGACGCCAACCGGGAACTCGCCGATCAGCTGACCCGCCGTGTCCAGGCCGGCGAGACCGTCGTCGGCACCCTGCCCGTACGTCACCGTGACGGTCACCAGATCACGATGGAGATGTGGATCGTCCCCGAGGTCGACCCCCAGGGGCGGCCCGGCGCGATGCTCATCGCCGTGGAGACCTCCGAGGTCCTGCGGATGCGGGACTCGCTCGCCGCCCTCCAGAGCCTCTTCACCCAGTCGCCCATCGGCCTCGCCACCCTCGGCCCGGACCTGCGGTTCCTCCGGGTCAACGACGCCCTCGCGCGGATGAACGGGGCCTCCGCCGAAGAGCACCTGGGCAAACGGCTGACCGAGGTGGTGCCCGGTGTCAACGCCGTCGCGCTGGAAGCCACCATGCGGCAGGTCCTCGAACGTGGCGAGGCCGTCGTCGACGTGCGCCGCACCGGCCGGACCTCGGCCGACCCCGACCACGACCGGACCTGGTCCTGCTCCTACGCCCCGCTCCTCGACGGCTCGGGCCGGCGGCTCGGCCTGATCGCCTCCCTCATCGACATCACCGAGGGCCAGCGCGCGCTCGTCGAGGCCGAACGGGCCCGGCACCGCTTCGCCCTGCTCGCGGAGGCGGGCACCCGGATCGGCACCACCCTCGACCTGAGCCAGACCGCCGAGGAGATCGTCCAGGTCCTGGTGCCGCAGCTCGCCGACTCGGCCGATGTGCAGATGCTCGAGAGCGTCATCGAACCGGACGAGGCGGGCGCCTCCAGCCAGGGCCTGCTGCGCCGCCTCGCGGCCGTCTTCCCCGATCCGACCGCGCCCACTGCCCTGCTCGCCCCGGGACAGACCTTCCAGATCCCGCTCGGCACCGTGTACGAGCAGGTCATCACCGACGCCCGGCCGATGAACCTCTACCACTCGGACCTCCCCGCGCTCTTCCCCGACCCCCGCACCGACCCCCTCAAGGCCTACTTCGTGGCCAACATCGGCTCCGCGCGCCTCGTCCCGCTCGTGGCCCGCGGCAAGGTGCTCGGCGCCGTCACCGTGACCCGCCTCCGCGAGCGCGAACCCTTCGACGAGCAGGACTGCGTCCTCGTCGACGAACTGGTCGCCCGCGCGGCCCTGAACATCGACAACGCCCGCATGTACACCACCCAGCGCGAGGCCGCCCTCACGCTGCAACGCAGCCTCACCAACAGCGCCCTGCCCAAGGTCGACGGCCTGGAGCTCACCGGCCGCTACCTCCCCGCGAGCGACCACGACGTGGGCGGCGACTGGTTCGACGTCATCACCCTGCCCGAGGGCAGGACAGGTCTCGTCATCGGCGACGTCATGGGGCACGGCATCCACGCCGCGGCCGTCATGGGCCAGCTCCGTACGGCCGTACGTACCCTCGCCCGGCACGGGGTGCCGCCCGCCCAACTGCTCCGCTCCCTCGACGCAGCCGTCGCCGACCTGGGCGAGGACGAGATGGCGACCTGTGTCTACGCCGTCCACGACCCCGCCACCGGCGGGGTCGTCATCGCCCGGGCCGGCCATCCCCCACCGGCCGTGGCCACGGCGGACGGCGCGATCACCTTTCTGGAGGGCCCGCCCGGCACCCCGCTCGGCACCGGCGCCCAGGACTTCCGGACCGAGGAGCTGCGGCTCCCGCCGGGCAGCCTGCTGGTGCTGTACACCGACGGTCTCATCGAGGCGAGGGACCGGGACCTCGACCAGGGCATGGATCAGCTCGCCCAGGCGCTGCTGCACATCGAACAGCCGCTCAGCCAGCTCTGCGACGACATCCTCGCGCAACTGCTGCCCTGCGCACCGTCGGACGACGTGGCCGTACTCCTGGCCCGCACGCCCCTGCGGTGACGGCGGGACGCCGACTCGCCGGGCCGGAGGCGCCCGCGCCGACTCACCAGGCCAGGTCCTCCAGGGCGTCGAGGTCCGGCACCGGCAGCCCCGGCAGCTCCGAGTCGCGCGTGGTCAGGGGAAGTTCCGCCCAGATGACCTTGCCGCGCTTGGTGTAGCGGGTGCCCCACCGCTCGGCGAACTGGGCCACGAGGAACAGGCCACGGCCGCCCTCGTCGGTGGTGGCCGCGTAGCGCAGATGCGGGGCGGTGCTGCTGCCGTCGGAGATCTCGCAGATCAGACGGCGGTCGCGGAGCAGCCGGACCCGGATGGGCTCGGCGCCGTACCGGATCGCGTTGGTGATGAGTTCGCTGAGGATGAGTTCGGCGGTGAACGAGAGAGAGTCCAGCCCCCAGGCGCCCAGCTGCGCGGCGCCCGCGTTGCGGACCCGGGAGACCTCGGCCGGGTCGGCGGGCACCTCCCACTCCGCGATCCGGTCGGCCTCCAGGCGCTGGGTGTCGGCCATCAGCAGCACGATGTCGTCGTCCGGAGCGGGCACGAGCAGCGCGGTCAGGACGTCGGCGCAGGCCTGCTCCGGACTGCGCCCCGTCGTGGCCAGCGCGTCGCACAGGAGCCCGAGCCCCGTGTCGAAGTCCCGGTCGCGATCCTCCAGAAGACCGTCCGTGAACAGCACCAGCCGACTCCCTTCCGGCAGTTGCAGCTCGGTCGCCTCGAACGGCATCCCGCCCACCCCCAGCGGCAGCCCGGCAGGCACCTCAGGGAACTCCACCCGGCCGTCGCGGTGCACCAGCGCCGGCCCGGGATGCCCGGCCCGGGCCATGGTGCAGCGCCCGCTCGCCGGGTCGTAGACCACGTACAGGCAGGTGGCGCCGGTCATCCGCTCGTTGCCCCCGTTCCCCTCGTCCTCGGCGTCGCCCGCACCGGCCTCGCCGCCGCCCTGCCCGCCGCCCGTGTCAGGCTGGTCGATCCGGTCGATCAGCTCGTCGAGGTGGCCCAGGAGCTCGTCGGGCGGCAGGTCCAGGGTGGAGAAGTTGTGCACCGCCGTACGCAGCCGGCCCATCGACGCCGCGGCATGGAGACCGTGCCCCACGACATCGCCGACGACCAGCGCCACCCGGGCGCCCGGCAGCGGGATCACGTCGAACCAGTCGCCGCCGACGCCCGCCTTCGCCGGCAGGTAGCGGTAGGCCACGTCGACCGCCGACAGCTCGGGCAGCACGCGGGGGAGCAGACTGCGCTGAAGCGTCACCGCCATGGCGTGCTCGCGGGTGAACCGGCGGGCGTTGTCGATCGAGACCGCGGCGCGCGCGGTCAGCTCCTCCGCGAACGTCAGGTCCTCCTCCCCGAAGGCGTCGTCGGTCTCGGCCCGCCAGAAGTTGGCCATCCCCAGGACGACACCCCGGGCCAGCAGCGGCACGGCCACGAGCGAGTGGAGCCCGTACGCCAGGGCGTCCGTCGCCCCCTCGGGGTCCTGGGCCTGCCAGCCCTCGGCCGTCGTCAGGTCCGCCACCAGCACCGCGTGACCGGCGTCGAGCGCCCTCGCCATCGGCGTGGTCGGCACGACGAACCTGATCACGTCGCCCACCGGCTGGAACGGATGCTCCGTGCGGGTGCCGTTCAACGCCGTACGACGCATCTCGGTGAACGCCCCCGACGGCTCCTCGCCGCGCAGCACCGGCTCCAGCAGCTCCACGGTGACGAAGTCCGCGAAGCGCGGGACGGCGACCTCCGTCAGCTCCTCCGCGGTCCGTACGACGTCCAGCGTCGTCCCGATCCGCACCCCGGCCTCGTACAGCAGTTGCAGTCGGCCCCGGGCCACCTCCGCCCGGCCCGAGACCGTGCTGAGTTCGGTCGAGTCCCGCAGGGTCATCACGGTCCCCGTGGGCCGCCCCCGGTACGGCTCCGTGGGGCGTACGTTGACGGCGAGCAGCCGGTCGCCCGCCAGATGCACCTCGTCGGTCACGACCCGTCCGGAGGAGAGCAGCGCGGCGGTACGGGGGTCCAGGCCCAGCTCGGTGACGTGCCGTCGCTCGGCGTCGGGCGCCAGGTCGAGCAGGCGGCGCGCCTCGTCGTTGGCGAGCAGCAGCCGACGGTCCGCGTCGATGATCATCACGCCCTCGCGCACCGCGTGCAGGACCGCCTCGTGGTGCTCGTTGATCCGGGTCATCTCCAGCGGGCCCAGGCCGTGGGTCTGCCGGCGCAGCCGCCGACTCACCAGTGCCGCGCCGCCCACCGCCAGCAGCAGCGCTCCCGCGGCCGTGCCGAACAGCAGCGGCAGCTGGTCCTCGACCACGTTGCCGACGTTCTGGATCTCGACCCCCGCGCCGACCAGGCCGACGATGTCGCCGTCCTCGGTCCGCACCGGGACGATGGCCCGGACGGCGTCCGTCGGCTCCCCGGTGAAGATCTCCGTGAACGACTCACCGGCCCTGGCCCTGGCGATGTCGCCGGTGGCGCGCTGCCCGATCAGCTCCGGCCTGGAGTCCGTGTAACGGATCCCGTCGGGCGTCATCACGGCGAGGAAGTCGAGCCCCGAGGCCATGCGGGCGGTCTCGGCCCGCGTCTGGAGAAGGGCGGTCGGATCGGGCGCCTTCAGGGAGTCGACAAGCCCCGGCGCGTGCGCGAAGGCCTCCGCCGCTGCCAGCGAACGGTTGCGCGCGTCGCGCTCCGTGTCGTACCGAGCCTGGAAGAGCAGGGCCAGCGTCCCGGCGGTCACCAGCAGCACGACGATGATCGCCTGCAGGGCGAACACCTGCCCGGCGACACTGCGCAGCCCCAGCCCCTTGGGTCGGCGGCCAAGACGTCCGCTCATGGGGTGCTTCTCGGAGGTTCGGCTGTCGTCACTGATTCGGCTGTCACCCGTCCACTTCCTCGGTTTCCCTTCCATGCTGCTCCTGCCACGGCGGGATATCGAGGCGAGGCGGGGCTCGGTGGGGCAGTCGGACCTGATCCGCTCGCGGGAACGTCCATGTCGTTTTCTCGCCAGCCGACCACCCCGGGATCCCTGATCCTGGATTCATGCACACCGACACCGAGCGCTGCGTACGGGCCGTCCAGTCGAAGGACGCCCGCTTCGACGGCGTGTTCTTCACCGCCGTCCTGACCACTCGGATCTACTGCCGCCCCAGCTGCCCGGTCGTGCCGCCCAAGGCCGAGAACATGGCCTTCCACCCGAGCGCCGCCTCCTGCCAGCGCGCCGGCTTCCGGGCGTGCAAGCGGTGCCGCCCCGACACCAGCCCCGGTTCGCCCGAATGGAACGTACGGGCCGACGCCGTCGCCCGCGCCATGCGGCTCATACAGGACGGTGTCGTGGACCGCGAGGGCGTACCCGGGCTCGCGGCCCGGCTCGGCTGGTCCACCCGCCAGATCGAACGCCAGCTCCTCGCCGAACTCGGCGCGGGACCGCTCGCCCTGGCCCGCGCCCAGCGCGCCCAGACCGCCCGGCTGCTCATCGAGACGACGCCGATGCCCATGGCCGAGATCGCCTTCGCCGCCGGCTTCTCCTCGATCCGTACCTTCAACGACACCGTCCGCGAGGTCTTCGCCCTCGCGCCCGGAGAGCTGCGTGCCCGGGCGGCGCGGTCGCGGGGCGCCGCGGACGCCCCGCGCACCCCGGGCGTCATCGCGCTGCGGCTGCCGTACCGTGCGCCCCTCAACCCTTCCAACCTCTTCGGCCATCTCGCCGCGACCGCCGTCCCCGGCGTGGAGGAGTGGCGGGACGGCGCGTACCGGCGGACCCTGACACTGCCGCACGGCCACGGCATCGTGGCCCTCACGCCCCGGCCCGACCACATCGCCTGCCGGCTCTTCCTCACCGACCCGCGCGATCTCACCCTCGCCATCAGCCGCTGCCGCTGGATGCTCGATCTCGACGCCGACCCGGTCGCCGTCGACGAGCAGCTGTGTACGGATCCGCTGCTGGCCCCGCTGGTCGAGCGGGCACCAGGGCGGCGCGTGCCGCGGACCGTGGACGCCGCCGAGTTCGCCGTACGGGCCGTGCTCGGCCAGCAGGTCTCGACGGCGGCCGCCCGCACGCACGCGGCCCGGCTCGTCGCCGCGCACGGCGTCCCCGTCGAGGACCCCGAGGGCGGCCTCACCCACCTCTTCCCGACCTCCGAGGCGCTCGCCGGACTCGACCCCGCGTCCCTCGCGCTGCCCGGCAGCCGCCGCACCACCCTCCTCACCCTCGTCGAGGCCCTCGCCGACGGCTCCCTGAGCCTCGGCCCGGCCACCGACTGGGACGAGGCCCGCGCCCGGCTCCTCGCGTTGCCCGGCTTCGGTCCCTGGACCACCGAGGTCATCGCGATGCGGGCGCTCGGCGACCCCGACGCCTTCCTCCCCGGCGACCTCGGTGTCCGCCGCGCCGCCGAGGGTCTCGGTCTGCCCGCCACCCCGGCCGCGCTGACCGCCCGCGCCGCGCGGTGGCGGCCCTGGCGGGCGTACGCCGTCCAGTACCTCTGGGCCACCGACAGCCACCCGATCAACCACCTCCCCGCCTGAGGAGCCGCGCGCCATGCCCACCGTCCAGCACACCGTCATCGACAGCCCCTACGACGCGCTGACCCTGGTCGCCGTCGACGGCGTCCTCAGCCGTATCCACATGACCGACCAGCGCCACCGTCCCGCCGAGGAGACCTTCGGCGAGCCCGACCCGCGTCCCTTCGGCGAGGCGATCCGCCAGCTCGACGCCTACTTCGCCGGTGAACTGACCGAGTTCGACCTGCCGTTGAAGCTGATCGGTACGACGTTCCAGCTGCGGGTGTGGGAGCAGCTGACCCTGATCCCGTACGGCGAGACGCGCACGTACGGCGAACTGGCGGAGGCCCTCGGCAGCCCCGGCGCCTCACGTGCGGTCGGCCTCGCCAACGGCAAGAACCCGGTCGGCATCGTCGTGCCCTGCCACCGGGTGATCGGGGCGAGCGGCTCCCTGACCGGGTACGGCGGCGGCCTCGGCCGCAAGCAGCGGCTGCTCGCCTTCGAGTCGGGCACCGCCGAGCCGGGCGCGCTGTTCTGAACCCGCGGGACGGGCGTACGCACGTCAGAGTGCTGCTGGACAGGATCGCGAAGCCGTCGGCCAAGGCGCTCGGTCCGCTGTCCGCACGGGCGAAAGGGGCGGTGGCCGCGGTGCGCCGCTCCGGCGGCCGACCCGGCCTCCGCCCTCAGGCCCCGAGGCGCGTCAGCAGCGCGGGCAGCGAGGTCCCGATCGGCTCGCGGACGATCTCGTCGGCGATCTCGTCGTACGGAGTGGGCTCGGCGTTCACGATGATCAACCGGGCTCCGTGCTCGGCGGCGATGCCCGCGAGGGAGGCGGCCGGCTGGACCTGGAGGCTCGTACCGACCGCGACGAACACCTCGGTGGCCTTCGCGATCGACATCGCCTCGCCCAGCACCACGGGGTCGAGCCGCTGACCGAACATCACCGTCGCCGACTTCAGAATGCCCCCGCAGTGCAGGCACTTCGGGTCGTCCTCACCGGCCTTCACCCGCTCCAGCGCCTCGGCCATCGGCGACCGGGCATGGCAGCCGGTACAGACCACCGAGCGGGCCGAACCGTGGAGTTCGAGAACCTTGCGGTCCGGCACCCCGGCGATCTGGTGCAGCCCGTCGACGTTCTGCGTGATGACCCGGAGCGCGTTCCCGGTCCGCTCGAACGCGGCGACGGCCCGGTGCGCCGCGTTCGGCTCGGCGCGCAGCACCGGCCCGTCGAGACGCATCCGCCACGCCCGCCGCCGGATCTCCGGATCGGCCATGTAGTGGTCGTACGTGGCGAGCTTCTCGGCCTCCGGATCACGCGTCCACACCCCGTTGGGCCCCCGGTAGTCCGGGATGCCGGAGTCCGTGGAGATCCCTGCCCCGCTGAGAATCGCGACCATGGTCATACCGCGAGCGTAGGCAGGGACGCGTGTCTCCCGCGAACGGATTAACGGGTGTTACGTGCACGTCGAGGCCACGGCGACCATCGCACTCGACGCCGAGCACCGCGGCTCGATCAGCGCGGTGTCCGACCGTTCTCCAGCTCCGCCGGGCCCCGGCCGGTCGCGAGGACGTCCAGGGCGACGAGGACACGCAGGCCGAGGCTCCCCGGGAGATGGGCGGTGACCTCGTCGCGGGTGATCAGCTTCCAGGACAGCAGCTCCTCCTCCTGGAGCCGGATCTCGGCGAACCGCTCGTCCGACAGCACCCCGCCGTCGTACACGTACGCCACGATCGGCGGCCTCGCCGTGCCGTGCGACCAGTCGACCACGAGCAGCGCCCCCAGCTCCACGTCCAGGCCGATCTCCTCCGCCGTCTCGCGGCGCGCCGCCTGACGGGGCGTCTCGCCCGCGTCGGACTCGATCGTGCCGCCGGGCAGCGTCCAGCCCTCGCGGTAGTTCGGCTCGACGATCAGAACGCGGCCCGCCGCGTCCCTGAACAGCGCGGCGGCGCCGGCGAGGACACGCGGCAGGGTGGCGATGTACGCGGCGTAATCGGTCGTCGTCATACCGTCAGCGTAGCCAGCCGCAGCGTCCGCTCCGCCAACTCGCCGATCCGCACCCCGTCGAAGCCGAACACCGCGCTCCGCACCCGGTCACGCAACGGCTCCGACCACTGCGGTGGGATCGCCGCCGCCCCGCACATCACCCCGGCCACCGACCCGGCCGTCGCCCCGTTCGAGTCCGTGTCCAGCCCGCCGCGGACCGTCAGGGCGATCGTCGTGGTGAAGTCGCCGCCGCCGTACAGCAGTCCGGCCGTCAGCACCGCCGCGTTGGGAACGGTGTGGATCCAGCCCAGGCCGCCCGTCTCCTTCGCGAGTTCGGCGAGGGTGTCGGACCACTCCACCCCCGACTCGTACAGGGCGATCGTGTGCCGCACCGTCCGCGCCAGGCGGCTGCTCGCCGGGATCCGCTCCAGCGCCGTCTCCAGGGCCGTGCGCACGTCCGGCGCCGTGAACGCGGCGGCGATCAGCGCCGCCGCCCACATCGCGCCGTACACCCCGTTGCCCGTGTGCGACAGCACCGCGTCCCGCCGGGCCAGCGAGGCGGCCCGGCGCGGATCGCCGGGGGAGGTCCAGCCATGGACGTCCGCCCTGATCAGCGCGCCGATCCACTCCTGATGCGGATTGTCGTAGGTCGCGGTGAGCGGCGGCTTCAGACCGTTGGCGAGATTGCGGTACGCCGTCCGCTCGGCGGTGAACGTCTGCAGATAGGGCAGGCGCAGCAGCCAGAGCTCGCCGACCTGCTCCGTGGTGAAGGCGAAGCCGTGGGTCTCCAGGAGGTGCAGACCGAGGACCGAGTAGTCGATGTCGTCGTCCCGGCAGCTCCCGTCGATCCGCCCGCGCACGCACTGCGGCCACTCGGGCCGCAGCTCGAACCCCGCCGCCAGGGCGTCCGCGGGCGGCGGCGGCAGGTAGTCGGTGAGCGGGAGCGCGTCCGTGAGCCGCAGGTAGCGGTCGATGTGCTCGGGCGTCCAGTGATCGCCCCGCTCGACGGGCTTGCCGAGCATGTTCCCGGCGATCCGTCCCGTCCAGCCGCCGAGGATGCGGTCGGCGAGTTCGCCGTGCGTGAGCGCCATACGTCCGGTGTACCGAATCCCCCGTCCCGGCGCGCGCCGACGCGTCCGGGCGCTCGGTTGGCCCCACTATGGTGCGGAATATCGTCCTATGAGGGGGTGGCACGGTGTCGGGGGGTGCGGATAGGGTCGGCTCGGCGCGACTGCACGTTCGAAAGCAAGGGATGCAAGGTGACGGACGGAGCAGTAACTGAGGTCGCACGCGTACTCGTCGCGGCCGACAAGTTCAAGGGCTCGCTCACGGCCGTACAGGTCGCGGAGCGGGTCACAGCAGGTCTGCGACGGGTCGTCCCGGAGCTGGAAGTGGAGACCCTGCCGGTTGCGGACGGCGGCGACGGTACGGTCGCGGCCGCGGTGGCGGCGGGGTTCGAACGGCGTGAGGTACGGGTCACCGGGCCCGTCGGCGACCCCGTGACGGCGGCGTTCGCGCTGCGCGACACCACGGCCGTCGTGGAGATGGCGGAGGCCTCGGGCCTCCAGCTGCTTCCGACGGGCGTCTTCGCGCCCCTCACGTCGACGACGTACGGCTCCGGCGAGTTGCTGCGCGCCGCGCTGGACGCGGGCGCGACGACGATCGTCTTCGGCGTCGGCGGCAGCGCGACCACGGACGGCGGGGCGGGGATGCTCGCCGCGCTCGGCGCGGTCTTCCTGGACGCCCAGGGCGAGCCGGTGGGACCCGGAGGAGCGGCGCTGGCGTCGCTCGCCTCCGCCGACCTGTCCGGCCTCGACCCGCGCTTCGCCTCGGTGGACCTGATCCTGGCCAGCGATGTCGACAACCCGCTGACCGGTCCGAAGGGCGCTCCGGCCGTGTACGGCCCGCAGAAGGGCGCGTCCCCCGAGGACGTCGAGACGCTGGACGCGGCGCTCGCGCACTTCGTGACCGTCCTGGAGAAGGCCATCGGTCCCAAGGCGGCGGAGTGCGCGGTCGCGCCGGGCGCGGGCGGCGCGGGGGGTATCGGGTACGGGGCGCTCGTCGGCCTCGACGCGAGCTTCCGCCCCGGCATCGAGCTGATGCTCGACGTCCTGGGCTTCGCCCCGGCCCTGGAGCGGGCCACGCTCGTCATCACGGGTGAGGGTTCGCTCGACGAGCAGACCCTGCACGGCAAGGCACCTGCGGGCGTCGCCGCGGCGGCCAGGGCGGCGGGCAAGGAGGTCGTCGCGGTCTGCGGTCGCCTGGCGCTCGCCCCCGCGGCCCTGGGCACGGCCGGCATCCGCCGCGCCTACCCGCTCACGGACCTCGAGCCGGACACCGCGAAGTGCATCGCGAACGCGGGCCCGCTCCTGGAGCAGGTGGCGGCGAACATCGCGCGGGACTTCCTGGCGTAGCGGTACGGGGCCGGGGCCACGGGGCCTCCGAGAGGGCCCCAGGGCGCACGGACGGGGCGCGAAGCTGCCCCCGCAGAAAGGCCCCCGGGGCGGGCCGGTGCGGCGCGACGCTGCCGCTCCCGGGGGCGGCCGGGGGTCGGAGGGCTCCCGGAGAGGCCGGGAAGGCCTCAGGGGCGCACGGGCAGCGCGAAGCTGTCGCCTCCGGGGCGCCCGGGCCCATGGAACGGAGGCGCCGCAAGGGCGCCGTCCGTTGTGCCCACCCGTTCCGCCCTGCGGAACGATTGCCCACAACGGTGGGGGATTGCCCGGCGTGGAGCGAAAGCTGCCCCCAGCGCCCCAGCCGGGGGTGGGGGCGAACCTCCCTGCACCCTGCACCCCGCACCCTGCACCCCGCACCCTGCACCCCGCACCCCGCACCCGGCGGGCGTGGGGTGCGGAGCCCCCCCCACATCGGCCCCCACCCGCCCCCGGCAGGGTTTCGGGAAGGGGCGGGGTGGGGGAGAAAGCCCCGTCCCCTCACCCCGTCGACGTCAAGCGGAACGCGTCCAACGCCAAGGTCATCTCCGTGAGGTCCCGCGGACGGGACAACGACCGCGACGTCAGCTGTTCCAGCCGACGGAGGCGGTTGAAGACCGTATTGCGGTGGCAGTACAGACGCCCCGCCGCGCGGCCCGCCGACCCCTCGCAGTCGAGCCAGACGTCCAGGGTCTCCAGCAGGATCGCCCGGTCCGCCGGATCCAGCTCCAGCAGCCCGCCCAGCACGTCCGTGACCAGCAGCCCGGCCAGCTCCGGCTGGCCCACCACCAGCGCCCCGCCCATCCGGCGGTCCAGCCGCACAACCTGGTGGGAGTCGGGCGGGCAGGTGCGCAGCGCCAGCTCCGCGAGGCGCCGCGCGCGGCCCAGCTCCGACAGGCCGGTGACCACCGGGCTGATCCCGCCGGGACCCGGACAGCGACCCTCCAGGAGCTCCGACAGAGCGTCCAGGCCCGTGCCTTCAGCCAGCGACACCACACCGAACTCGCAGTCCGCCCCCATCCGCCACAGGAACCGCACCCCGGCCCCCTGCACCCGCCGGTGGAACGGCTCCGGCACCTCCCGGCGGTCGTGGCGCAGCACCACCACCGCGTACCGCCCGTGCTCCGGCAGGTCCAGGCCCGCCGCCGCCCGTGAGGTCACCTCCGGCGAGCGCTGCCCCTGAAGCAGGGCGTCCAGGAGCGCCTGCAGCTGCTCGTCCGTACGGCGCCGCAGCTCCAGCTCCGTCGACCGGTACGCCTCCGACGCCGTGTCCGCCTGCGCGTCCACCGCCGACCACACGATCGTCGCCGACTGCGTCAGCGCGGCCAGCCTCGGCGGGAACGCCGACGCGTCCTCGATCAGCGCGTCCCAGACCAGATGCCCGGCATGACGGTACGCGTGCACCACCAGCTCCACCGGCATCCCCTGCTCGGCCCGCCGCCGCCCCATCTCGTCCGCGTGCTCCAGGTCCCGCCGCGGCGAGTCCCGGGGCGCCGAGATCATCTCGATCCCGATCCGCATCGCCTCATGGGCCTCCTGCCAGTGCTGGTCGTACGGCACGATCCGGCCGTACGCCGGCTCGTACGCGTGCAACTCCCTCAGATGCTCGTCCACCAGCTCGGGCAGCCGCTCCAGAAGCGCCGTGCACGCCTCTGCCAGCAGCTTCCAGTCATCGCCGGTCCGCGGTCTGCGCCGTCCCATGCCCGGAGGATGCCACCCCGCACCCCTTCCCGACAGGCCCCTGACACGCGGTGTTGTGCGCGTGCACAACCCACCGCCGCGCCCGCTGGTCACCGGCAGCGTTTCGGCCGCCGCACGTGGACGCACGGCCCCACGCGGTGTTGGGGTGAGCGCCATTGAACGGGCCCACGGAAGGGGAACCATGGGAGGTACCGCACTCGCCCTCGAGGTGGCGGACCTGTCGGCGGGATACGGACCGGTACGCGCCCTGCGGCAGGTGTCGCTCGCCGTGCCGGAGGGCAGCGTCGTCACCGTCCTCGGCGGCAACGGCGCGGGCAAGTCCACGCTGTTGCGGGCCATCTCGCGCACTCTGCCGTTCCACGGCGGAGCCGTCACCTCCGGCGCCGTCAGCCTCGGCGGCCGGGAGATCGGCGGGCTCGCACCCGACCGGATCGTGGCCGCGGGGGTCTCTCAGGTGCCGGAAGGCCGTCAGGTCTTCGCCCGGATGACCGTCGAGGACAACCTGCGGGCGGGAGCGCTCGGCGCGCCGGGAGACCGCGCCGCGAAGGCGGCGGCCCTGAAACGGGTCCACGAACTCTTCCCCGTCCTCTCCGAGCGCGCCCACCAGCGCGCCGGGCTGCTCTCCGGCGGCGAACAGCAGATGCTCGCCGTCGGGCGTGCCCTGATGGCCTCACCGAAACTGCTGCTCCTGGACGAGCCCTCGCTCGGCCTCGCGCCGCTGATGGCCGCCCGGATCGCCGACACCATCCGCGAGATCAACGCCCAGGGCACGGCCGTGCTGCTCGTCGAGCAGAACGCGGCGCTCGCGCTGCGGCTCGCCTCCCGGGCGTACGTTCTGGAGGTCGGCGAGGTCACCCTCTCCGGCCCGGCCGCCGAACTCGCCGCCTCCGACGAGGTCCGCCGCCGCTACCTGGGCGTCGTGGACGAGGACGCCGCCGCCGACGCGGCGGGCGCCGCCACCACGCACCCGGTCCTGGCCCGCTGGGAGGGCGGCCGATGACGACGACCGCCGAACCACCCACGGCCGGCCGCACACCGCGCGCCGCCGACTCCCGCCCGATGCCGTCCCGTGGGGAGAACCGATGAGCCAGCTCCCGCCCCCCGGCGAGGCAGCCGCCGAGGCGGACCGGGCCACCGCCGTGTCCGTACCCGCCCTCGAAGTCCGTGACCTCACCGTCCGTTTCGCCGGGCTGACAGCCCTCGACTCCGTCGGCTTCACCGTCCGCCCCGGCACCGTCCACGCCGTCATCGGCCCCAACGGCGCCGGCAAGTCCACCTGCTTCAACGTCCTCTCCGGGGTCTACAAAGCGACCTCGGGCAGCGTCCGTTTCGGCAAGCACGACCTCACGGCCCTGCCCCCGCACAAGATCGCAGACCTCGGGGTCGCCCGTATCTTCCAGAACCTCGCGCTGCCGCCCCGCGCCACCGTCGAGGACAGCCTGATGCTCGGGCGCCACCGGCTCACCCGGACCGGCTTCGTCGCCGCCGGGCTCCGGCTGCCCTCAGCCGCCCGCGAGGACGCCCGCCACCGGGCCCGCGTCCGCGAGATCGCCGCCTTCGTCGGCCTGGAGAAGCAGCTCGCCCAGCCCGCCGGATCGCTCCCGTACGGGCAGCAGAAGCTGGCCGAACTGGCCCGCGCCCTCTGCATGGAGCCCCAGCTGCTCCTTCTCGACGAGCCCGTCGCCGGTATGACCGCCGACGAGCGCCGTCGTACCGCCGCCGTCATCGCCGGCGTCCGCGACAGCCTCGGGATCTCCATCGTCCTCGTCGAGCACGACATGGGAGTGGTGATGCGGCTCGCCGACGCCGTCACCGTCCTCGACTTCGGCCGTCGCATCGCCGACGGCGCCCCCGGCGACGTACAGAACGACCCGGCGGTCGTCCGCGCCTATCTCGGAGAGGAGACCGCCGAGTGACCACCTTCGCCGAACTCCTGCTCAACGGCGTCTCGTTGGGCTCCATCTACGCCCTCATCGCCCTCGGCTTCGTGGTGATCTTCCGCGCCACCGAAGTCGTCAACTTCGCCCACGCGTCCCTGCTGCTCGCCGGCGGGTACTTCACCGCCGTGCTCCATGACGACATCGGCTTCTGGCCGGCGCTGCTCGTCGGCATCGGCGGCGCGGCCCTGGTCGGCGCGGCCGTCGAGTTCCTCGTGATGCGCCGCTACCGCGGCTCCGACCACAGCGTCCTCGCCATCGTGACCATCGGCGTCGACATCCTGCTGGCCACCGAGCTGACCCGCCGCATCGGTACGGACATCCTCTCGCTCGGCGACCCCTGGGGCGATGCCGTCGTCACGTTCGGCCCGGTCACGATCGCCCAGACCCGGATCGCTGCCTTCCTCGCCGCGGCGCTGCTCATCACCGCGTTCCTGCTGGCCTTCCGCTACACCTCCTGGGGCGTCGCCATGCGCGCCGCCGCGGAGAACCAGGAGACCGCGGCCCTGATGGGCATCCGGCTCGGCCGGGTCTCGCTCGGCGCCTGGGCGGTGGCCGGCGGACTCGCGGCCGTCGCCGCCCTCTTCCTCACCGTCTTCCCGACCCCCGGCCTGGAGCGCACCACCTCGTTCGCCGCGATGAAGGCCTTCCCGGCCGCGATCCTCGGTGGCCTCGACTCCACCACCGGCGCCCTCGTCGGCGGACTCCTCGTCGGCGTCACCGAGTCCCTCGCCACCGGTTACCAGGGCGATCTGACCTTCCTCGGCCGGGGCATCGGCGACCTCGCCCCGTATCTCGTGATGGTCGCGGTGCTGCTGATTCGCCCCGCCGGACTCTTCGGCACGAAGGAGCTGGCCCGTGTCTGACGCGCTTCCCCGCCGTGGAGTCGCCACGCTCGCCCGACCCCGCGTCTACGCATGGGCCGTCGCCGGCCTCGTCCTCGCCGCGTTCCCCTTCTATCTGGACCGCTTCTGGCTCCAGGCCGGGCTCTTCGCCATGGCCGCCGCGATCGGCGCCATCGGCATCAACCTGCTGACCGGTGCCACCGGCCAGCTCTCCATGGGCCACGCCTTCTTCCTCGCCGTCGGCGCCTACGGCTACTGCGCCTTCGCCGGCGACGGGAAGGACGACCTCACCGGATTCGGCCTGCCGGGCTGGCTCGCCGCCGTCCTCGCCGTCGCCCTCGCGGGCCTGGCGGGCGGTGTGTTCAGCCCCATCGCGGCCCGGCTGCGCGGCGCGTACCTCGGTATCGCCACCCTTGCCCTGATCTTCATCGGCCAGCACGTCCTCTTCAACGCCCACGACCTCACGGGCGGCTTCAACGGACGCGCGGTGCCCCCGCTCAGCCTCTTCGGCGTCACCTTCGACGACAGCGAGCTCCTCGTCGCCCAGGTGCCCTTCGGCTCCGCCGAGAAGCTCTGGTACCTCGGCCTCGTCCTCCTCCTCGCGGGCGCCCTGTTCGCCCGCGGAGTCCTTCGCGGCCGTCCCGGCCGCGCCATGAACGCCATCCGGGACCACCGGATCGCCGCCGGCGTCATGGGCATCCCCGTGGCCCGCTACCGCGCCGCCGTCTTCGTCCTGTCGTCGATGTACGCGGGGCTCGCCGGCGTCCTGCTCGCGCTGGTCTTCCAGCGGACCGTGCCGGAGTACTTCGGCATGCTGCTCTCCCTCGAGTACCTGGCCATGATCGTCATCGGCGGTCTCGGTTCGGTCGCCGGTGCGGTGATCGGAGGCGTCTTCGTCTCCCTGCTCCCGCAGCTCCTCAACCGGTACAGCGACGCGCTTCCCCTGGTCTCCGCCCCCGGGACGGGCGGGATCGCACCGGGGGAGGCAGCCCGCTATCTCTACGGCGCCGCCGTCGTCGCGGTGGTGCTCTTCCTGCCCGGTGGCCTGGTCCGGCTGGCCGCCCGGAAACCCAAGCGAACCGCCCGACCCTCGCACTCCTCTGGGGAGGAACGATGATCCACCGACGACAGGCGTCCAGAACCACGGCCGCCGCACTCGCCACCCTCGTCGCCCTGACCGCCGCCGGCTGCAGCTCCAAGGCCAAGAGCGGCGACGACAACGGCACCGGCGCGGGCGGGGTGAAGGCCGGCAAGGGCGTCACCGACAAGACCATCGCGCTCGGCGCGCTCACCGACATGACCGGGGTGTACGCCACGCTCGGCAAGAGCGTCACGCAGGCCCAGCAGCTGTACGTGAAGCAGGTCAACGCGGCCGGCGGGATCTGCGGCCGGCAGCTGGAGCTGACGGTCCGCGACCACGGCTACGATCCGCAGAAGGCCCTGTCGGCCTACACCGAGCTGGAACCGAAGGTGGTCGGCTACACCCAGTTCATCGGCTCCCCGTTCGTCGCCGCCGTCAAGCAGCGCGTCGACGGCCAGGACAAGGGGCTCGTGCTGCCGCAGGCCTGGTCGGCGTCGCTGCTCGGCTCCCCGTACATCCGCGTCCTCGGCTCCACGTACGACGTCGAGACGATCAACGCCGTCGACTTCCTGGTCAAGGAGAAGGGCCTGAAGTCGGGCGACAAGCTCGGCCACGTCTACTTCGAGGGCGACTACGGCGAGAACGCGCTGGCCGGCTCGAAGTACGCGGCCGAGAAGGCGGGGCTCACGGTCGTCGAGCAGAAGATCAAGCCCACCGACAACGACATGTCGGCGCAGGTGGCGGCGCTCAAGCAGGCCGGGGTCAAGGGCATCGTCATCAGCGCGGGCCCGCGTCAGGCCGCCTCGTTGGTCGGCGTCGCCGCGGCGACCAAGCTCCTGGTGCCGATCATCGGCAACAACTCGGCCTTCGCACCGCAGCTGCTCGGCACCCAGGCCGGTCCGGCGCTGGAGAAGATGTACTGGTTCGCCTCCCCGAGCCTGCCCATCGGCGCGGACACCCCGGCGGCGAAGAAGCTCGTCGCCGACTACAAGGCCGCGTACCCGAGCGACAGCCTCGACAACGGCATCGTGGCCGGCTGGACCGCGGCGAGCGTCTTCGGCGAGGCCCTGAAGAAGGCCTGCGCCTCCAAGGACCTCACCCGGGAGGGCATCGACAAGGCGCTGCTGACGCTCAACAGCTACGACGCGGGCTTCGGCAAGCACGACTTCAGCGACCCGAAGGCACCGTCGTCCCGCGAGTCGGTCATCCTCCAGCCGGACAAGACGGTCCCCGGCGGTATGCGCACGGTCCGCCAGCCGGAGGTCTCCGAGGCGGCGAAGGGCTTCACCCCGAAGGCGGGCTGACCCCAGAGGTACGGATCGCCCCGTCGCGCAGCCCGCGCGGCGGGGCGATCCGTGCTGTCCGCGCCCGTCAGCCGCGCTCGGCGGCGAAGCCCGTCCGCCACGACGGGTACGAGGGGCTCCGTCCGCTCCCGCGTGCCCGGACGTTCGTCGCGCCTCGGGCCCGGAGGGCGCCGCCCGTCGTCCGGCGTACCCCGGCTGATCGACTGGGCGACGAGCCGAAGAAGACCGCCCCTGGGCGGCCGACAGTACGAGGAAGGGCCCGGAGACCATGTCTCCGGGCCCTTCCTCGTACACGTACCGCTACGGCAGCTGAGCCGCCTGCGCCTGGCGCGCCTCGCGGCGGTTGCCGCGGAAGGTGTTCACCCGACGGGCCGTCGCGAAGAGGGGGATCACGGCGCCCATCACCACCTGCAGGGCGCAACCGGCCTGCAGCAGGAACTGTCCGCCCGGCGCGTCGAACGCCCAGGCAGCCAGCATCCCCATGGCTCCGACGATCCAGGCGAGCATCGCCACCGCGAGGACGCCCCGCGGCTTGGGGTACTCGACCCGGCTCACCATCAGCCACGCGACACCGATGATCGCGAGCAGCGTCGGGATGAACGGCAGCTCCAGGAGCACGATCGAGACCACCGTCAGCGCACCGAAGGGGCTCGGCATGCCCTGGAACATGCCGTCCTTCAAGGTCACGCACGAGAATCTCGCCAGCCGCAGCACCACTGCGAGCAGCACCACGATCGCGGCCACCGCCGAGACCTTCTGCTGCGCGCCGGGCGTGACCATGCCGTACACGAGCACGAAGTAGGCCGGGGCCAGACCGAAGCTGATCAGGTCCGAGAGGTTGTCGAGCTCGGCACCCATCGGGGACGAGCGCAGCTTGCGCGCCACGATGCCGTCGAACAGGTCGAAGATCGCCGCGGCGAGCATCAGGATCACGGCGGTGGCAGCGCTGTTGCGCGCCATGCCGGTCTCGGTGCTGCCCGTGAGGTGCGGGATGAGGATGCCCGTGGTGGTGAAGTACACCGCCATGAATCCACACGTGGCGTTACCGAGCGTGAGGGCGTCCGCTATGGACAGCCTCAACGACAGAGGCATCTCCTCGGCCTCATCGGCCTCCTCCACATCGCCGTCGGCGGCCCAGTCGGCGGCCCGGGTGTCGGGATCAATCACGGTCAATGCGAGTCACCCCCGCGGTCGTGGTCTGACCGACCTCGACGGCGACGTCGACACCTTCCGGAAGGTAGATGTCAACGCGCGACCCGAAGCGGATCAGACCGATGCGCTCGCCCTGCTCGACCTTCGTCCCCTGCGGGATGTACGGCACGATGCGGCGGGCCACGGCCCCCGCGATCTGCACCATCTCGATGTCACCGAGCTCGGTGTCGAAGTGCCAGACAACGCGCTCGTTGTTCTCGCTCTCCTTGTTGAACGCCGGGACGAACCCACCGGGGACGTGCTCCACGGACGTCACCGTGCCGGCGAGCGGCGCGCGGTTGACGTGGACGTTCAGCGGGCTCATGAAGATGGCGACCCGGGTGCGCCCGTCCTTCCACGGCATGATGCTCTGCACCACGCCGTCGGCGGGGGAGATGACCCGGCCCTGAGCGATCTCGCGCTCGGGGTCGCGGAAGAACCACAGCATGCCCGCCGCCAGGGCGGTGGTGGGCACGGCGATGGCCGCGGCACGCCGAGACCTGCGCGCACGCACGAGGCTCAGCGCCGCGGTGGCGACGGTCGGCAGAAGCCACGGCGATGCTCCGCGTGCGATGCGTACGCCGGCAAGGCTGTCGCGAGGTGCAGAGGTTTGGCTGTGGGGCATGGATGACCTTCGTAGCGGATGATGCCGCACTGGCAACGGGGGACGGCGGCTTTCGGGCGATGCTATCGGTTGCGGGCCGCAACTGGGCAAGCCAGAAGCCGAGTCGGCGGCCGGAAGACGATGACAGGGTGTGATCTTCTTCGCGGCCAAACCGACCCAAATGCGACAATCAGCCCTGGAATCGGTACTCCTCGAGCAGCCTGCGCCCAATGATCATTTTCTGGATCTCGGCGGTACCTTCGCCGATGAGCAGCATCGGAGCCTCGCGGTAGAGGCGCTCGATCTCGTACTCCTTCGAGAACCCGTACCCGCCATGGATACGGAAGGCGTCCTCGACGACTTCCTTGCAGTATTCGGAGGCGAGGTACTTCGCCATCCCCGCTTCGAGGTCGTTTCGTTCCCCGGAGTCCTTTTTGCGTGCTGCATTCACCATCATGGCATGAGCGGCCTCGACCTTGGTAGCCATCTCGGCGAGCTTGAACTGAATCGCCTGGTGCTGGGCGATCGCCTTGCCGAAAGTGTGACGTTGCTGGGCGTACGAGACACCCAGTTCGAAGGCACGCTGTGCGACACCGCAGCCACGAGCTGCGACATTCACGCGACCGACCTCGACGCCGTCCATCATTTGGTAAAACCCTCGGCCGGTGGTGCCGCCGAGTACCCGATTGGCCGGAATGCGCAGTCCGTCCATGATGAGTTCGGTGGTGTCGACGCCCTTGTAACCCATCTTGTCGATCTTCCCGGGGATCGTGAGGCCGGGGCGGACCTCTCCGAAGCCGGGCTCCTTCTCGACGAGGAAGGTCGTCATCGACTTGTGGGGCGCCGTGCCCTCGGGGTGTCCTTCGTCACTTCGGACGAGAACGGCGACCAGCGTTGACGTTCCGCCGTTCGTCAGCCACATCTTCTGGCCGTTGAGGACGTACTCGTCGCCGTCCTTGACCGCCTTGGACGTGATCGCCGACACGTCCGAGCCGAGGCCGGGCTCCGACATCGAGAAGGCGCCACGCGTCTCGCCGGCCGCCATCCGCGGAAGGAAGTAGTCCTTCTGCTCCTGGGTGCCGTGCTGCTTCAGCATGTACGCGACGATGAAGTGCGTGTTGATGATGCCGGAGACCGACATCCAGCCACGGGCGATCTCCTCCACGCAGAGCGCGTAGGTGAGCAGCGACTCACCCAGGCCCCCGTACTCCTCGGGGATCATCAGACCGAAGAGGCCGAGCTCCTTGAGCCCGTCGACGATCTGCTGGGGGTACTCGTCGCGGTGCTCCAGCTCGGTCGCGACCGGGATGATCTCCTTGTCGACGAACTCCCGGACGGTCTTGAGGATCTCCTGCTGGACGTCCGTGAGCCCGGCGGTCTGGGCGAGTCGGGCCATGGCTACTTCCCCTGTTCCTTGAGCTCCGGGCGGCCGGGCTGCTCGCCGCCGCGCTCCTTGATGTACGTCTCGGTGGGGACCATCACCTTGCGGCGGAAGACGCACACGAGCGTGCCGTCCTGCTTGTAGCCCTTGGTCTCGACGTAGACGATGCCGCGGTCGTTCTTCGACTTCGACGGGGTCTTGTCGAGGACCGTGGTCTCGCCGTAGATCGTGTCGCCGTGGAAGGTCGGCGCGACGTGGCGCAGCGACTCGATCTCCAGGTTGGCGATCGCCTTGCCCGAGACGTCCGGCACGGACATGCCGAGCAGCAGCGAGTAGATGTAGTTGCCGACGACGACGTTCTTGCCGAAGTCCGTCGTGTTCTCCGCGTAATTCACATCCATGTGAAGCGGGTGGTGGTTCATCGTCAGCAGACAGAAGAGGTGGTCGTCGTACTCGGTGACCGTCTTTCCGGGCCAGTGCTTGTAGACGGCGCCGATCTCGAACTCTTCGTAGGTGCGGCCGAACTGCATCGGACTCAGGCCTCCGGGATCTCGAACTTGGTGGTGCGCTCCATGCCGGCGGCGCGGCCCTTGCCGGAGATGACCAGGGCCATCTTGCGGGAGGCCTCGTCGATCATCTCGTCGCCGAGCATGGCCGAGCCCTTCTTGCCGCCCGCCTCGGAGGTGTAGTAGTCGTACGCGTCCAGGATCAGCTCGGCGTGGTCGAAGTCCTCCTGCGAGGGGGAGAAGATCTCGTTCGCGGCGGCGACCTGGTCCGGGTGGAGCACCCACTTGCCGTCGAAGCCCAGGGCGGCGGCGCGACGGGCGACCGCCCGGTAGCCCTCGGGGTTGCGGATCTGCAGGTAGGGGCCGTCGATCGCCTGGAGGTTGTTGGCGCGGGCGGCCATCAGGATCTTCATCAGGATGTAGTGGTAGGCGTCGGCGTCGTAGCCGGGCGGCTGCTCGCCGACGACCAGGGACTTCATGTTGATGGAGGCCATGAAGTCGGCCGGGCCGAAGATGATCGTCTCGACGCGCTGCGAGGCGGTCGCGATCGCGTTGACGTTGTTCAGGCCCTGGGCGTTCTCGATCTGCGCCTCGATGCCGATCTTGCCGACCTCGAAGCCCATGGTCTTCTCGATCTGCGTCAGCAGGAGGTCGAGCGCCACGATCTGCTGGGCGTCCTGGACCTTCGGCAGCATGATGCAGTCGAGGTTCTGGCCGGCGCCCTCGACGACGGTGACGACGTCACGGTACGTCCAGTGGGTCGTCCAGTCGTTGACCCGCACGACCCGGGTCTTGCCGGTCCAGTCGCCCTCGTTCAGGAACTTGACGATGGTGTGACGGGCCTCGGGCTTGGCGAGCGGCGCGCAGGCGTCCTCCAGGTCCAGGAAGACCTGGTCGGCGGCGAGCCCCTGGGCCTTCTCCAGGAAGCGGGGGTTGGAGCCGGGGACCGCCAGGCACGAGCGACGCGGGCGGAGTCGGTTCACGGGGCTGGTCATGCGGGGACCTCCAGGGGGTCGAGCTTGTTCGCTTTCCGGATCTCGTCGACGATACGGCCGATGATCTCCGTGATACCGAAGTCCTTCGGTGTGAAGACGGCGGCCACACCCGCGCGCTTCAGTTCTGCGGCGTCGGCGTTCGGGATGATCCCGCCGACGATGACCGGGACGTCGTTCGCCCCCGCCTCGCGGAGGCGGTCGAGGACGTCCGGGACCAGCTCGGCGTGCGAGCCGGAGAGGATCGACAGACCGACGCAGTGCACGTCCTCCGCGAGGGCCGCGTTGACGATCTGCTCGGGCGTCAGCCGGATCCCCTGGTAGACCACCTCGAAACCGGCGTCACGCGCGCGTACGGCGATCTGCTCGGCCCCGTTGGAGTGCCCGTCCAGGCCCGGCTTGCCGACCAGGAGCCGCAGCCGCCCGGAGCCCAGCTCCGTGGCAGTCCGCGCCACCTTCTCCCGTACGAGAGCCAGCGGGGTGCCCGCTTCGGCCGTCACCGCCACGGGTGCGGAGGAGACGCCCGTGGGGGCGCGGAACTCGCCGAAGACGTCCCGCAGCGCCCAGGACCACTCGCCGGTGGTGACGCCCGCCCGCGCGCACTCCAGGGTGGCGGCGAACAGGTTGCCCTCCCCGGCGGCCGTCGCCTTGAGAGCCGCCAGCGACTCCTGGGCACGGTTTTCGTCACGGTTGTCGCGCCACTCGTGGAGCTTCGCGACGACCTTGGCCTCGTTGGCCGGGTCGACCGTCATGATCGCCGTGTCGAGGTCCGCGGTGAGCGGGTTCTCCTCGGTCGACTGGAAGATGTTGACGCCGATGATCTTCTCGTCGCCGGCCTCGATCCGGGCGCGCCGCTCGGCGTGCGAGGAGACCAGCTGCGACTTCAGGTACCCGGACTCGACGGCCGCCATCGCGCCGCCCATCTCCTGGATCCGGTCGATCTCTGCCAGGCACTCCTCGACGAGCGATTCGACCTTGGCCTCGATCACGTGCGAGCCGGCGAAGATGTCCTCGTACTCCAGCAGGTCGGACTCGTGGGCGAGCACCTGCTGGATACGGAGCGACCACTGCTGGTCCCACGGGCGGGGCAGGCCGAGCGCCTCGTTCCACGCGGGCAGCTGGACGGCACGCGCGCGTGCGTCCTTGGAGAGCGTCACGGCCAGCATCTCGAGCACGATCCGCTGGACGTTGTTCTCCGGCTGGGCCTCGGTCAGACCGAGCGAGTTGACCTGGACGCCGTAGCGGAACCGGCGCTGCTTGTCGTTCTCGATGCCGTACCGCTCGCGCGTGACCTTGTCCCAGATGCGGCCGAAGGCGCGCATCTTGCACATCTCCTCGATGAAGCGGACGCCCGCGTTCACGAAGAACGAGATGCGGGCGACGACCTCGCCGAAGCGGTCCGCCGGGACCTGGCCGGAGTCCCGGACCGCGTCGAGCACCGCGATCGCGGTGGACATCGCGTACGAGATCTCCTGGACCGGAGTGGCCCCCGCCTCCTGCAGGTGGTAGCTGCAGATGTTGATCGGGTTCCACTTCGGGATGTTGTTCACCGTGTAGGTGATCATGTCCGTCGTGAGGCGCAGCGACGGGCCGGGCGGGAAGACGTGCGTCCCGCGCGACAGGTACTCCTTCACGATGTCGTTCTGGGTGGTGCCCTGGAGCCTGGTGACGTCCGCGCCCTGCTCCTCCGCGACCACCTGGTAGAGCGCCAGGAGCCACATCGCCGTGGCGTTGATGGTCATCGAGGTGTTCATCTGCTCCAGGGGGATGTCCTGGAACAGCCGGCGCATGTCACCGAGGTGCGAGACCGGGACCCCGACCCGACCGACCTCGCCGCGGGCGAGGATGTGGTCGGGGTCGTAGCCGGTCTGCGTCGGCAGGTCGAACGCGACCGAGAGGCCGGTCTGACCCTTGGCGAGGTTGCGCCGGTACAGCTCGTTGGACGCCTCGGCGGTCGAGTGACCGGCGTACGTCCGCATGAGCCACGGCCGGTCCTTCTGACGCTCAGTCATGTACGGTCCCGGGATCAGATGTTACGGAAGCGGTTGATGGCGTCGATGTGCTTCGCGCGCATCTCCGGGTCGCGCACGCCCAGACCCTCCTGCGGGGCGAGGGCGAGAACGCCGACCTTGCCCTGGTGCAGGTTGCGGTGGACGTCGTAGGCGGCCTGCCCGGTCTCCTCCAGGGAGTAGACCCTGGACAGCGTCGGGTGGATCTTGCCCTTGGCGATCAGGCGGTTGGCCTCCCACGCCTCGCGGTAGTTGGCGAAGTGCGAGCCGATGATCCGCTTCAGCGACATCCACAGGTAGCGGTTGTCGTACTCGTGGTTGTACCCCGAGGTCGAGGCGCAGGTGACGATGGTGCCGCCCTTGCGGGTGACGTACACGGAGGCGCCGAAGGTCTCGCGGCCCGGGTGCTCGAAGACGATGTCCACGTCCTCCCCGCCGGTGAGCTCGCGGATGCGCTTGCCGAAGCGCTTCCACTCCTTCGGGTCCTGGGTGTGCTCGTCCTTCCAGAACTTGTAGCCCTCGGCGTTGCGGTCGATGACCGCCTCCGCGCCCATCGCCCGGCAGATGTCGGCCTTCTCGGGGGAGGAGACGACACAGATCGGGTTGGCGCCGCCGGCCAGCGCGAACTGGGTGGCGTACGAGCCGAGGCCGCCGCTGGCGCCCCAGATCAGGACGTTGTCGCCCTGCTTCATGCCGGCGCCGTTGCGGGAGACCAGCTGGCGGTACGCGGTGGAGTTCACCAGGCCGGGGGAGGCGGCCTCCTCCCAGCTCAGGTGGTCCGGCTTCGGCATGAGCTGGTTGGACTTGACGAGGGCGATCTCCGCCAGCCCGCCGAAGTTGGTCTCGAAGCCCCAGATGCGCTGCTCGGGGTCGAGCATCGTGTCGTTGTGGCCGTCCGAGGACTCGAGCTCGACCGAGAGGCAGTGGGCGACGACCTCGTCACCGGGGTTCCAGGCGTTGACGCCGGGGCCGGTGCGCAGCACGACGCCCGCGAGGTCCGAGCCGATGATGTGGTACGGCAGGTCGTGGCGCTTGGTGAGCTCCGACAGGCGTCCGTAGCGCTCCAGGAAGCTGAACGTGGACACCGGCTCGAAGATCGAGGTCCAGACGGAGTTGTAGTTCACGGAGCTGGCCATGACGGCGACGAGGGCCTCGCCGGGGCCGAGCTCGGGGAGCGGCACGTCGTCGAGGTGGAGCGACTTGCGCGGGTCCTTGTCGCGGCTCTCGAGGCCGGCGAACATCTCGGTCTCGTCCTTGTGGACGGTCACGGCGCGGTACGACTCGGGGAGCTTGATGTTGGCGAAGTCCGAGGACGTGGAGTCCGAGGACTGGATCGCGTCCAGGATGTCCTTCACGGGGTGCCTCCGGCGGTGCGGCGTCTGAGGGGGACGCACTGAGGGTTACGTCTTGGAGTGCTGCTGTGGAGGTGTGCCGTCGGTTCGGCGGGGTGGTGCGGTGGCTGCGCCGGGTACGGCGCTGAGGGTTGCCTGTGACGCAGGCGTCCGGGCGCACAATCGCTTGTGGGGACAGCCGACGCACGAGCTGATCTCTGCGCGCCGGCCGCCCGGACAACATCAACGTATGGCACCGCGTGTCACCTGACAAGGCACTGCGTGCCAACAATTTCACTCAGATGCAATCCCCTGGTCACACATGAGCGATGATCGATCGAGTCGAGGGTCAAAAACGGACGAAGGCCGCCCCTGGGAACGGACGAAGGCCACCCCCGGGAAAGGGGCGGCCTTCGTCGTGAGACGGGGTCGGTGCGTCGTCAGTTCTTCCTCAGTGCCTGCTGGATCGTGCGCATGATCTCGTCCAGCGGGGCGTCCGTACGGGCCACGGCGACCACCACGTCCCCCTCGGTGGATGCCACGGCCGCGGGGCCCGGAGAGCCCGTGGGGGCCGGCTGCGCCTGCGGAGCCGCGGCCGGGCGGGCGCCTATGCCCGTACCGAAGGTCTCCCGCACGATCGCGAAGGCGTGGTCCAGCTGGGCCTCCACGTCGCCCTGGCCGCCTGCGCGCAGCCAGCGGCGCAGCACGTGGTTGTGGGCGGTGACGACCGCGGAGGCGGCCACCTCGGCCAGCAGCGGGTCGTCGTTGCCGTCGTGGTGGTCGCGCTCGTCGAAATGGCCCAGCAGATAGCGGGTGAAGAGCCGCTCGTAGCGGGCCACCGAGGCGATCTCGCGCTCCCGCAGGGTCGGCACCTCGCGGGTGAGCCGGTAGCGCTCCACGGAGACCGCAGGGGACCCCGCGTACATCTTCATGACTTCCTTGATGCCCCGGCAGACCGTGTCCAGCGGGTGCTCGTGCGGCGGCGCGGCGTTCAGCACCGCCTCCGCCCGCACCAGGGTGTCGTCGTGGTCGGGGAAGATCGCCTCTTCCTTGGAGCGGAAGTGGCGGAAGAAGGTCCGGCGCGCGACCCCGGCCTGGGCGGCGATCTCGTCGACCGTCGTGGCCTCGTACCCCTTGGTGGCGAAGAGCTCCATGGCCGCCGCCGCCAGCTCGCGGCGCATCTTCAGCCGCTGCGCGGCCGCGCGGGTGCCCGCCGGGCTCTCCTGCGTGTCGGAGGAGGACGGGGACGTGGACGTGGCACGGGGTGACTTCGCGGCCTTGGACATGTCCTGAACGTACTGCATCAGCGCGGGAGTGTGCCCAGGTGGGGGAGGGTCGCCCGGGGTGCCGGAGGCACCCCCGGGACTCAGCAACCCTCCCCAGCCCGCGTAGGGCTCAGCGTCGGGCATATTCGCGGAAGCCGCGCCCCGTCTTGCGGCCCAGGCAGCCGGCCGCCACCAGGTGCTCCAGGAGCGGCGCCGGGGCCAGGCCCGGGTCGCGGAACTCGCGGTGCAGCACCTGCTCGATGGCGAGGGAGACATCGAGGCCGACGACGTCGAGGAGCTCGAACGGCCCCATCGGGTAGCCGCCGCCCAGCTTCATGGCGGCGTCGATGTCGTCCAGCGTCGCGTAGTGCTCCTGGACCATCTTGATCGCGTTGTTCAGGTACGGGAAGAGCAGCGCGTTCACGATGAAGCCGGCGCGGTCGCCGCAGTCCACCGGGTGCTTCCTGATCTTCGCCGTGACCTCGCGGACCGTGGCGTGGACGTCGTCGGCGGTCAGGACCGTACGGACGATCTCCACCAGCTTCATCGCGGGCGCCGGGTTGAAGAAGTGCATCCCGATGACGTCCTGCGGACGCGAGGTGGCGCGGGCGCAGGCGACGACCGGCAGGGAGGAGGTCGTGGTGGCGAGCACCGCGCCCGGCTTGCAGATCTTGTCGAGCCGCGCGAACAGCTCCTGCTTGATCGTCAGGTCCTCGGCGACCGCCTCGACGGCCAGGTCGACCTCGGCGAAGGCGTCGAGCGAGCCGGCCGGGGTAATCAGGGCCAGCGTCTCGTCTCGGGCCTCACCGGTCATCCGGCCCTTGTCGACCGAACGGGCGAGGGACTTCGCGATCCGGGCCTTGGCGGTGTCGGCCTTCTCCTGGGAGCGGGCGGCCAGCACGACCGTGTAACCGGCCTTGGCGAAGACCTCGGCGATGCCGGAGGCCATCGTGCCGGAGCCGGCGACGCCGACCGAGCGGACCTCACGGCCCTCGGCGGTGGTGGCGCTCTCCAGCGGGGTGAGCGCGTCGCGGACCACGGTGGCCGAGCCCGGCGCGTCGTACGTGTAGAAACCGCGGCCCGACTTGCGGCCCGTCAGACCGGCCTCGCTGAGCTGCTTGAGGATCGGGGCGGGGGCGTGCAGCCGGTCGCGCGACTCGCTGTACATCGCCTCCAGGACCGTACGGGCGGTGTCGACGCCGATCAGGTCGAGCAGCGCCAGCGGGCCCATCGGAAGACCGCAGCCGAGCTTCATGGCGGCGTCGATGTCCTCGCGGGAGGCGTACTTGGCCTCGTACATGGCGGCGGCCTGGTTGAGGTAGCCGAAGAGCAGCCCGTCCGCGACGAAGCCGGGACGGTCGCCGACGGCGACCGGCTCCTTGCCGAGGTCGTGCGCGAGGGCGGTGACGGCCTCGACGGCCTGCGGGGCGGTGAGGACGGAGGAGACGATCTCCACCAGCTTCATCGCCTGGACCGGGGTGAAGAAGTGCAGGCCGAGCACGCGCTCGGGGTGCGCCGAGTCGGCGGCCAGCCGGGTCACGGAGAGCGCGTTGGTGCCGGTGGCGATGATCGCGTCGGGGCGGACGATGCCGTCCAGGGCCCGGAAGACCTCCTGCTTGGCCTCGTACGACTCGGGGACGACCTCGATCACGAGGTCGGCGTCCGCCGCGGCCTGGAGGTCGGAGAAGGTACGGAAGCGGGCGAGGACGTCCTGCCGCTCCTCCTCCGTGATCCGCTCACGGGTCACCGCGCGGGCGGTGGAGGCCTCCAGGGCGGCGACGGCCTGGGTGGCGGCGGCTTCGCTGATGTCGACGCCGATGACCTCACGGCCGGCCCGGGCGAGGACATCGGCGATGCCCGTGCCCATCGTGCCGAGACCGATGACGGCGATGGTGGAGAGAGGGGTGTCCATCAGGGGACTCCAGGGAGGGAAGAGTGACGACTGAAGGCGGCAATGTGGGCGCGAACGGATCGCGAACGGAAAGCGCGAGGAGTTCGCGACAGAAGCGCGAAGAGATCGCGTGGAAAAGGCGACGGACTCTGTCCCGGAGTCACATCGAAAACTGCCGAACCGACAAACTCGATCTCACGACGGCTGCGTCACCAGGCCGTTGTGAGGGTGCGGGGGGTGACCCGCTCACCTGAGATTAACCGGCGAGTAACGAGCGCGCCAGTCCCCGGGAGTTCGGAAAGTGTGATCTGGATCGCGGATACGCTGACGGCCATGGATATCGCCCAGAACCCCGAATTCTGCTCGATGATCGATCGATTGCGGGACGAGATCCACGACGGCGCGGAAGTCGATCGAAAGCCATTCGAAGAACTCGTCGCCACCGACGATCCCGAGGAGTTCGCCCGCGTGCTGACCGCACCCGGCCAACCCCTCTGGGCCCGCGAGATCGCCGCCTTCCGGCTCGGCCTCGCCGGCGATCCGCGCGCCTTCGAAGCCCTGGTCCTGCTCCTCAACCACCGCGAGCCGGAGCGCTGCGTCTCCGCCGCCTACGCCCTGACACGTCTTGGCGACCCGCGCACCGCACGGGCGGCCGCCGCCCTCGCCACCAACGAACTCCGCGTCGCCTACGCACTGTTGCCGGTCCGGCTGCTCGCCGACCTGCGCGCCCCCGAGTCCGTACCGGCCCTCCTCGCCGTCCTCGAACGGCGCCTGGCGGCCGACGACCCGCACTGGCGGGTCGGCATCGCCTGCGTCGAGGGACTCGGCACCCTCGGCGACCCGCGCGCCCTGCCGGCGATCGAGGCCGCCCTGCCTCACCCCCGACTCGGACGAGCGGCCGCGGAAGCGTTCGCCCGGCTCGCCGGCTAGCCCGCGGCGCTCTCCGGGACCAGGGCGAAGGCCTCGATCTCGATCAGGAGTTCCGGGCGGACCAGGGCGGCGATCTGGACCGCCGAACTCGCGGGAAGCGGGGCCGTGCCGAAGGCCTCGTCCCGCGCCGTCCGGACCGCGGGCAGGTGGGCGACGTCGGTGACGAAGTACGTCAGCTTCACCACGTCCTCGAACCCCGCGCCCGCCGCGGCCAGGCAACGGCGCAGGTTCGCGAAGACCTGACGGGCCTGCGCCCCGGCGTCGTCCGCCCCGACCACCGCCCCCGAGGCGTCGAGGGAGCACTGGCCGGATATCGCGACGAACCGGCCGGTGCCCCACACGACGTGGCTGTACTGGGGGCTGGGGGCGATCCCCTCGGGAGCGGGGACGTGGGTGAGGTGCGTCGTCATGCCCGACATCCTCGCGCACGCCACCGACAGGGCTCCGGCCGCGGGGTCTGTCAGCGCACGTGGCCGAGGAGACCGTGCAGGACCGTGCCGCCCGTCGTGTCGGGTCGCGCGGATCCGTCGCGGGACGCGGTGGCCTTCATCGGCTCCGGCTTCGGCTCCGGGAGCGTTTCGCAGACCGCGTCCGCCTCCGCCTGGCCGTCGCCGCGCGGCACCTGCCCCGTGGCGAGATAGGTCACCAGGTGCTCGTCCATGCACTCGTTGCCGGCCAGCGACACCCCGTGGTTCCCGCCGCCCTCCTCGACCACCAGGCTGGAGCCGCTCACCATCCGGTGCAGCGCCACACCGCCCTCGTACGGGGTCGCCGCGTCGTTCGACGCCTGGAGGATCAGCACCGGCCCCACCTCGTCGTTGGTGACGTCGGGCGGAGTGAGCGAGTCCACCGGCCAGAACGCGCACGGAGCGTTGTACCAGGCGTTGTTCCAGGTGGCGAAGGGTGCCTTGGCGTGTGCGTCCCAGTTGTCCGTGCGCCAGGTGTTCCAGTCCCGCGGCCACTCGGCGTCCCGGCACTGCACGCTCGCGTAGACCGAGTAGCCGTTGTCGGCCGCCGCGTCCGCCGCCCCGTAGGCCTCGTACGCCCGGGTCAGCGGGACCGCGTCCTTGTCGTTGACGTACGACGAGAACGCCGCCGCCAGGTTCGGCCAGTAGCCGTTGTAGTACCCGCCCGGCAGGTAGGTGTCCTCCAGCTCGCCCGGACCGACCTTGCCGCCCGCCGGGCTCTTCCCCAGTGCTTCCCGCATCCCGTACCAGGCCGCTTCCACCGCCGCCGGATCCGTGCCCAGCTTGTACGTGGCGTTCTGGCGGGCCACCCAGGCCATGAAGTCCTTGTGGCGGGTGTCGAAGGCGTAGTCCTGCGCGATGTTGTCCTCGTACCAGACGCCCTGCGGATTGACCACGGAGTCCAGTACGAGGCGGCGCACCCGCTCCGGGTACAGCCGCGCGTACACGGCGCCGAGGTACGTGCCGTAGGAGTACCCCAGGTAGTTGAGCTGCGGCGCGCCGAGCGCCGCGCGGATCGCGTCCAGGTCCCGGGCCGTGCTGACCGTGTCGATGTACGGCAGGACGTCGCCGTGCTTCTTCCCGCAGGCCGTCGCGAACGACCGGGCCCGCTCGACGCCCGTCCGCTCGCCCTCGGCGTCGAGCGGCACGGAGTCCGGCCGCACCGGGTCGAAGTGGCCGGGCTTGCAGTCGAGCGCGGGCTCGCTCTTGCCGACCCCGCGCGGGTCGAAGCCGATGACGTCGTACTGCGCCGCCACCTTCGCGGGCAGCGATGCGGCCACGAACCCGGCCATGGTCCGTCCGCTGCCGCCCGGTCCGCCCGGGTTGACGAGCAGCGGACCCTGGTACTCCTTGGTGTCCTTCACGGTGTGCGCGACCCGGGTCAGAGCAAGGCTGATCGACCGGCCGGCCGGGTCGTCGTGGTTCAGCGGCACCTTGAGCGTGGCGCACTGGAGCTTGGGATACGCCTTGGTGGCGCAGTCGCTCCACTGGAGCGGCGCGATGGGGCGGGGGGTCGGCTCGGGACGGGGCGTCGCGGACGCGGGCAGGGCGGTGACCGTCCCTGCGACCAGTGCCCCAGTGGCGATCAGCATTCCTGCGCGTGTGGTCATAGGGCGTCCGTGCCCCGATCGGCACCCGGAAGGACATGTTCCGCTCAGAGTTGACCCGAACAGAGGACCCGTCAGAGGAAGGTGAGCTGTTCGGGAGCCCCCGCGAGCGCCGGCTCCTCCGGTACGGGAATCCGGCGCGGCGCTCCCCGACGGGAGGGCCCGATCCCGAACTCGGCGGCGAATTCGTGGACCTGACGGGTGATCCGACGCTGGTACCAGGTCGGTGCGTAGGCCCCGTCCGCGTACATCCGCTCGTACCGCCCCACCAGATGCGGGTGGTACTGCCGCAGCCAGGTGAAGAACCACTCGCGGGCGCCCGGCCTCAGATGCAGGACGAGCGGGGTCACGGAGGTCGCGCCGGCCTCGGCGATGGCGCGCACCGTGTCGCGCAGCTGCTCGGGGCGGTCGCCGAGGAAGGGGACCACCGGGGCCATCAGCACCCCGCAGCCGATGCCGTGCTCGGCGAGCGTCCGCACGACGTCCAGGCGCCGCTGCGGGGAGGGCGTGCCGGGCTCGACCGTGCGCCACAGCTCCTGGTCGGTGAAGCCGACGGAGACGGAGATGCCGACCTCGGTCACCTCCGCCGCCTGGACGATCAGGTCGAGGTCGCGCAGGATCAGCGTCCCCTTGGTGAGGATGGAGAAAGGGTTGGCGTGGTCGCGCAGGGCCGCGATGATCCCCGGCATCAGGCGATAGCGCCCTTCCGCCCGCTGGTAGCAGTCGACGTTGGTGCCCATCGCGATGTGGGCGCCCTGCCAGCGGCGGGAGGCGAGCTGGCGGCGCAGCAGCTCCGGCGCGTTGATCTTCACCACGATCTGCGAGTCGAAGCCGAGGCCGGTGTCCAGGTCCAGATAGCTGTGGGTCTTGCGGGCGAAGCAGTACACGCACGCGTGCGTGCAGCCCCGGTAGGGGTTGACCGTCCATTCGAACGGCATCCGTGAGGCGCCGGGCACCCGGTTCACGATCGAGCGGGCCCGCACCTCGTGGAAGGTGATCCCACGGAACTCGGGCGTGTCGAACGTGCGGGTGGTGACCGCGTCCGTACCGAACAGGGCCGTCTCCGCGGCGGTGGCGGGGTTGTCGCCCAGATTGTCCCAGCGCATGGACGCCTCCTCGGTAGCCGTGGCCTCAGCCGTATGCACAGAATAGAACACATGTTCCCTTGATCGTCGCAACCCGGATTTGGGAGGCCCGGGCCCAGGTGGTTGGCTGGGCGCCACACCCCTGAAGAACCACGTGTTGGAGGAAGTGCAATGGCGCAGGTCGAGGCCACGACGGAGCGGATCATCTCGGCGGACCCGGAGACGGTGTTCGACGCTCTGGCCGACTACGGCGGCACGCGCGCGAAGCTGCTGCCGGAGCACTTCAGCGAGTACGAGGTGCGCGAGGGCGGCGACGGCGAGGGAACCCTCGTCCACTGGAAGCTCCAGGCCACCAGCAAGCGCATCCGCGACTGCCTTCTGGAGGTCACCGAGCCCACTGGGGGTCCCGCCCATGCCGCAGGCCATGGGGGAGGGCAGCTCGTCGAGAAGGACCGCAACTCCTCCATGGTCACCACCTGGACCGTGACGCCCGCGGGCGAGGGGAAGTCCAGGGCCGTCGTCTCCACCGTGTGGAACGGCGCCGGCGGCATCGGCGGATTCTTCGAGAAGACCTTCGCGCCCAAGGGGCTCAGCCGCATCTACGACGCCGTGCTGGCCAACCTGGCCACGGAGGTGGAGAAGTAACGCCTCGTCGGTCACCGATTCGAGTGGTTTCCCCGCCGCCCCCTCAAGAGCGCCCGCGCGCCGAGGGGGCGCGGGAGCATTCGTAAACGCGCTGATGAGCGCCCCAAGTGCCACCCCGCGCAGGGCTGTTCGGCGCCGCTGACCCCATCGGCCGCCCGTACCGTCCGACTTGCTCCCGCTTCGCGCCGAATGCGAAGAATGGCGCGGCGCTGACGTCGTGACGAGGGGAGCAGCACGTGGGTGCGATCACGCTGGCGAAGGACGACGTACCGCTCGTCGAGGACGGTCCGCCCTCCGACCAGCCACCGGCGCCCGCCGACGGGGAAGTCGTCCTCGACCCCCGTCGTGTCCGGCTCGTCTTCTGCGGCCTCATGCTCGCGCTGCTGCTCGCCGCGCTGGAGCAGATGATCGTCGCCACCGCCCTGCCGAAGATCGTCGGCGAACTCCAGGGCCTGGACCGGATGTCCTGGGCGATCACCGCCTATCTGCTCACCGCCACCATCGGTCTGCCGATCTACGGCAAACTCGGCGACCTCTTCGGCCGCAAGGGCGTCTTCCTCTTCGCCATCGTGGTCTTCGTCATCGGCTCCGCCCTGGCCGGCTGGTCACGGTCCATGGACGAGCTCATCGCCTTCCGGGCCGTCCAGGGCGTCGGCGCGGGCGGCCTGATGATCGGCGTCCAGGCGATCATCGCGGACATCGTCCCCGCCCGGGAGCGCGGCCGCTACATGGGCCTCATGGGCGCGGCCTTCGGCCTCGCCTCCGTCGCCGGCCCGCTGCTCGGCGGCTTCTTCACCGACCACGTCTCCTGGCGCTGGTGCTTCTACTTCAACGTCCCCTTCGGACTCGTCACCCTCGCCGTCGTCGCCGTGGTGCTGAGGCTCCCCAAGCCGCGCACACGGGCCAGGCTCGACGTCCTCGGATCGATCCTGCTCGCCGCCGCCTCCACCTGCCTTGTGCTGCTGACCAGTTGGGGCGGGACCGCGTACGACTGGGACTCCGAGGTCATCATCGGCCTCGGCTGCGGCGCCGCCGGAACCACCCTGCTCTTCCTGGCCGTCGAGCACTTCGCGCCCGAACCCCTCATCCCTCTGCGGCTGTTCCGCGACTCGGTCTTCACGGTCACGAGCCTCGTCGGCGCGGTGGTCGGCATCGCGCTCTTCGGCGCCGCCAGCTATCTGCCGACCTTCCTCCAGATGGTCGAGGGCGCCACCGCCACCGAGTCCGGCCTCCTCATGCTGCCCCTGATGGGCGGGATCGTCCTCGCCTCGGTCGTCTCGGGGCAGCTCATCACCCGCACCGGCCACTACAAGGTCTACCCGGTCCTCGGCGGCGCCGTCTCCGTCGTCGGCATGTGGCTGCTCTCCCGGATGGAGACGGACACCCCGCGCCTGCATCACAGCATCTGGCAGGCCGTCCTGGGACTCGGCATCGGCCTGGTCATGCCGGTCCTGGTCCTCGCCGTGCAGAACTCCGTACGCCCCACCGACCTCGGCACCGCCACCAGCGCCCACAACTACTTCCGTCAGATCGGGGGCAGCGTCGGCGCAGCCGTCTTCGGCACCCTCTTCGCCGCTCGGCTCGACGACGCCCTCGCCGACTCGCTGCCCCGTACGACGGGGGCTCCGCTGCCGGCCGCCGAATCGATCACTCCGCAGGCGGTGCACGCCCTCCCGCCCGCGCTGCGCGACGCCTACATCCAGGCGTACGCGGACGCGATGCCGCGGATCTTCCTCTACCTCGTGCCGGTCCTCGTGCTCGGCCTCGTCCTCGCCTTCTTCCTCAAGGAGAAACCGCTGGTGTCCCACCACACCCCCACCACCGAGGCCCCCACCGCCGTCCCCCGGGCCCGCGCGTCGGCCGCCCCCGCCCCGGCCGCGTACACCGCGGGCCTCCCGGTGTGCGGAACCGTCCAGCACCACGACGGCAGCCGCGTACCGCGCGCGGCCCTCACCCTCATCGACGTCCAGGGGCAGCAGATCGGCCGCGGCGGCAGCGGCGAGGACGGGCGCTACGCGCTCAGCGTCCCCGGCCCCGGCTCGTACGTCCTGATCGCGGCCGCCGGCGGACATCAGCCGCAGGCCGTCTCCGTCACCGTCGGCGAACGGCCGGTGGAGCTCGACGTGGTCCTCGGGGGCGCGGGCCGGCTGGCCGGCACCGTGGTGACCGCCGACGGAACTCCCGTACGGGACGCGGCGGTCACCCTCACCGACGTACGCGGCGACGTCGTCGCCTCCACTCGCAGCGGGCGCGAGGGCGGCTACGTCATCACGGAGCTGGTGGCCGGCGAGTACACACTGGCCGCGAGTGCCCCCGCCTTCCGGCCCGCCGCGCTGCCGGTGAGCGTGCAGGCCTCCCGCGAGACCCGCCAGGACATCGAGCTGGCGGGCGGCGCGATGCTGCGCGGGACGGTGCGCGCGGGCGGTGAGCGAAGCGAGATGGGGGTCCCCCCGCCCGAAGGGTGGGGGAGGCCGGTCGAGGACGCGCGCGTGACGCTCCTCGACGCGGCCGGCAACGTGGTCGACACCCTGACCACGGGCCCCGACGGCACCTTCCGCTTCGTGGACCTGTCCTCGGGGGAGTACACGGTCATCGCGGCGGGCTATCCGCCGGTCGCCACCGTCCTCCAGGTCGCGGGCGGCGGACGCACCGAACGCCAACTCCAGCTCGGCCACGAGGACTGAACGGGATCAGGAGGAGGCGTCGGTCGCCTTGCGCAGCGCGCTGATGCAGGTGCCGATCGCCTCCTGAAGGGCTTCGAGGCGCTGGAGCATGTCGTCCTCGAGGACGTCCTCCTCCAGGACCTCGTCGAGGGTCAGCTCCTCGAAGACCTTCGTGGCCTTCTGCAGGCTGTTGTAGAACTTCGTACGCCGCTCCTGGACGCGCAGCGCCGGGTCCGCCTCCACGGCCTCCGCGACCATGCCCTTCACCGCGTCATAGGCCTCGCCGGCCCACTCGCCCGCCTCCTCGGAGTCGTCGAGCTCGTCGATGAGGGAGAGGTGCCGCTCCGCCTCGGCGCGCACCGCGGCGGGCGCCTCCACGGTCTGTCCGGCGGGCGTGCGGATCTGGCCCTTCTCGACGATCTGCCGGACGTAGCCGATCCGGTCGGCCGCCTTGGCCTCGCCGGCCACGGCCTTCTTCAGCTCGTCGGTCCGGGCGATGGCGCGGGCCATCTCGGTCTGCAGCGCCGGGTCCTCCTTCATCCGGTCGAGCAGCGCGCTGCGCGCGGCCTCGGCCGTGCCGGGGTCGGCGAGGATAGCGGCACGCAGGGCGGTCGGGTTCTCGGCGACCTCCAGCGCCTTCGTCGGGCGGATGCCCTCGGCCTCCGCCGCCGCGGTGATCGCGTGGCCGCGCACCGAGGAGGCGCTGGAGCGGGAGGAGTAGTACGACAGCCAGACGTCGGCCTCCGGCAGCTCGATGTCCTCGCCGGGCACCAGCGCCTCGAACTGCGGGACGAGCCCGTCGTCGGCGGCCATGTCCCAGGCCTTGTAGTACCGCATGACCCGCTCGGGGGAGCACTCGGCCAGCTCGGCGAAGGCCTTCGCCGACACCTTGGGCGAGTCCTCCGCCGCCTGCCCGCCCGGGCGCACGCTCCGGGCCACCTTCAACGCGAACGCCCAGCCGCCGGTGCGGGCGTAGACCCCGAACTCCCGGGCGTCCCGGACGACCGCGTCGGGCATGTCCTGGACGACGAAGTCGGTCGCCTCACGGGCCTCGGGGACCTCGATGGTCCCGGCGGCTTCGTCCGGGGTTTCGTCGGCGGTTTCGGAAGGGGCGAACGCGGTGGTCACCGAGAGGTCTCCTGACGGTCGGGGAGTTCGGGGAGGGAGAACTGCGCCCGCAAGCCTATACGCGCCTGTTGGCGGGGTATCGCCCGAATTAGATATTGAACTGGTCAGTCCAATACCTGCTACGGTGCTGCCATGGCACGCCCGAGGATGTTCGACGAGGCGCGCGCCCTGGACGCCGCGATGCACCTGTTCTGGGAGAAGGGCTATGAAGCCACCTCCACCCAGGATCTGTGCGAGGCGACCGGCCTGGGCCGCAGCAGCATCTACAACACCTTCGCGAGCAAGCACGCGCTGTTCCTGCGGGCGCTCGCGCGCTACACCGAGATGACCACGAGCAGTCAGCTCGCGCTCCTGGAGGACGAGACCCTCTCGCCCGTCGACCGTCTGAAGGGCGTCATGGCGTCGATCGTCGAGATGGAGGAGACCCATCGGCGGGCGGGCATCGGCATCGGCTGCCTCGTTGTCAACAGCACGGTCGAACTCTCCGGGCGCGACCCCCAGGCCGCCGCGCTCCTCGGGCGGGACCAGGAGCGCCGGCTCGCGGCGCTCGCGGCGACCATCGCCGCCGGTCAGAGCGCCGGCGTCTTCTCGCGGGACCGTCGGGCCGACGAGCTCGCGCGGTTCTTCACCGCTGCCGTCGCCGGGATGCGCGTCTCCGCGCAGAACGGCGCCGACCGCGCCGTCATCGAGTCCATCGCCGCCATCGCGCTGGACGCCCTGACCGCCTGACCTGCCGAGTACCCGGCCTTCTCCGTCACCTCGACGCCCCTCCGCGGCCGCCCGCGCCCTCATTTCGTACTGATCAGTCCAAAACTTGCTTCCCGAACAACGAAGGACGTGAACCACGTGCCACGCGCCGTGTACGTACTGGCCATCGGAGTCTTCGCCATGGTCACCAGCGAGTTCGTCGTCGCGGGTCTCATGCCGCAGATGGCGGCCGGGCTCGACGTGACCATCCCTCAGATCGGCTATCTCATCACCACCTTCGCCGTCGCCATGGCGGTCGGCGGTCCCTTCCTCACCTTCGCGGTGCTGAAGCTGCGCCCCAAGCCCGCACTCCTGGTGCTCTTCGGCGTCTTCCTGACGGGCAATCTGCTGGCCGCGACCGCCACCTCGTACGGCGCGATGGTCGTGGCCCGCGTCATCACCGGCGTCGCCTGCCAGGCCTTCTTCGGCGTCGCCATCTCGGTCTGCTCCGCGCTGACCCGGGAGGAGGTCCGCGGCCGCGCCATCGCCGTGGCGATGAACGGACTGATGCTCGGCATGCTGCTCGGGCTGCCGATGGCGACCTACATCGGCGGGCACCTGGGCTGGCGCGCCGCGTTCTGGGTCATCACCGCGCTGACCGTGCTCGCCGCGGCCGCGGTGGTCGTGGGCGTCCCGCGCCTGGAGTCGCCCGGCGTCGCCGGCGCCTCCTTCCGCGAGGAGGTACGGGTCTTCCGCAGGCCCCGCCTGTGGCTGGTGCTCGCCACCAGCACCCTCGCCATCGGCGCGACCTTCTCCGCCTTCAGCTACTTCAACCCGATCCTCACCGAGGTGACCGGCTTCGAGGAGGGGACCGTACCCGTCCTGCTCATCGCCTACGGCGCCGCCACGGTGATCGGCAACATGGTCGTCGGCCGCCTCGCGCACCGTCGCGCCGTCGGCGTGCAGGTCGCGGGCCTCGCTCTCAACGTCCTGTTCCTGACCGGCTTCGCCCTGCTGGCCGATGTCGGCGCGGCCGTCGTGGTCCTCATGGCGGGCATCGGCCTGGTGGGTGTCACCATGAACCCGGCCATGGTCACCCGCGTCCAGCGGGCCGGCAACGCGGGACCGCTCGTGAACACCGTCCACTCCTCGTTCATCACCCTCGGCATCATCATCGGTTCCTCCCTCGGAGGGATACTCGTCGACGCGTACGGGCTCCGCTCGCCGCTCTGGCTGGGCGCCGTACTGGCCGTCCTCGGTCTGCTGTCGCTCCTGCCCGAGTTCGGGCGCCGCCGCACCCTGGTAGAGGTCTAGACCATTATTCCTTTCCGAGGTCCTGGCCTGGCCCTTCCCCGGGGCGTAACGTGACGCCGAGCGTCGTCGTCACCGCACGTGAGGGGACAGGGGTTTCGTGAAGATCCTGATCAGCGCCGACATGGAAGGCGCCACCGGCGTCACCTGGCCCGGCGACGTCCTCCCCGGGACACCCCAGTGGGAACGGTGCCGGTCCATGTTCACCTCGGACGTCAACGCGGCGGTCCTCGGGTTCTTCGACGGCGGCGCCGACGAGGTGCTGATCAACGAGGCCCACTGGAGCATGCGGAACCTGCTGCTCGAACAGCTCGACGAGCGGGCCGAGATGATCACCGGCCGGCACAAGACCCTCTCCATGGTCGAGGGGGTGCAGCACGAGGACGTCGACGGCATCGCGTTCGTCGGCTACCACACCGGCGCGGGAACCGAAGGCGTCCTCGCGCACACCTACCTCGCCAACTCCATCACCGGCGTGTGGCTCGACGGCGAGCGGGCGAGCGAGGGACTGCTGAACGCCCATGTCGTCGCGGAGTACGGCGTGCCCGTCGTCCTCGTCACCGGCGACGACCTGACCTGCGACGACGCCCTCGGATACGCGCCCGAGGCATGCAAGGTCGCCGTCAAGGACCACGTCTCGCGGTACGCCGCGGTGTGCCGGACGCCGAAGCGTACGGCGAGTGAGATCAGGGCCGCCGCCAAGTCCGCGACCGCCCTCGCCGTACGACACGAGCCGGTGCGGGGTGGACCGTTCACGGTGGAGCTGGAGTTCGACGCCGAGCATCTCGCCGCCTCCGCCACGGTCGTGCCCGGCGTGGTGCGGAACGGCGAGCGCCGGGTCGCGTACACCAGCGGGACGATGTACGAGTGCATTCGCACGTTCAAGGCGGTCACCACGATCGTCTCCGCAGCGGTGGAGGAGCAGTATGGCTGAGCCGGGCCGAGAGCCGGACGCCACCGCGCTCGACGAGGTGGTGACCTTCACCTCCGAACTCATCCGCATCGACACCACCAACCGCGGCGGCGGCGACTGCCGCGAGCGGCCCGCCGCCGAGTACGTCGCCGAACGCCTCGCCGCCGTCGGGCTGGAACCCACCCTGCTGGAGCGGACCCCCGGCCGCACCAACGTGGTGGCGCGCATCGAGGGCACCGACCCCTCCGCCGACGCGCTGCTGGTCCACGGCCACCTCGACGTCGTCCCGGCGGAGCCCGCCGACTGGGCCGTGCACCCCTTCTCCGGAGAGGTCCGCGACGGCGTGGTCTGGGGGCGCGGCGCCGTCGACATGAAGAACATGGACGCGATGGTTCTCGCCGTCGTCCGCTCCTGGGCCCGTCAGGGCATCCGGCCGCGCCGCGACATCGTCCTCGCCTACACCGCCGACGAGGAGGCGAGCGCCGAGGACGGATCGGGCTTCCTCGCCGGCGAGCACCCCGGGCTCTTCGAGGGCTGCACCGAAGGCATCAGCGAATCCGGGGCGTTCAGCTTCCACCCGACCCCGGGCATGACCCTCTACCCGATCGCCGCCGGCGAACGCGGCACCGCCTGGGTCAAGCTCACCGCGCACGGCCGGGCCGGACACGGCTCGAAGGTGAACACGGCCAACGCCGTCACCCGCCTCGCCGGAGCCGTCGCCCGCATCGGCGCCCACCCCTGGCCCGTCCGCCTGACACCGACCGTACGGGCCGCGCTCACCGAACTCGCCGCGCTGTACGGCATCGAGACCGACGTCGACGCGGCCGGCTTCGACGTCGACCTGCTGCTGGAGAAGCTCGGCCCGGCCGCCGCGCTGGTGGAACCGACGGTCCGCAACAGCACCAACCCGACGATGCTGGACGCCGGTTACAAGGTCAACGTGATCCCTGGGCACGCCGTCGCCCATGTCGACGGCCGGATGCTGCCGGGCGGCGAGGAGGAGTTCATCGCGACGATGGACCGCCTCACCGGGCCGGACGTCGAGTGGGAGTTCCATCACCGCGAAGTCCCCCTGGAAGCCCCCGTCGACTCACCCACCTTCGCCCGACTGCGCGCCGCCGTCGAGCACTTCGACCCGGACGGCCACGTCGTCCCGTTCGCGATGTCCGGCGGCACAGACGCCAAGCAGTTCTCCCGGCTCGGCATCACCGGCTACGGCTTCTCCCCGCTGAAGCTGCCCCCGGACCTGGACTACGCGGCGCTGTTCCACGGAGTCGACGAGCGCGTCCCCGTCGACGCCCTGCATTTCGGCGTCCGCGTCCTCGACCACTACCTGAAGTCCGCGTAAGGGGAGTCGAGATGGTACCGACCGGCGCCTACGGCAGCTGGCCCTCCCCGATCGACGCGGTGCTCGCCGCTCGGCACGACGGGCGCCCCGAGTACGTCGGTGTCGTCGGCGACGAAGTGTGGTGGACCGCGCCACGGCCCACCGAGGGCGGTCGGCGTGCGCTCGTCCGCCGACGCGCCGACGGCACCGAGGAGTCGGTGCTCCCCGCCCCGTGGAACGTCCGCAGCAGGGTCGTCGAGTACGGCGGACAGCCCTGGGCGGGCCTGGCCCGCGCGGACGACGGACCGCTCGTCGTGTTCAGCCACTTCCCCGACCAACGTCTCTACGCATACGCACCCGACGCCGGTCCCGGAGCCGAGCCCCGCCCCCTCACCCCTGTCTCCACCGTCGGCGGCGGACTGCGCTGGGCCGACCCGGTGATCCACCCCGATCGCGGCGAAGTCTGGTGCGTCCTGGAGGAGTTCACCGGACCCGCGCCGACCGACGTACGCCGCGTCCTCGCCGCCGTACCCCTCGACGGTTCGGCCGCCGAGGACCGCGGCGCCGTACGTGAACTCTCCGACGGACGCCACCGGTTCGTCACCGGACCCCGGCTCTCCCCGGACGGACGGCAGGCCGCCTGGATCGCCTGGGACCACCCACGGATGCCCTGGGACGGCACCGAGGTGCTCCTCGCCGGGATCACGGCCGACGGCACCCTCCACGGCGCGCGGACCGTCGCCGGCGGGCCCGAGGAATCGGTGCCGCAGGTCGGCTGGACCGCCGACGGACAGCTCCTGTACGCCAGCGACCGAAGCGGCTGGTGGAACCTCTACCGGCCCGCGGAGGACAGCGACGGTGAGCCGATCGCCCTCTGCCCGCGCCCCGAGGAGTTCGGCGGACCGCTGTGGAAGATCGGCCTCAGCTGGTTCCACCCGCTGGAGAACGGCCTCGTCGCCGTCATCCACGGCAAGGGCGCCACCGCTCTGGGGATACTCGACCCCGAGAGCGGCGAACTCGTCGACGCCGCGGGCCCCTGGACCGAGTGGGCCGCCACCCTCGCCGTGCACGGCACCAGGGTCGTCGGCGTGGCCGCCAGCCCGCGCAGCGCCTACGAGGTGGTGGAGCTGGACACCGGTACCGGCCGGGCCCGCGTCATCGGCTCGGCCCACGACGACCCCGTCGACCCGGCGTACTACCCCGAACCCCAGATCCGCACCTTCACCGGCCCCGACGACCGCGAGATCCACGCCCACGTCTACCCGCCGCACAACCCCGACCGGATCGCCTCCGGCCAGGAGCTTCCGCCCTACGTGGTCTGGGCGCACGGAGGGCCGACCGGACACGCTCCGCTCGTCCTCGACCTGGAGATCGCCTACTTCACCTCCCGGGGCATCGGTGTCGCCGAGGTCAACTACGGCGGGTCCACCGGCTACGGACGGGAGTACCGCGAGCGGCTGCGCGAGCAGTGGGGCGTCGTCGACGTGGAGGACTGCGCGGCCGTCGCCGAGGCGCTCGCCGCCGAGGGCACCGCCGATCCGGCGCGGCTGGCGATCCGGGGCGGCAGCGCGGGCGGCTGGACCACCGCCGCCTCGCTCGTCACCTCCGAGGTGTACGCCTGCGGCACGATCATCTACCCCATCCTCGATCTGCTGGGCTGGGCCACCGACGAGACCCACGACTTCGAATCCCAGTACCTGGAGTCGCTCATCGGCCCGCTCGCCGAGGTGCCCGCCCGCTACCGGGAACGTTCGCCGCTCGACCATGTCGAGCGGATCTCCGCGCCCTTCCTGCTGCTCCAGGGCCTCGACGACGTGATCTGCCCGCCCGCGCAGGCCGAACGGTTCCTTGGACGGATGGCGGGACGCGGGGTCCCGCACGCGTACATCGCCTTCGAGGGCGAGAGCCACGGCTTCCGCCGTGCCGAGACGATGATCCGCGCTCTCGAGGCCGAACTCTCCCTTTACGCACAGACCTTCGGCATCGCCCGACCCGACGTCCCCGTCCTGGAGCTGAAGAAGTGACCGTCACTCCACCGATCCGGCCCCAGCGCCTTCGCCCGGGCTCGCGGGTCGCCGTCGTCGCTCCCAGCGGGCCGATCCCCGAGGAGCGGCTCGCGGCCGGGCTCGACCTGCTGCGCGGCTGGGACCTGGAGCCCGTCGTGGCACCCCATGTCCTGGACACACACCGCGAGTTGGGGTACCTCGCCGGTGCGGACGAGCACCGCTCCCGGGACCTCCAGGAGGCCTGGTGCGATCCCACGGTCTCCGCGGTGATCTGTGCGCGCGGCGGCTACGGCGTCCAGCGGATGGTGGACCTGATCGACTGGTCGGCGATACGGGCCGCGGGGCCCAAGGTGTTCGTCGGCTACAGCGATGTCACCGCCCTGCACGAGGCGTTCGCCGTCCGTGCGGGGATCGCCACGCTCCACGGCCCGATGGTCGCGGCGGCCGCCTTCCTCAAGGACCCCCGCACCCAGGAGTCCCTGCGGGCCACCCTCTTCGAGCCCGAGTCCGTGCGGACCCTCGGCCTGGACACCGCCCGGGCCATGGTCCCGGGCCGGGCGCACGGCGTCACCCTCGGCGGCTGTGTGAGCCTTCTCGCCGCCGATATCGCCACCCCGCACGCCCGCCCCTCGGCCCGCGGGGGCCTGCTGCTCCTGGAGGACGTGGGGGAGGAGCCGTACCGCCTGGACCGCATCCTCACCCAACTGCTGCGCTCCGGTTGGCTGGACGGCGTCGCCGGCATCGGTCTCGGCTCGTGGGAGGAGTGCGGCCCCTACGAGGAGGTCCGGGCGGTCCTCGCCGACCGGCTCGGCGGCCTCGGAGTCCCGGTGGTCGAGGAGATGGGCTTCGGCCACAGCGAGACGGCGCTGACCTTCCCGCTGGGGGTTCCGGGTGTCCTGGACGCTGAGTCGGGAACGCTGACGCTGGACGTGCCGGCGCTCGCCTGAGGCGAGGAGCCCCGCTTGTGAAATCCCGCTACGCGAAGGACTGTTGCCATGCTCGTTCGTTGGGGTGGTGAGCGACCCGTGACCGTCCTGTCGTAGGGGGCGGTCGGGAGCGCGACAAGGTGTGAACGAACGAGCCGGTACGCCCGATCGTTCGCGGCCGCGAAGGTGACTGAATCTCCGTCAATAATCCATGCCGCACACGTTGACGCGGTCTGACACGTGTCACACCATGGGCCCGGCTCGGTACTTACCAGTCGGTAATCCTCAGCGTGGAGGTCCCCGTGTCCGTGTTCCATGCCCTACCGCTGTCCCGCAAGCTCCTTGTCCTGGCCGCGAGTACGGCGGTGGCCGCGCCCCTCGCGCTCGCCGGTCCGGCGCACGGTGCCGAGCCCATCCCGTACACCGTCACCCCGCTGACCTTCACCGTCGAGGCGGGCGGCCGCAGTTGCGTGGTCGACGCCGATCTCTACCGGCCCGCCGGGGTGGACGCCGCGCACCCGGCGCCCGCCGTGCTCGCCACCAACGGGTTCGGAGGGAGCAAGGCGGACGGGTCCACCGACGCCATCGGCAAGGCATTCGCCGCCCGGGGCTACGTCGGGCTCGTCTACTCAGGGCTCGGCTTCGGGAAGTCCGGCTGCCTGATCTCCCTCGACGACCCCCGCATCGACGGACAGGCCGCCACCCGGCTCGTCGACTTCCTCGGCGGCACCCGGGCCGCCGACGACGGCACCCGCGCCGACTTCGTCACCAAGGACGGCGCCGGCGACCCGCGCGTCGGCATGGTCGGCGGCTCCTACGGCGGCGCCGTCCAGCTCGCCACCGCCTCCGTCGACCCCCGGCTCGACGCGCTCGTCCCGCTCATCACCTGGAGCGACCTCGCCTACTCCCTCGCCCCCAACGGTGCCGACCGCGCGACCCCCGGCGTCTTCAAATGGCAGTGGGCCAACGGCTTCTACCTGATGGGGGAGGGGCAGCCGCTGCTCGTTCCGTCCCTCGATCCTTCCCGGATCAACCGCCTCGACTGTCTGCACTTCGTCACCGATGCCTGCGACACCGTCCGGCTGCTCAACTCCGGCCGCTACCGCGACGCGGACACCAAGAAGATGCTCGACTTCGCCCGGAGCGTCTCCCCGGTCTCGTACCTCGACCGCGTCAAGGCGCCCACGTTGATCGTCCAGGGCCAGTCCGACAGTCTCTTCAACCTCAACGAGGCCCAGGACACCTACGAGCGGCTGCAGGCACGGGGCGTCGAGACCAAGATGATCTGGCAGTCGTGGGGGCACAGCGGCGGACAGGCGCCGGGTGAACTCGACCTCGCCCAGGGCAATCTGGAGACCAGCTACGTCGGACAGCGCGTCCTCGCCTGGTTCGACCGCCATCTGCGGGGCAACGGAAAGGCCGACACCGGAGCCGAGTTCGCCTACTACCGCTCCTGGCAGAGCGGCTACGGCACCGCGGCCCGGGTCCCCGCCCTCAGCCAGAAGCTCTACCTCTCCGGGGACGGAAAGCTCGTCGACAACCGGGCCAAGGTCGCCCGCGGTTCGCGCGAGTACAGCAACTGGCTGGTCCCCACGAGCCATTCGGAGTCCTCGCTCACCGGACTCATCGGCCTGCCCGATCCCCGGCCGTACGACCTCAAGGGCACCTATCTCGGCTGGACCAGTGCCCCGCTGACCGCCCCCGTCGACGTCGTCGGCTCGCCGAAGGCCACGCTGCGGGTCGTCTCCCCGAAGACCGAGCGCTTCCAGGACTCCGGTGACGCCGCCGACAAGCTCGTGCTCTTCGCCAAGGTCTACGACATCGCCCCGGACGGAACGAAGACCCTGGTCAACCGGCTCGTGGCGCCGGTACGGGTACCGGACGCGACCCGGCCCTTCACGGTGGAGCTGCCGGGCATCGTGCACCGCTACGAGAGGGGTCACCGGCTCGAGTTCGTGATCGCCGCCAGCGACGACGCGTACTCGGGAAACCGGGGCATCAAGCCGGTGACCGTCACCGCCGTACCCGAGGACACCGGCACCCTGGAGCTGCCCGTTGTCAAGGGCCAGGTGGGGTAGCAGCCGGCAGGGTGGATTCACGTGACCTTCGGTCGTTCTTTACCTGTTCTTTTCCCACTCTGTGGGCAGCGGGACGGAGACTGTGCCACCGCCTTCGCGCCGTGACGTCGGCGCGGGGCAGCTCCCACTCGCAGAAGGACCGAAGGCCCCGTGCCACTTCCCGTTGTGCTGTCCGGCCGCACCGTACGGCTGGAACCCCTCGCACCACAGCACGCCGCCGCGATCGCCGCGGCCGGCTCCGAGGACCGTACGACGTACGCGTTCACGCCCGTCCCCCACAATCTGGACGCGACGGAGATCTACCTCGAACGTGCCCTGGCCGAACAGGCCGCGGGCCGGGCGCTTCCCTTCGCCGTCGTCAGTACCGCCGACGGGCAGGTCGTGGGCGCGACGAGGTTCCTCGAGCTCGACTACTGGCAGGGGCCGTTGGTCTGGCCCTCGGTGCCCGGGATGCCGTACGGCGATCCGGCCACCGCGGTGCCGGACGCCGCGGAGATCGGCAACACCTGGCTCGCCCCCCGGGCCCAGGGCACCGGGATCAACACCGAGGCCAAGCTGCTGATGCTCCGGCACGCCTTCGAGGTGTGGGGGGTACGGCGCGTCTCGATGCGCGCCGACGCCCGGAACCTGCGGTCGCGGGCCGCCATCGAACGCCTCGGGGCGTCCTGCGAAGGGGTCCGGCGGGCGCATTCGCGCGGACTCGACGGAGCCGTGCGCAGCACCGCCTTCTACTCGATCCTCGACGAGGAGTGGCCGGCCGTCCGGGCTGTCATCGAGGCCAGGATCGACCGCGGGCCGCGGCTCGACGGCGCGACCCGGCTGGACGGACCGCCCCTGCTCGACGGCGCGGCTCGGCTGGACGGACCGCCCCTGCTCGACGGTGCGCCTCGGCTCGACGCGGCGGCGCCGCGCGGCCCGCTCGTACCGGCCTAGGGTCGTCGGTGGTCGTCTCGGTCCAGGGGCGTCTCGGCGCAGCGGACGGCCCCGCTCGGTCGGCCATGACCGTGCGGGGCCGCTGCGTGCACCCGGCGCGCTACAGCGCGGCGTACCCCGGGCGCACGACCTCGTCGATCAGCCGCTGCCGCTCCGGCAGCGGCAGGAACGCGGCGTCGAGCGCGGCGACGGTGAACTCCTCGAAGACCCCGGGGCCGTAGCCGAAGGCGTCCACCATGTGCTGGAACTCCTCGCTCATGGTGGTGCCGGAGACCAGCCGGTTGTCCGTGTTCAGCGTGATGCGGAAGCCGAGGCGGCGCAGCTCGTCGATGGGATGCGAGGCGTAGTCCTTGGCCGCACCGGTCTGGAGGTTGGAGGTCGGACAGACCTCCAGGGCGATCCGGTTGTCGCGGACGTACGAAGCCAGGTGGCCGAGCGTGCCGTCCTCGGCGATGTCGTCCGTGATCCGCACGCCGTGGCCGACCCGCTCGGCGCCGCAGACCTGCACGGCCTCGTGGATCGACTCCGCGCCGACGGCCTCGCCGGCGTGGATCGTGAAGTGACAGTTGTGCCGCTTGAGGTGCTGGAAGGCGGGGAGGTGGCGGGCCGGCGGGTTGCCGATCTCGCCGCCGGCGATGTCGAAACCGGCCACACCCTGCTCGCGGTGGGCGACCGTGAGCTGCGCGATCTCCAGGGAACGGTCGGTGTGGCGCATCCCGGTGAGGAGGGCGCGGACCGTGATCCGGCCGCCGGTGCGGCGCTCGCCCTCGCGGAAGCCGTCGTTCACGGCCTCGACGACCTCGTCGAGGCTCAGCCCGGCCTCCAGGTGCTGCTCGGGGGCGTAGCGGATCTCGGCGTAGACGACCCCGTCCGCGGCCAGGTCCTCGGCGCACTCGGCCGCGATGCGGTGCAGCGCCTCGCGGGTCTGCATCACCGCGCAGGTGTGGGCGAAGGTCTCCAGGTACCGCTCCAGCGAACCGGAGTCGGCGGCGTCCCGGAACCAGACCGCGAGCGCGGCCGGGTCCTCGGTCGGCAGCGCGGTGTAGCCGCACTCCCGGGCCAGTTCGACGATGGTGGCGGGGCGCAGCCCGCCGTCCAGGTGGTCGTGGAGGACGGCCTTGGGCGCGCGGCGGATCCACTCGGCGACGGGCGTGGAGGCCGGGGTGCTGAGCGGGGCGGCAGGGTTGTCAGACAAGTGCATGGCGCGGAAGTGTACGCCACGACGGCGGCGCGACGCTGTGACGGCTGTCGCCCGCCTGGTTCCGGAGGGTCGCCCGCTCAGTTCGACTGGAGGACCGGGAGCGCCGGGGCGCCCGTCGGGAGCATGTGCTTGGCCGCGAGGACGGGGGTGTCCCCGACCCGTACGACCTGGGTGACCAGGACGGCCGGGGTGTCGGCCGGTCGGCCGAGCTGCTCACCCCGGCGCTGGCCGAGCAGTGTCGCGGTCACACTGCTGTGGGCCCCCAGCGGCACTCCGCGCGAGGCCCCGGTGAGCACCGCCAGCATCGAGGTCCGCTCGGGTGCCGACTGGGCGCGCAGCGCTTCCGCGAAGGCCGGGTGCGCCCGCTCCAGTACGTCGTCGGCCGCCGCCCACTCCTGGCTGAGGGCCGCCGCCGCACCCTCTCCGGCCAGCAGGGACTCCCAGAAGCGCAGCTCCGCCCGGGCCGGGGCGAGCAGGTGCTGGGTGGTGAAGTCGGTCGGCTCCTCGACCGCCCGCAGCAGCGCCCGAACACGCAGCGGGGCGCCCGCGCCGATCAGCTCCTCCAGGGGCTGGATGTGCTCGAAGCCGCGTCGGGGCGGGTGGTCGTTGACGGTCCGGCCGACCCCGCGCCGTACGGACAGCAGGCCGTCCTCCTGGAGCAGCAGCAGCGCCTCGCGCAGGGCGGGGCGGCTCACGCCCAGTTCGCCGGCGAGCTTGGGCTCGGAGGGGAGGGTCGAGCCCGGGGGATAGGTGCCGTCGTGGATGGCGTCCGCGATCCGCTCGTAGAGCACCACGACCGGTCGCCGCTGCTGTCCGCTGACTGCCACTGCCCCTCCTCCGCCGACTTGTCGGCAAGTGAACGGTATTCGGAATCACAGGTCAAAGGGACTTGACGTGTGACGCGCGTAGAACTCACTCTGTCTGGGCGCTGCTTGTCAGACAAGCAAAGTTCATCGATATGACATCCATGGCAAAGGGGCCCACATGTCAGCAACATCCGACCTCAAGGGCCGCGGGCCCATGCTGCTGGCGATGGTGCTCGCCGTCCTCGGCTACCAGATCAACGCGACCATGCTCAGCCCCGCGCTGCCGGATGTCATCGAGCGCCTCGGCACCACCACGGCCGCCGCCGGTCTCTCGCAGACCCTCTTCTTCCTGATGGCGGCCATCGGTCAGGTCACCCTCGCCCGCCTCAGCGACCAGCGCGGCCGCAAGCCGATGATGATCGTCTGCGCCTTCGTGCTGATCGCCGGCAACCTGCTCTGCGTCTTCGCGCCGAACATCGAGATCTTCATCGCCGGCCGCATCCTCCAGGGCATCTCGGCCGCGATGTTCACCCTCGCCTTCCTCACCCTCAACCAGCTGCTGACCCCGGCCGGCTTCGGCAAGGCCGCGGGCATCATCACCGCCGTCAACGGCGGCCTCGCGGGTGTCGACGCCATCGCCGGCGGCCAGATCGCCGACACCATCGGCTTCCGTGGCATCTTCGTCTGCTCCACCCTGATCGCCGTCGCGGGCCTGATCGGCGTACGCAAGTACGTCCCCGACGTCCCGGCCACCGCGGTCGAAGGCCGCTTCGACTCCCGCGGCATCGCCGCCCTCGCGCTCGGCCTCACCGGCATCCTCGTCGGCCTCGCCCAGGGAGCCGCCTGGGGCTGGACCTCCGTCCTCACCCTCGGCTTCCTGCTCGGCGGCCTCGCCTCGCTCGTCTTCTTCGTCGTCTCGCAGAAGAGCGCGGCCAACCCGGTCATCGACATCCAGGTGCTCGCCTCGCGCCGCGCCTGGCCGCTGCTGCTCACCACGGTCTGCACCCTGGGCGGTGCCTTCGGCGCCATCGCGCTCACGATCCCGCTCTTCTCCCAGGACGCCAGGGTCGGCCTCGGCCTCTCCGCCGTCACCGCCGCCGTCCTCTTCCTCACCCCGATCCAGCTGATCGGCGTGATCTCCGCCCCGCTGACCGGCCGGCTCGGTCCGAAGATCGGCTGGCGCACCATCGTCGTCACCGGCGCGGTCGCCAACTTCGCGATCTTCCTCTTCGCGACGTTCTTCCTGCACAACGAGTGGATCCTGGTCGCCTCGCTCGCGGCGCTCGGTGTCACGTACGGCGGATTCATGCTCACCGGCCTCAACGGCCTCGCCGTCACCACCGCCCCGAAGGACAAGCCCGGCTCGCTCTCCGGCCTCAACGGCGCGTGCTTCGGCATCGGGGCCTCGCTCGGCATCGCCCTGGCCTCCGCGATGATCACGGCGGGCAGTGACGCGGGCGGCCCCACCGAGGCCGGCTACCAGCACGCGATGTACACGGCGCTCGCGCTGCTCGGCATCGGCGTCCTCACGGCCTTCCTCATCCAGCGCCCGGACCCGGCCGAAGCGCCCGCCGAAGCACCGCAGCCGGTACTCGCCCACCACTGACCGGGCCCGCCCGCCACGACCGGGCCCGCCGGGCGAGGCCGCACCCTCACCCGTACGGCCCCTCCCACCGCCCCCGTGCGGACCGGATCCCCTCATCCTGGTCCCACGGGGGCGGACGCGTACGAGGAGGAGAGGTCCGGGGATGAGGCCGAAGGAGACGTCGAGCACCGGCCGGCCCCGCCGCACCGGGCCCCTCACGATCGGCCGGATCGCCACCGGTGCCCTGCTCGCGCTCGCGGTGGTGGCCGTCACGGCGGGGGAGGAGGCGGTGGCAGAGGAGGACGCCCCGCCGATGCCCGGCTTTCTCGGCAAAGGGCTGTGGCAGGTCTTCACGGCGCTCGACCACCGCACCCGGATCGACGTCCACGACGTCGGCGGCAGCGATCGGAGGGTGCTGTGGCCGTCGCGCTGGACGGTGTGCACCCAGCACCCGGCCGAGGGTGTGGCGCTCGACCGCGGCACCACGGTCGTGATCGGTGTGGTGAGGAAGGGCGAGTCCTGTCCCCAGAAGGTCCGCTCTGCCCGCCGCTGACCGGCCGCCCGTCGAAGGAGGCGGGCCGCAGTGGGCGGTCAGCGCTTGTAGTTGATCTTCATCGTGTCCATGTCCGTCACGGACGCCCTGAGTTCACCGTGGCCGTGCCCGAGTTCCTTGAGCGCCGTCTCCACCCGGTCCTCGGCGATCGCCGCCGCCATCTCCTCGCCGTCCGCCGCGTCCGAGACCACGATCAGCCGGTACGAGAAGTGCTTCAGCGTCCTGTCGTAGGCGAGCGAGCCCTCGGCGGTGAACCTCATCGCCGACATCCCGTGCTCGTCGACCTCGGCGAGCAGCCGCGCCCGGCCCTCCTCCGACAGGCCCTCGAACGTGCCGCGCACGATCACCCGGTAGGTGTGCTGGGTGCTCATTCCCTGGTCCTCACGTTGTTCACCGAAGTCGATTGAAGATCCAGACTAGGGCGGCGAGGATGAGGCGCATGCGGAATATCGTGGCCCTCGACGCCCCGTCCAACCTGGGCCTGCGCCCGCCGGCCCCCGGCACCGTTCCCGGCTGCTACAAGCTCGCCGGCGCCCTGCGCGAGAACCGGATCGTGCAGAGGCTCGGTGCGCTGGAGGGTGGCGTGGTCGTCCCGCCCCGCTACGACCGGGGCGAGTGGCAGGAGGGCGACGGAGTCTTCAACGCGGCCGCCCTCGCCACGTACACCCGTACGCTCGCGGACCGGATCGAGGGGCACGTACGGGCCGGGGACTTCCCCCTCGTCCTCGGCGGCGACTGCTCCATCCAGCTCGGCGCCTCGCTCGCCCTGCGCCGCCTCGGCCGCTACGGGCTCGCCGCGATCGACGCCTCCCACGACTTCCGCCACCCCGGCAACTCCGACCGGATCGGCGCTGCCGCCGGCGAGGAGGTCGCGCTCGCCACCGGCCGCGGCCAGGACGACCTCACCGACCTGGAGGGCCTGAAGCCCTACCTCCGTGACGAGGACGTCCGGCTCTTCGGCATCCGCGACGCGTTCGACGACGACAGCGCCGAGCTGCGCGCCCTGAAGATCCCCGTCGTCACCGTCTCCGAACTACGCGCATGGGGCCCGGCCGAGCTCGCCGCCGCCACGGTGACCGCCTTCGAGACCCCGGCCCTCGACGGCTTCTGGGTCCACCTCGACGCCGACGTCCTCGACCCCTCCGTGATGCCGGCCGTCGACAGCCCCGACCCCGACGGCCTGCTTCCTGACGAACTCGCCCCGCTGCTGCGTACCTTGGTCCGCTCCGAACGCTGCGTCGGACTCAACGTCACGGTCTACGACCCCGATCTCGACCCGGACGGCACGGCCGGAGCGCTGCTCACGGACCTCGTGGTGGCCGCCCTGACCGAAGCCTGACGAGCGGCGCCCCTGGTCAGGAGCGCGTCCGACGTGTTCCATGGTCGACATGACGACCGTACGACGTGCCGTACTGACCCTGCCCGCGGCCCCGTTGGGCCCGGACAACCCGCTGCCCGCCCTGCGGACCCCTGGCGCGGCGCACGCGGCCGCCCTCCTCGACGTACGCGTCAGGCAGGACATGCCGCGCGACATGGCACGCCAGTTGGGGTACGCGCCGCTGCGCAGCCTGCTGCCCGTCCCGGTACGCGACGGCTACGGACGTGAGCGCACCCCCGCCGCGCTCGACGCGATCGTCATCGAGAACGACCGGCTGCGGGCGACCGTGCTGCCGGGTCTCGGCGGCCGCGTCCACTCCCTGCACCACAAGCCCACGGGACGCGAACTGGTGCACCGTAACCCGGTGTTCCAGCCCGCCGCCTTCGCCCTCAACGGCGCCTGGTTCGCCGGTGGCATCGAGTGGAACATCGGCGCCACCGGCCACACCACCCTCTCCTGCGCCCCGGTGCACGCCGCGATCGTCACGGCCCCCGACGGCGGGGAGATGTTGCGGCTGTGGGAGTGGGAGCGCCTGCGTGACCTGCCCTTCCAGGTCGACCTGTGGCTGCCCGAGGACTCCGACTTCCTCCACGTCGGCGTCCGCGTCCGCAACCCGCACGAGCGGACCGTCCCTGTCTACTGGTGGTCCAACACCGCCGTCCCCGAGGACCGCCGGATCCTCGCCCCCGCCGACGAGGCCTGGCTCCCCCACAGCCTGAACGGCGGGGGAGGTACCCCCACCGGTTACGAGCGCGGCCTGCGCCGTGTCCCCGTCCCGGTCACCGAGGACGACACGGGCACGGCGGCGGACCGCACGTACCCGCTGCGCAGCACCCTTCCCGCCGACTACTTCTACGACATTCCCGAGGAACGACGGCGCTGGATCGCCGCGCTCGACGAAACCGGCACCGGACTCGTCCAGACGTCCACGGACCTGCTGCGCGGGCGCAAGCTCTTCCTCTGGGGCTCGGCCCGGGGCGGACGGCGCTGGCAGGAGTGGCTCACCGAACCCGGTGCGCCCGGCTACGCCGAGATCCAGGCCGGGCTCGCCCGCACCCAGCTGGAGCATCTGAAGCTGGAGGGAGGCACGGAGTTCAGCTGGCTGGAGACGTACGGGCCCCTGTCCGCCGAGCCCGCGGTCGTGCACGGCGAGGACTGGGCAGCGGCCCGCGCGAGCGTGGAGGGGCGCCTGGAGGAGGCCCTGCCGCGCGCCGCCGTCGATGCCGCGTACGCGGCGTGGCGCGACGGCGCGGCCGACGCCGAACCGGTGTCCGTCCTGGCGGCGGGCTCGGGCTGGGGCGCGCTGGAAGTCATCGCCGGAGGGCACGAACTGCCGGGGACCCCGTTCCCCGCGTCGACCCTGGGCGAGGAGCAGAAGCCCTGGCTGGAGCTGCTCCGCACCGGCGTCCTGCCGCCTCCTGAGGACGGGGTCGCCCCCGGCCCGTCGCTGGTCGCCGACCACTGGCGCGACATGCTGGAGACCGCGCCCGCGGAGCCGCTCACCGAGTACCACCTCGGGATCGCGCAGTGGCATGCGGGCGACCTGGCCCAGGCGGTACGGAGCTGGGAGCGCGGTCTCCGACAGGCGGGCCTGCGCTGGCCGTTGGTGTACTGCCTGGCCGTCGCCGACGAGGAGGGCGGCCACCCGGAGCGGGCGGCCGAGCGCTTCGCGGAGGCCTTCGGCGCGCTGCCCGGTGACGTGGATCCCGTGGTGACCGCGGCGCTGGGCCGCGAGGCCGTCGTCGCGCTCCTGGCCGTCGGCCGAGTGGCTCCGGCCCGCGCGCTCTGGGAGCGCCTGCCGGCGCCGGTCCGCGCACGCGGCGCGTTCCGCTTCCTCGAGGCCCGCCTTCTCCTCGCCGAGGGCAGGAAGCCCGAGGCCCGCGCCGTCTTCGACGCGGGCTTCGAGGTGCCGGACCTGCGGGAGGGCGCCGAGATCCTGGGCGACGTGTGGTCGGCCGTGACCGACGAACCGCTCCCGGACTCCTACGAGTTCCGGATGCGTCTCTGAGGCGTCCCGGGGGACCCGGGCCGTCTCAGGCGGTCCGGCGGTCGACGTACTCGAAGACGGAGCCGTCCGGGTGGACCGCGATCAGATTGCGGCCCACCGGGGTCGGGACGGGCCCGGCCAGGATCTTGGCGCCCGCCTCCGTCAGCGAGGTGAACGCCGCGTCCACATCCTGGACGGAGACGGTCGCGGCGACCTTCCGCAGGACCTCCAGCTCCGCCTCGGGCCCGCTCATCAGCAGGAAGCAGCCGATGGCCGCGACCGACACCCCGCCGCGCTCGAAACGCAGGGCGGAAGCGCCGGTGAGGCGCTCGTAGAACTCCACCGCCGGCTCGAGATCGTCGACGCAGACACGTAGCGTGGTTCCCAGAATCTCCATGCGTACGAGCCTAGTTGAGGTTCAGGAGACGCGGCAGAGGATCTCCCCGTGGGGGACCATGAACCAGGCATCCTCCTGCCGGCCCCACTCCAGCCACGCCTCGGAGACGTCGGCCAGCACGTCGGGCGTCGTGTGGCCGCCGTCCACCGCCAGCTTCGCGTACACGGACTCCGTCGTCCGGTCCGCCCACAGGCCGCTCCACCACGCCCGCTCGTCCGGTGTCGCGAAGCACCAGGTGGCGGCCGTCGTCGTCACGTCCGTGAACCCCGCCCGCCGCGCCCAGGCGAACAGCCGCCGCCCGGCGTCGGGTTCGCCGCCGTTGGCCCGTGCGACCCGCTGGTACAGCTCCTGCCACGCCTTCATGGCCGGCGGCTCCGGATACCAGGCGAAGGACCCGTAGTCGCTGTCCCGGGCGGCGACCACACCGCCCGGGCGACAGACCCGCCGCATCTCGCGCAGCGCCCGCACCGGGTCGCCCACGTGCTGCAGTACCTGGTGGGCGTGGACGACATCGAAGGAGTCGTCCGGGAAGTCCAGGTCGTGGACGTCGGCGACCGCGAACTCCACGTTGTCCAGGCCGCGTTCGGCTGCCGCGGCCCGCGCCTTGTCCAGGACGTCCTCGACCGCGTCCACCGCGGTCACCCGGCCGGGGGCCACCAGCGCGGCCAGGTCGGCGGTGATGGTGCCGGGCCCGCAGCCCACGTCCAGGACGTCCAGGCCGGGGCGCAGTTCGGGGATCAGATAGGCCGCGGAGTTGGCGGCCGTGCGCCAGCTGTGCGAGCGCAGCACCGACTCGTGGTGCCCATGGGTGTAGACGGCGGTCTCCTGCGGCGCGGGCTGCTCGGAGGCATGGGTCATGACCGGACTCCCTCGTGTGGGTTGGTACGGCCACGGTACGCGCTCGCGCCGCATGGTGAGATGGCAATCTCGCCATGTGGGCATCGAGTTGATGGGAATCGCGGGCCCTGCACCCGGCGACTCGGCGCGAATCGCGGGGCATACGCCCCGGCGCCCTGGGTACGCGCATCGGTGGACCCAGTCCGGCCGCCGCGAAGGCTCGTGGAGGAAGGTTCGTGATGCGGTACGAAACGATGTCCTCGCTCGCCCGGCAGCTCCGTGTGGATGCCGTACGCGCCGCCGACGCGGCCGGCTCCGGGCACCCGACCTCCTCGATGTCGGCCGCCGAGATCGGTGCCGTCCTGCTCGCCCGGCACCTGCGGTACGACTTCGACCGCCCGGACCACCCGGGCAACGACCGGCTCGTCCTCTCCAAGGGACACGCCTCGCCCCTGCTGTACGCCATGTACCGGGCCGCGGGCGTCGTCGGCGAGAGCGAGCTGCTCACCTTCCGCGGCAAGGGAAGCCTCCTCGAAGGCCATCCCACGCCCCGGCTGCCCTGGGTCGACGTGGCCACCGGGTCACTGGGCCAGGGCCTGCCCATCGGGGTCGGGATGGCGCTGGCCGGGAAGTTCCTCGACCGCGTCCCGTACCAGGTGTGGGTCGTCAGCGGCGACAGCGAGATGGCCGAGGGGTCCGTCTGGGAGGCCGTGGAGCACGCCGCGTACTGCCGCCTGGACAACCTCACCCTGATCGTCGACGTCAACCGGCTCGGCCAGCGCGGCCCCACCCGCCACCAGCACGACCTGGGGGCCTACGCCGCCCGCCTCGAAGCTTTCGGCTGGCACACCCTGCGGATCGACGGCCACGACGTCGAGGCCGTGGACACGGCCCTTCGCGAGGCCCGCGCGACCGTCCGTCGGCCCACCGCGATCCTCGCCGCCACCCGCAAGGGCCGGGGCGTGGCCGCCGTGGAGAACCGCGAGGGGATGCACGGCAAACCGCTCCCGGACGCCGAGGCCGCCATCGCCGAACTGGGCGGCCCGAGCGATCTGCGGGTCCAGGTGACCGAGCCGCCCGCAGCGCTGGTGCCGCATCCGGCCGGGGACGGCGCGCTGCGGCTCCCGAGGTACACAAGGGGTGAGAAGGTCGCCACCCGCGACGCCTACGGGCACGCCCTCGCCGCCCTCGGCGAGGTCCGCGGCGACATCGTCGCGCTCGACGGCGAGGTCGGCGACTCCACCCGTACCGAGTACTTCGCGAAGGCCCATCCCGAGCGCTACTTCGAGTGCTGGATCGCCGAGCAGCAGCTCGTCGGGGCCGCCGTCGGGCTCCAGGCGCGCGGCTATGTCCCGTACGCCTCGACCTTCGCCGCGTTCCTCACCCGCGCGTACGACTTCGTCCGGATGGCGGCCGTGAGCCGGGCCGGGATCAACCTCGTCGGTTCGCACGCCGGGGTCTCCATCGGCCAGGACGGGCCGAGCCAGATGGGCCTGGAGGATCTGGCCATGCTGCGTGCCGTGCACGGCAGCACCGTGCTCTACCCCTGCGACGCCAACCAGACGGCGAAGCTCGTGGCGGCCATGGCCGACCTCGAGGGCGTCCGCTACCTGCGTACCACCCGCGGCGGCACCCCTGTCGTGTACGGGCCCGACGAGAAGTTCCCGGTCGGCGGGAGCAAGGTGCTCCGCAGCCACGGCGAGGACGACCGGGCGACCGTCGTCGCGGCCGGGGTGACCGTGCACGAGGCCCTCAAGGCGTCCGACCGGCTCGCGGAGCACGGCCTGCCGGTCCGGGTGATCGACCTCTACTCGGTCAAGCCGGTGGACACCGAGACCCTCGACCAGGCGGCCGGGACGACCGGTTGCGTCCTCACGGTGGAGGACCACCATCCCGAGGGCGGGCTCGGCGATGCCGTCGCCGAGGCGTACGCCAACGGGCACGGCGGGATGCCCCGTCTGGCACGACTCGCCGTACGCTCCATGCCCCTCTCCGCGACCCCGGAGGAACAGCTCCACGAGGCCGGCATCGACGCGGACGCGATCGTCTCGGCGGTCGAACTGATGCTGGAGCGCGTCCTGGTGCGCTAGAGGGTGTCCGGCCCTGATCCGCCGGACACCCCCAGGCCGCCCGACCTCCCCCTCCGTCACCCGGACGGGCTCCTCGTCGCGCGCGACGGCCCCTGCCGGTCAGCCCGGGTGCTCGCGCTCCGGCTCCGTCGTCCGGGGCAGCGAACCGCCCCGAACCTTCGTATAAAGGGCACTGTGGGCGCCGTGCGGGCGCGACCCGGTGCTTCAGGAGGTGCGGGAGATGAGGCAGACGGCTCCGGAAGGCCGCGGACCGGTGCGCTACGGCCCTCCGGCCCCGGAACCGGGTCTGCCCGTGCTCCCCGGGCTCGCCGCGATCCTCGCCGCCTCCGCCGGCCGCACCGCCGTCGAACCGCCCGGCGGCGGGCCCGTGCTCCGCGAGGCCGCAAGCGGATACTGGTGGCGGCGCGGCCTGCGCACCCACGCCGAGGACGTGGTCGCGGCCCCGGGCGCGCAGCCCCTGCTGCTCGCCCTGATCGCCGCCCACGGCGGCGACCTGCTGATGCCCCGGCCCTGCCCTGCCTGGTGGACCCCGCAGGCCCGCCTCCTGGGCCGTCCCGCCTACCACGTGCCCACCCCGGCCGAGTGCGGCGGCGTCCCCGACCCGTACGCCCTGCTCGAAACCGTCCGGCGGGTCCGTGCCGAGGGCGGTCACCCCCGCCTGCTGCTGCTCTCCGTCGCCGACGACCCCACCGCCACCGTCGCCCCGCCCGAGCTGGTCCGTGAGGCGTGCGAGGCCGCCGTCGCCGAGGGGCTGCACATCATCAGCGACGAGACCTGGCGCGACACCCTGCACCGGCGCCACGACACCGTCCTCCTCAGCCCAGCCGAGATGTGCCCGGACGACGTCACCGTCCTGTACGACCTGGCCGGCGCCCTCGCCCCGGCCGCCTGGCCCTGCGCCGTGGCCCGCTTCCCGCCCACCGACCCCTCACGCGCCGACCGCTACACCGACCCCCGCGCCCGCACCCTCGACATCCTCACCGCACTCGGCGCCTTCGTCGCGGGCCCGGTCGCCCCCGCCGCCGCGCACGCCCTCGACGAGCCGGAGGACGTCACCGTACGCGCCGCCCTCTCCGCCGCCCTCCACGCGCGTGTGGCCACCGCAGCGCACCGGGCGGTCCTCACCGTCGGCGCCCTCGCCCGGCCCCCGCAGGCCGGCCGCCACCTCTACGCCGACCTGGGACCGCTCCGGGCGGGGCTCTCCGCCCGAGGCGTCACCGACTCCATGGAGCTGGAGAACCACCTCAGCGAGCGGCTCGGCACACCGGTCCCCGGCGGTCACCGCTTCGGCGACGAACTCGGCGCCCTGCGTGTGCGGTTCGACACCGGCGCGTTCCTGGGATCGACGGATGAGGAGCGGATGGAGTCCCTCGCATCGACGGACCCGGTGGAATTGCCGCATGTGGCCCGCGCGTTGAGCACCTTCGGAGCGGTGCTGGAGGAACTCCGGTGACAGTCGGGGTACTTCGTACCCCCGTCCGCCGGTAACACGTCCTCGACGAACTGCGCAGAACGGAGCTCGCAGATGACGGAACAGACGGCACGGCCGACGCGGGCCCCGCGGACCGCACCCGACGGACGTACCGCACCCGACGGACGTACCGCACCCGCACCCGCCGCCCCCGTCCTCCAGCCCCTCGGCCGGATCAGGACCGACTGGCCGCGCTCCTTCGCCGACCGGCTCACCGCGCCGCTCCCCGGCGTCCGCGCCATGGCCCGGCTCGCCCGCGAAGGCGCCGTGCGCCCCGGCGCCGAGGGCCTGCGCGACATCCCGCTGCTGCCGTTCGCCCCAGGACCGCTGCCCGCCGCCGGGCCCGACACGCTCGCCGTCACCTGGGCGGGCCATGCCAGCTGGATCCTGCGCGTCGGCGGCCTGACCGTGCTCAGCGACCCCGTCTGGTCCCGCAGGATCCTCGGCACCCCGACCCGGATCACCCCCGTCGGGGTGCGCTGGGAGGACCTGCCGCCGGTGGACGCCGTCGTCATCAGCCACAACCACTTCGACCACCTCGACGCCCCCACCCTCAAGCGGCTGCCCCGGGACACCCCGGTCTTCGTCCCCGCCGGTCTCGGCCGCTGGTTCACCCGCCGCAGATTCCACCGGGTCACCGAACTCGACTGGTGGGAGGCGGCCGAACTCGACGGTGTGCGCTTCGAGTTCGTCCCCTCCCACCACTGGTCCAAGCGGACCCTCCTCGACACCTGTCGCTCGCTGTGGGGCGGCTGGGTCCTCACCGACCCCTTCGGCCGCCGGGTGTACTTCGCCGGCGACACCGGCTACGGCCGTTGGTTCGCCGAGATCGGGCGCCGCCACCCCGGGATCGACATCGCGCTGCTCCCGATCGGCGCCTACGACCCGCGCTGGTGGCTCAGCGACGTCCACACCGACCCCGAGGAGGCCGTCCGCGCCTTCCAGGACCTCGGGGCACGGAGGATGGCGCCGATGCACTGGGCGACCTTCGTCCTCTCCTCCGAGCCGGTCCTCGAACCCCTCACCCGGGTCAGGGCCGCCTGGGAGCGGGCCGGACTGCGCCGCGAGGACCTCTGGGACCTCCCCGTCGGCGCCTCACGTGTGCTCGCGCCCTGACCTGCTGCCGCGCCCCGTTCCCCGTACCCGCCGCCACATCGCGGGAGCCCCGCTGATCAGCACCGTCAGCGCGACCGCCGCCAGCACCCCCTGCCACGGCTCGGGGAACAGCGAGCCGCCCAGAATCCCGATCAGCTGGTACATCGCCGCCCACGCCAGACAGGCCGGCACGTCCCCGCGGACGAACCGGCGCAGCGGCACCCGCGCCAGCAGACACGCCAGCATCACCGGAATCCGCCCGGCCGGCACCAGCCGCGACAGCACGAGCACCGACACCTGGTGGGTCTCCAGCTGCGCCTGCGCCTGCGCGAGCCGGTCGGGGGCGGCCCGGCCGCGCAGCACCTCCAGCCACCGCGAACCGTTCCGCGACCGCACCCCGCGCTGCCCCAGCCAGTACAGCGCCACATCGCCCAGGAGCGCCGCGAAGGCCGCCACCAGGAACACGAAGAGCAGCGACAGCGGAGACGTCTGATGGAAGGCGACCACGGCCGCCGAGCTGACGATCGCCCCCGTCGGCACCACCGGCACCAGCGAACCCAGCGCCACCAGTGCGAACAGCGTGGGATAGCCGACCGCCTGCTGCGTCGACTCGGGCGGCAGGTCCCGTACCGCCCCCATCAGGTCGATCACCGGGCGACCTCGGGCCGCACCCGCTCGCCGTGGCCGAGCAGATGCACCGCCACCTTCGGCGCGAGCCGCGCCGCGTGCCGCACGAACTCGTCGCCCGGCGCGTGGAACTCGTGCGGCCGGATCGCGTCCATCCCGATCGGCCAGTACGTGCCGTAGTGCACCGGCACCGCCGCCGCCGGGGAGAGCGCCGCGAGCGCCTGCGCCGCCCGCACCGCGTCCAGATGCCCATGCCCCAGATACGGTCCCCAGCCGCCGACCGGTAGCAGCGCCACGTCCACCGGGCCGACCGCCTCTGCCATCCCGTCGAAGAGACCGGTGTCGCCGGCGAAGTACGTCCGCACCTCACCCTCGACGACATACCCGAGCGCGGGGGAGCGGTGCGGCCCCACCGGAAGCCGCCGGCCGTCGTGCAGCGCCGGCACGGCCCGTACGGTCACGCCCTCCACCGTCACCGCGTCGCCCGGCTCCAGCTCCGTCAGCCGCAGACCCCGGCCGTCGAGCCTCCGCAGCCCCGCCACGGAGCCCGGCGCGCCGCGCGGCACGATCAGCCGCGTCCCGGGCGCGAGCCTGGCCAGCGAGGGCAGATGCAGATGGTCGGCGTGCAGATGGGAGACGAGCACCGCCTCGGCGGCAGCGGCCCCGGGCGGCGGCAGCGCACCACGGCGCCGCCGCAGATGCGCGAGCCGGCGCGCGAACAGCGGGTCGGTGAGGAACCGGACCCCCGAGTCCTCGACCGTGCAGGTGGCATGACCCCACCATGTGACCTCCACCGGTACGCCGCCCTTCCGCCCGAGTCGATGCGCTGATACCGAGGGTAGATGTCCCCAGCGGGCGACGCGGGGCGTCCGAGGCCGGTCGCGGGGGTAGCCATCGTGGAGCAAGGCGATGGGAGCCGTGGTGAGCACGATGGGGACGACCTGCCATTCGGCGCAGTGTCCGCGCTGCGGGGGCGTGCTGGCCGTGACCCAGGACGGCTGGCAGATCTGTCACACCTGCGGCTACTCCTCGCCACCGTGAGGCGCGGGGACGGTGGGAGGGGACGCCCTCCTCGCCCGAGCCGGTTCGGAGTAGGGTCGGTCCATGGACGACGTTCGGGTGGCGGCGATCGCCAGCCTCACCCCGCTCGAGGAACTCGACAGCGACCCCTTCCTGGTCGACACGCGCAGCCAGCACGAGATGTGCGACCGTTGGGCCCACCACAAGGGCTACGTCGTGGCGAGACAACTGCTCTGCTACGGGATCCGGCCCGACCACGCCGCGCTCTGGGCCGATGTGGACGCCGGACACGTCGACCTCTTCGTCGCCCCCAACGAACGGGTGCTCGCACGGGCGTTGACCGACGTGCCGGCGTTCTTCGCGGAGTGCGACCGACGGGGCGTACGACTGGAGACCGCGGGTCTCGACGAGCCGGTGTACGACGCCGCGGCCAAGGCCGATGTGCACCGCCGCCTCTCCATGCCCACCGCCGGCTACGACGGCTGTTAGCGCCCCTTTCCCGCCCTGACCATGCCCCCTGGGTGATGTGCCACGCTTGAGGCAGGAAACGGGTGAAAGGTGAACCACGCGTGGGTGACGGGCGATGGCGTACCGCCGGCCGCTGGCGGACCGCAGGGAGCGCGCTGGTGCGGGTGGTCGTGGTCTGGGCGGTGTCGACCCTGACGATGCTCGCCCTGGCCGGACTGCTGCCCGACTTCCAACTCCAGTCCGCCGACGGCGACAGCATCACCCGCACCGCGCTCACCGCCGCCTGGGGCGCCGGCGCGTTCGGTCTCCTCAGCGCGTTGGTGTGGCCCGTGATCGTCCGGGCGCTGCTGCTCGTACCGGCCCTGGTCCTCGGCCTGTTGGTGTTCTTCCTCAACGGCTCCCTGCTGCTGATCGCGCTCTGGCTCATCCCCGACGGCCGTGGCGCCGCCGACCCGGAGAACGCCGTCGTGGTCGCCGCCGTGATGTCGGCCGTCGCCTCGGCCACCTCCACCGCCCTCGCGGTCCGCGACGACGACGCCTACCGCCGTCGTCTCTACCGGCTCGCCGACCGCAAGCGCCCCCGAGCCGTGGCTGGGGGTCCCCCCACGCCGCCAGGCGCAGGGGGAGGCCCCGAACCCGCCCCCGGCACGCTCTTCCTGCAACTCGACGGCGTCGGGCACCGGGTGCTCCGCGACGCCGTCGCGGACGGGCTGATGCCCACCGTCGCCGACTGGCTCGACAGCTCCCACCGGCTCACCCCCTGGCGCACCGACTGGTCCAGCCAGACCGGCGCCAGCCAGCTCGGCATCCTGCACGGGTCCAACGAGGACGTGCCCGCCTTCCGCTGGTACGAGAAGGACACCCGGCGGCTGATGGTCTCCAACCGCCCCGCGAGCGCCGTCGAAATCCAGCGGCGCGCCATCGAGCGGACCGGGGACGGCGGGCTGCTGACCGTCGACGGCGCCTCCCGCGGCAACCTCTTCAGCGGCGGCGCCGACCAGCTCGCCCTCGTCCTGTCGATGGCCGCCCGCCGCGGTCGGCGCAACCGCTCACGCGCCGGCTACTTCACCTACTTCTCCGACCCCGCCAACGCCGTCCGTACGGCCGGCTCGTTCGTCGCAGAGGCCGCGCGCGAGATGGTCCAGTCGATCCGGGCACGGCTGCGCAAGGAGACCCCGAGGGTCTCGCGCGGCGGCACCTACCCCTTCATCCGCGCCTTCGCCACCGTCGTGGAGCGTGACGTCGTCGTCGCCTCGGTGATCGGGGACATGCTGGCCGGGCGGACCGCCGTCTACGCCGACCTCGTGGCCTACGACGAGGTGGCCCACCACTCCGGCCCGCACGGCCACGACACCGACCGCGTCCTCGCCCGGCTCGACCGCTCGCTCGCGCTGATCGCCAAGGTCGCCGAGCACGCGCCCCGCCCGTACCGGATCGTGCTCCTCTCCGACCACGGCCAGAGCCCCGGCGAGACCTTCGAGGGCGCCTACGGGCTCACCCTGCGGGATCTCGTACGCGCCGGATGCGGGCTACCCGTACCGCGCCGGGTCCGGCGCACCCGCAGCGGCTCGGAGGCCAGGGACGCCGCTCGCGACGCGCTGCGCAGCGCGCTGCACCGGCCGGTGGACGAGTACGCCGAGGAGGCCGAGGGAGCAACGGTGCCCGACAAGGCCGGGCCCGTCGTGCTCGCCTCCGGCAACCTGGGCCTCATCTCCTTCCCCGGGGTGCCGCACCGGATGACCCGCGAGGAGATCGAGCGCCGTCACCCCGCGCTGCTGCGCACCCTTGCCAACCACCCCGGCATCGGCTTCCTGCTGGTCGCGAGCGCCGAGCACGGCTCGGTCGTGCTCGGCCGGGACGGCGCGGAGGTTCCGGTCGCCGAACTCGCCGACGACGGGCCGCTCGCGGTCTTCGGGCGGGGCGCGGCGGACGCGGTACGGCGCACGGACGGGTTCCGGCACGTCGCCGACATCATGGTCAACTCGATGTACGACCCGGCGACGGGCACCGTGCACGCCTTCGAGGAGCAGATCGGTTCGCACGGCGGGCTCGGCGGCGAGCAGTCGCGCCCCTTCCTGCTCTCGCCCGTGGACTTCTCGGCGCCGGTCGAGGCCGGCGCCGAACTCGTGGGCGCGGAGCAGGTCCACCGGGTGCTGCGCCGCTGGCTGCGGGAGTGCGTGGGGCCGCAGGTGCCGCTGGAGATTTCCCTGCCCACGAGCGATGCGGAAGCGTTTCTTCCGGTCAAGGGTGCCGCCGGACCGGACAAAAACAACTGATTTGGTGGGGCGTCTCGCCTGCCGGACCATGGTCGGGTTTGCACGACGAGAGGCGCACCACCCCCCATGAGCACGGCCCTATCCGAACAGTCCGCAGAAGAGACCAAGCACGCCCGGCGATTCGGACTGCCGATCGCCACCGCCCTGGTCATGGGCAACATCATCGGCGGCGGAATCTTCCTGCTCCCCGCCTCCGTCGCCCCCTTCGGCACGATCAGCCTGCTCGCCTTCGGCGTCCTCACCCTCGGCGCGATCGCTCTCGCCCTCGTCTTCGGCCGGCTCGCCCACCGCCACCCGCAGACCGGCGGCCCGTACGTCTACGCCCGCGCCGCCTTCGGCGACTTCGCCGGATTCCTCGCGGCCTGGTCGTACTGGATCACCGCCTGGGTCTCCAACGCGGCCCTCGCCGTGGCCGCGGTCGGCTACCTCGACGTGCTGATCCCCGTCCACGAGTCGAAGCTCGCCACCATCGCCGCGGCGCTCACGCTCCAGTGGCTGCCGGCGCTCGCCAACCTCGCCGGGACCCGGTACGTGGGGGCGGTGCAGCTCGTCGCGACCGTCCTCAAGTTCGTCCCGCTCCTGCTGGTCGCCGTCGGCGGACTGTTCTTCTTCGACAGCGCCAACCTCGGACCGTTCCAGGCGGGCGAGGGCGGCGCGCTCGGCGCGGTCTCCGCCTCCGCCGCGATCCTGCTCTTCAGCTACCTCGGCGTCGAGTCGGCGGCCGTCAGCGCAGGCGACGTCCGCGACCCCCGGCGCAACGTCGGCCGCGCCACCGTCCTCGGCACCCTGGGCGCCGCCGCGATCTACCTCCTCGGCACGCTCGCCGTCTTCGGCACAGTCGCCCACGACCGGCTCGTCGCATCCTCCGCGCCGTTCTCGGACGCCGTGAACGCCATGTTCGGAGGCTCGTGGGGCGGCACAGCCATCGCCTGCATGGCCCTCGTCTCCATGGTCGGCGCGCTCAACGGCTGGACCCTGCTGAGCGCCCAGACCCCCTACGCGGCGGCGCGCGACGGACTCTTCCCGAAGGTCTTCGCCCAGAAGCGGCGCGGCGTCCCGACGGTCGGTGTGATCGTCACCGTCGTTCTCGCCTCGCTGCTGACGGTCTACAACTACACGTTCGGCACCGAGGGCGTCTTCGAGATCCTCGTCCTCGTCACCACCTTCACCGCCACCGTCCCGTACCTGCTGTCCACCGCCGCCCAGATCTACTTCCTGCTCTCCGGCCGGTCCGAGCGCGTCGACCGCGCCCGTCTGATCCGCGACGGGGTCCTGGCCGCGGCCGCCTTCGGCTTCTCCATGTGGCTCGTCGCGGGCTCTGGATACGCAGCGGTGTACCAGGGCGTGCTGTTCCTCTTCGCGGGTGTGCTCGTGTACGCGTGGATGTCGGCCCGCAAGGTACGGCGGGAGACCGAGCCGGTCGCGGTGGTGCCGAGCCCGGACTCCGGCTGCGTGCCGGGTCCGACGCAGGCGGCCGACGGCGCGTCCGAGCGCGTGAATTCCGGCGCTTCCGCGTAGGCCGCCCGGGCGGAATCGCCGCCCGCCCCGGCACGTCGGGCCCGTCACGGGGCAGTACGCATCTCCGTGAGCCCTGCTCCCGTGTCGCGTACCGAACCCGCCGTCCCGGCGGGCGAGGCGGTGCGCGACGCGGCCGAGAACGGCGCACCCCGCGCGGGCGCCCCTGCCGGACACGGCGAACCCCGCGCAGACGCCTCGGCCGGGCACACCGCCCGCCGGCGACAGCGCTCCGGAGCAGCCGCCCTGCGGCGGGTCGTGGTTCCGGTGCTGCTCGTGCTGGCCGCCCTCTTCGGGGCGTACGGCGGCGGAGGCCCCGAAGCCACCGAGGTGCTGCCCGCCACTTCCGGCGCGGCCGACCCCGGTGCGGAGACCCACGAGGCGGGCGAGGCCGAGGCAGCCGCCCCGGTCTCCCGGAACCGCTCGCGCCACGGGGCCGCACCCCGCGACAGCGGTCGGCGTCGCGGACCGACAGGTTCCGACATCGCCGTCGGGGCACCCGCACCCGTACCCGCACCGAGCCCGCGCGACGACGCCCTGCGGTGTGTGGTGATGCGCTGCTGAGAGGCCCGTACCTCTCGCAGCCCCTCACCACCCCCCACCGCAAGGAGCTTCGTCATGCCCGTCGACCCCTTCGCCGTCCTCCGCGCCCTGCTGCGTGCCGAGGCCGCCCGCAACGCACGCGGCGCGTCCGCCGAGCCGGAACGCGCCCCGGCCCGCGCGCCGGAACCCGCCCGCGAGGAGCGTCCCGCCCGCTAGGACCGGGCCGGCGGGCGGAGTTGCGGAGCGGTGCGCCGTGGACGAGGATCATCCGATGATCTCGGCCGACCGGCACACCACCCCCGATCGGTCCGCCGGCCCCGCCGACCGGCCGAAGCCGTTCGGCATACGACTCCTCGCCGTCGCCCGGCACCCCTACTGGGACCGCCCCGACCCCTCGTACCTGATCCGCCGCTGGCCCGATCTCACCGCACTCTGCGTCGCCACGTTCTTCTTCTGGTCCTCCCTCACGCCCTCGCTCGTCCCGCGCCCCTGGTACCTCCAAGGGCTCGTCGGCGGTATCACCGCCGCCATCGGCTACGCACTCGGCTCCGCCCTCGCCTGGCTGTTCCGGGCGCTCGTACGCCGGCGCCCCGGCGAGCGTGCGCGGAGCAGGTGCTGGCAGGTGTACTGGGTCGTCGCCCCCGTCGTCTCGATCTGGCTGATCTCCGAGAGCGCCCAGATGCAACGTCAGCTCCGGGTCCTGCAAGGTCTGCCGCCCGCCCTCACCTGGCACACCCCGATGATCGCGCTGATGGCGATCGGGCTCTGGCTCGCGCTCCTCCTCGTCGCCCGCGCCGTCCGCCTCGGCTCAGCCAAGCTGATCCGGCTGCTGGGCCGGCTCCTGCCCAAGCCCGTCGCCTTCACGGTCGGGGCGGTGCTCTCCACCCTCGTCGTGCTCGTCGGCGTCCGGGACGTGGTCTTCGACCGGGGGGTCATCGACGTCGCCGACCGGATCGCCGAGGTCACCAACGGCGGCACGAAGGACGGCATCCACCCACCCGTCTCGCGGTACGTCTCCGGCGGCCCGGGCTCCCTGCTCCGCTGGCAGAACCTCGGCCACCAGGGCCGCAACTTCACCGGCGCCGTACCGACGCGCGACCGGATCACCGCCTGGAGCGGGCGCCCCGCCCTCGACCCGGTCCGCGTCTACATCCCCTCGGCGGTGCCCGCCGCGTTCGAGGACGAGCGCCCCTTCAGGGCCCAGGCCTCACTCGCCGTACGCGAACTGGAACGTACCGGCGCCTTCGACCGCCGGGTGCTCGTCATCGCCGGCACCACCGGCACCGGCTGGGTGAACCCGAACGTCGCCGAGCCGCTGGAGTACATGTACGGCGGCGACACCGCGATCGTCGCCGTCCAGTACTCGTACCTGCCCAGCTGGGTCTCGTTCCTCGTCGACAAGGAGAAGGCGGGCCAGGCCACCCGCGAACTCGTCCGGGCCGTGCGCGCCCGCCTCGACGCGCTCCCCGCCGAGGCCCGGCCCAAGCTCCTCGTCACCGGCGAGAGTCTCGGCGCCTACGCCGTCGAGGCCTCGTTCGACGGCCCCGACGACCTGCTCGCCCGGACCGACGGGGCCCTGCTCCTCGGTACCCCCAACTTCTCCCCGACGTCGCAGGAGATCCGCCGCGACCGCGACCCCGGCAGCCCGGTGTGGCGCCCGCAGTACGAGGGCGGTGCGCAGGTGCGTTTCGCGCAGTTCCCGCGGGCTGACCTCGCCCGGCCCCCGGCCCGCTGGGAGTGGCCCCGTGCGGTCTATCTGCAGAACGCCTCGGACCCGATCGTCTGGTGGTCGCCGGACCTCCTCCTGGAGCGTCCCGAGTGGCTCGACCACCCGCTCGGCCCGGACATCACGCCCGAGATCGACTGGTTCCCCTTCGTGGCCTTCTGGCAGACCTCGATCGACATGGCCGTCTCGTACGGGGTGCAGGCGCCGCACGGCCACCGCTACGGCGCGGGCGCCGTCGACGGCTGGGCGGCGATCGCCCCGCCCGAGGGCTGGACGGCCGCCGACACGACCCGGCTGCGCGGCTTCATCCAGCACCGCAAGGCCGCGTACTGAGTCCGGGAGGGCTCATCCTCCCCCGCCTTCAGACGGCTTCGTGGACGCTCTTCCCCGCGGTGCCCCTGCCGTGCAGGGTGACCAGCGTCGTCAGACCGGCGGCGAGGAGGACCAGTGCCACCAGGGCCGGGACCAGACCGACGAGAGCGCCGGCCGCCAGCGCGCACACCCCGCCCACGGCGAGGACCGTCGGCCGGCGGCCCGAGGTGCGCATCACGATCGCGGCGCCGCCGAGCAGGAAGACGCCGACACCGCCGGTCAGCGACCAGGCCACGACGCCGTGCAGCGGTTCGGAGAGGCCGTAGTGGCCGGTGTCCGCGACCTGTTGCAGGACCTTCTTCATCCCGAGCGCGCACAGCACCACACCCGCGACCAGCGGAAGGTGCAGGAAGGTGTACACGTCCCGGCCGAACCGGGTCCGCTCGTCGCCCTCCAGCGCCTCCAGCCGGTGCTCCGCCCCCTCCGCGAGCCGCCGGAAGTACAGCGCCCAGAGCGCGGCCGAGAGGAGCAGCCCGGCCGCGGCGGCGCCCAGGACCGCGACCGTGATCGGGAAGCCGGACACTCCCACGCCCATCGCCACGATCGACTCGCCGAGCGCGATGATGACGATCAGCCCGTGCCGCTCGGAGAAGTGCCCGGGGGAGTTGACCCGCCAGCCGGAGGCTCCCGTGACGTAGATCCCGCCGTAGTCGATGACCACCGCGCCCAGCCACAGCAGCAGTTGGACGTTGCCCGTGTACGCGGAGCCGATCAGCAGCAGCACCAGCGGCGGCGCCACGGACAGCAGCGCCGTGCGGCGCAGGGTGGCCCGCAGGGCGGTGTCGTCGGGGCTGGAGATCCAGTACGAGACCAGATGGAGCGTGCGCACGGCGCCGTAGCAGAGCACGAAGAGGAGCGGAGCCGAGAGCCCGCCGGGTGCGTCCGCGAACACCTCGGGCACCACGAGCGACACGATGAAGACGACGGCCATCACGACGACGAGCACCGCGAACAGGGCGCCGGCGTCGGCCCGTACGACATTGCCCAGCCAGGCGAAGCAGCACCAGCACCACCACAGCAGTGCAAGCACGATCATCGCCCCGACCACCCGCATCGGCGTCGGGTCGGCCGCCATCAGCGCGGTGACCTGAGTGATCGCGTACACGAACACCAGGTCGAAGAAGAGTTCCGCGGGTGTCACCCGGTGGTCGTCCCCGGCCGCGACCATCCGCGCCCGGTCCTTGCGCCGTTCCATGTGAGCTCCCCGCGTCCTCCGTGCGGCCCCCGCCGCCACGGCGCGAACAATACCCACGACCCGGCGACGGCGAAGCGATCTCCGGGATTGGGCACCTCCGACGACCTGGCCGACCGGTGATCGTGCTGGATGCCTTGGCGATGTCGGTGACAATGCCGAGAACGACCTCGCCGGAGTAGGGGAAGCGGGAGGTGAACAGCCTGTTGCTGTCGGGCGCCCCTGGTGGCAGCGCGGGAGGTTCGTACGATGCGGCCCTCTGATACGCCAGTAGGTTGATCTTGCCGCGTGTCTCTCAAGGCGGCACGTTCGCCGAAGCGCACGCCGCCGACCCGGATCGCACCGCCGGCTGACCGCGCGCCTCCCCCCGTTTCCGGCAACGGTGGAGCGGGGGCCCGGCCGTACTGCCTGGGGCGGCCCTGCTCCACCTGGACGCCAGGACCCGCGCCCGCTCCACGGTGTGTGGGTCGACGGCAGACGGGACGGGCGGCGCCGGGCGTCAGTAGCCGGGTAGCCCCGGCCCGACCGGGTGTCACCGCTCACTGTTCGGGGGTCGGCTCACCTGCGCCGGGCCCTCTGCGCGCCGTGGGAGGAGGCTCAGGGGTGACCGGCGACCAACAGTGACAGGCCCGCTACGAGGGTGATCCCGGAAGCCGCAGGTCAGCGGGCCCCCACCTACTGGTTCGCCCCCAGGGGTGGCGGTCAGGCAGGATGGGGTGTTTCTCTCCACTCAGCCCGGGAGAAGGATGCCAACCGATTCAATGCCGATCTGCCCTGCCTGCGACAGTCCGTTGGAGTGCGGCACCTTCGTTCTGTGCCGACGTGAGGACGACGACCGGCGCACCTGCCGCACGGTCTGGGGTTGCTCGAACCGGCACGTCTGGTGGAAGTGGGCTGACCGGCCGCGGGACCCCACTGGAGCCCTGCCCGCATCCGGATCTGTTCGACAGCTGAGATCCACGCCTGACATCAACGGCAGCGGACGCGAGCAGCCTTGAGCTACCTCTCATGACCGATGGCTCAGCAGGCATCCACCGCTGACGCCGCAACTGATCGAACTTGCAAGGCAGATGTCGGCGCCCCTGTGTGGCTCCCCGAGGGAGCCACACAGGGAGCCACCTACGGCGACATCCAGCGGACGAAGGCGAACTTCGGCGGACGTCGTGGCTCCCTGGTGCGGGGGCGACCAGACTCTCGGTCGAGGCCCCGCGCGGCCCCGCATTACCTCGCACGTAATCGACCCGCGCCGAGCGCGGCGGCATCGTGGTGTCCACCGGAACTCGGACGGCGCACTCCGGCCGAGCTCCGGTCCCACCACCCGCAGAACCATCCCCACGGAGGGTGATCCGTCATGTCCCAGGCCCTGCTCGCCGGTCTCTCCCGCACCACCCAGCCGCAGTCGATGGTGCGCCGGTTCCTCGCCCTCGACGCCGTCGTCACCGGCGGCAACGGCCTCGCCTACCTCGCCGCCTCCGGACCGCTGGGCGAGCTGCTCGGCCTCGACTCCGGTCTGCTGCTCGAACTCGGCCTCCTCCTCACCCTGTACGCGGCGGGTGTCGCCTGGCTCGCGAGCCGCCCGCAGCCGCCCGCCCTCGGCGTCAAGCTCGTGATCGACGTCAACGCTCTCTGGGCCGTCCTGAGCGTCGTCGCCCTCGTCGCCTGGCTGGAGCCCTCCACCGCCGGTCTGGTGTGGATCCCGATGCAGGCCGCCGTCGTCGCCGGATTCGCCGGACTCCAGTGGTCGGCCCTGCGCGCCACTACTCCCTGAGCGACCGCAGGTACGCGACCGTCGCCGGGTCGGCCGGGAGCAGCGTCTCGATGGCCAGCTCGGCGACCGTCACATCCATCGGTGTGTTGAAGGTCGAGATCGACGACACGAACGACAGCACCCGCCCGTCGTGTTCGATCCGCAGCGGCAGCGCGAAGTACGGGTACGGCTCCGGGGCCTCCCGGTCGTCGGGGTCCGAGGTGCCCGCCGGCAGCGGGTACGCCGCCACCTCCTCGTACAGCTTCCGCAGCGGCTCCGAGCGGGACAGGGCGATCTGCCGCTCCATCTGGGCCAGCAGATGCCCGCGCCACTCCCGCAGGTTCCTGATCCGCGGCGCGAGCCCCTCCGGATGCAGCGTGATCCGCATCGCGTTCAGCGGCGGGGTGAGCAGATGCTCCGCCACGCCGGACAGCAGCACGCCGATGCTCTCGTTCGCCGCCACCACCGTGTACGCGCCGTCCACGACGAGCGCCGGGTACGGGTCGTACCCGCGCAGCAGCTGTTCGATGCCTTCCCGCAGGGTTCCCAGCCGCGGGTCGTCGAGCGTCGACTCCTTGTACCGCGGGGCGTACCCGGCCGCGAGCAGTAGCGCGTTGCGCTCCCGGACCGGTACGTCCAGGTGCCCGGCGAGGCGCAGGATCATCTCCTCGCTCGGCCGGGCGCGACCCGTCTCGATGAAGGAGATGTGCCGGGCCGACGAATCGGCCCGCAGAGCCAGCTCCAACTGGCTCAGCCGCCGCTGTTCGCGCCAGCCGCGCAGCAGCGGCCCCACTCCCCTGTCGCTCGCGACTGTTGTCATGGCCAGACGGTATCCCAGGTGTCGGCCCGGGTATCGAGTCCCCGGGACCGTATCGTCACCGTCAGCAACCCCGACCGGAGGGAGTACGGACATGCCCACAGAGCCGCTGTCGCAGAAGGAGATCGAGGACCGCCTGCGAGAGCTCCCCGGCTGGTCCCTGACGGACGACCGGATCACCCGCACCTACCGCCTCGGCGACCACTTCGCGGCCACCGCGATGGTCGTCCACGTGGCGCAGATCCAGCAGGAGCTCGACCATCACTCCGATCTGACGCTCGGTTACAACACCGTCGCCGTATCCGTGAACACCCACTCCGCCGGACCCGCGGTCACGGAGAAGGACTTCGAGCTGGCCACCCGGATCGAGACCATCGCCCCCGGGCACGGGGCGAACTGACCGCCACGAACTAGGCTCTCCCCCATGGGGGAGACCTTGCTGGACTACGACGCCGAGGCGGACCGCTACGACGAGACGCGCGGCGGTGTGCCTCGCGCTCGGGCGGCGGCGGACGCCGTCCTGCGCCTGGTCCCGCCCGGCGCCCGCACCCTGCTCGACCTCGCCTGCGGCACCGGCCTCGTCACCGAGCGGCTCACCCGACCGGGCCTGCGCGTGTACGGCGCCGACGCCGCGCCCGGGATGGCCCACAGGGCGGGGCGGCGCGTACCGGGCGGGGTCGTTCTCGCCGACGCCCGGCGCCTGCCTCTCCCGGACGCCTCCGTCGACGCGGTCAGCGCCGTCTGGCTGCTGCACCTGGTCCCGTTCTCGGACGCGATCGTCGCCGAGGCCGCCCGTGTGCTGCGGCCCGGCGGCGTCCTGATGGCCACGGTCGACAAGGACGCCGCCCACGACGTCGGCAGCGACATCGACGCCGTCCTCGCCCCTCACCGGTCGTACGAGAAGAGCTCCGACCGGGCCGACCGGATCGCGGCCCACGCGGCCGCGCTCGGCCTCGAACCGGCCGGCGCCACCCGCTTCACCGGCCACGACCAGGGCAACACCCCGCGCGGCACCGTGGAGAAGCTGCGCCGCGGCTACTTCGCCTCGTGGTTCGGCGGCTCCCCGGAGACGACGGCCGCGCTCGTCGCCGAACTCGCCGCGCTGCCGGACCAGGACCGCCCCCGTGACGACCCCGAATACCGGCTGGTGTCCTACCGGCGGCCCGTCAGGCGCGACTGAAGTCCATCACCCAGTTCGTCACCCACGGCCCGCCGTCGAGGGCGAACGCCTGCTCCCAACGGGCGGTGGTGGACGAGATGTGCGACCAGCGGAAGCGCACCCGTACGTTCTTGCCCTCGTGGACGTCCACGCCGTGGAACTCTCCCGTGCCGTCCTCGGACCAGCGTCCCCTGACCGGTGGATCCAGGCGGCCCGTACGGCTGTTGGACCAGTTCAGGGTCCACTCGTCCGTCTCCGGCTCGTACAGCCGCAGCGTCAGCCCGCTGAACCCCTTCGAGGGGAAGACGATCTCGTCGACATGGGCCCGGCCGTGCCAGAAGAGCCGGCCCGTGGTGTGGCCGTCGAACTCCTCCCATCCGCTGTCGGGATCGAGGAAGTCGGCGAGGCGGCGGTTGTGGACGTGCCAGTCGCCGTCGAGGAAGGAGAAGCCGTGCGTCGTGGACGGACGAGAGGTCTCTGTGGAGGTCATGGCTGGACTGTAGAAGGGCTTCACTGACATCTTGTGTCAGTGAAGTCCAGCCGGCTCATCTCCGTCCTTCTGCTGCTCCAGACCCGGGGCCGGATGACCGCCGCCCAGCTCGCCGACGAGCTGGAGGTGTCCGTTCGCACGATCTACCGCGACGTCGAGTCCCTGCACGCGGCCGGAGTGCCGCTCTACGGCGACGCGGGCCACTCCGGTGGCTACCAGCTGCTCGCCGGCCACCGCTCCCGACTGACCGATCTGTACACGGGCGAGGCCGAGGCGCTCTTTCTCGCCGGGATTCCCGGGGCCGCGGCCGAACTCGGGCTCGGTGGGCACTTCGTGGACGCCCAGCTCAAGCTGCGGGCCTCCCTGCCGGCGCCGCTGCGCGACCATGTCGACCGGCTGCGAGCCCGGTTCCACATCGACGCACCCGGCTGGTACGCGGAGGACACCGACGCACCCTTCCTGCCCCAGGTCGCCGAGGCCGTACGGGCCGGCCGGGTCCTCGCCGTCCGCTACCGCCGCTGGAAGGACCCCACCGACGTCGACCGGCGCCTCGAACCGTACGGACTCGTCCTCAAGGCCGGCCGCTGGTACCTGGTCGCAGGCCCCGGGCCGCGCACCTACCGGGTCGACCAGATCCTCGAACTCGGCGTCACCGAGGAGGAGTTCGAGATCCCCCCGGACTTCTCCCTGACCGCGTACTGGACGGACCACCAGGCCGCCTTCCGCGCCCGGCTCCACGGCGGCGACGCGCTCGTCAGGCTCTCCCCGGACGGCGCGGAACGCCTCACGGGCGAAGCCGCCCGGGCCCTCGCCGCGACCGGCTCCCCGGAGCCGGACGGCTGGACCCGCGCCACCCTCCCCATCGAGTCCCTCACCCACGCCCACGACACCTTCCTCACTCTGGGCGCGGAGATCGAGGTTCTCGAACCCGCCGAACTCCGCGCCCGGATCACCGAGACCGTCGCCCTCATGGCGGCCCGCTACGGAGCTACGCTCCCGGAGCCCGCCACGCCTCCGTCGCGAAGGCCGTGAAGTCGCGCGGCTCGCGGCCCAGGACCCGCTTCACCCCGTCCGTCACCGACGCGTTGTGGCCGTCGAGCAGCATCGAGAAGAGCGCCGAGAACCACTGCGCGTCCGGCTCGGGCAGCCCGAACTGCTGGAGCAGCGAGGTGTATTCGCTCTCGCTCATCGGGACGTACGTGACCTCACGGCCCGAGGCGCGGGAGACCTCCGCAGCCGCCTCCGCGAAGGTCAGCAGCCGCGGACCGGTCACCTCATGGACCACCCCCGCGTGGCCGTCGCCGTTCAGGGTCTCGACGATCACCTCCGCCAGGTCGTCGGCGTGGATGAACGGCTCGGCCGTGTCGCCCGCCGGGAACGCGATGGTGCCCGCCGCGACGCCCTCCGCCATTGCGCCCTCGTTGAAGTTCTGCGCGAAGAACGAGGCACGTACGACGGTCAGTTCCGCCCCGGACTCGCGCAGCGCCTCCTCCGCGTGGACCGCCTCCGGTTCGCCACGCCCGGACAGCAGCGTCAGCCGCCGCACCCCGTTCGCCACGGCCAGTTCGCCGAGGGTCCGCATCGCCTCCACCGCGCCCGGCGCGGCGAGGTCCGGGTAGTAGCTCACATACGCCGCGTCCGCGCCCCGCAGAGCCGGGGCCCAGGTGCTCACGTCCTCCCAGTCGAATCGGGTCGTACCGGAGCGCGAGCCCGCCCGGACGGTCGCGCCGCGGGCCGCGAGGAGCTCCGCCACCCGCCGGCCCGTCTTGCCGGTCGCGCTCGTCACCAGAACCGTCTGCGTGTCGTTCGTGTTCGTCGTCATGTCCTCAAGACTCGCGGGCCCGCGGCCTTCTTCCCATGCTCCACAGACTCACTCCCATACGCGTCCGTCTACGCTTGCGACCCATGGACGCTCTCGCCGGACTCCTCGACGGACCGCGGGCCAAAGGGGCCTTCCTGCTCCGGATGATCATGGAGCCGCCGTGGTCGGTCCGGATCGAGGACCACGCACCGCTCTGCCTGATGTGCGTCACCGAGGGCGAGGCCTGGATCGTCCCCGCGCGGAGCGAGCCCGTCCTGCTGCGGCCCGGCGACATCGCCATCGCCCGCGGCCCCGAGCCGTACATCGTCGCCGACGCCCCGGACGCCCCGCCGCGGGCGGTGATCGGTCCCGGCGGCGTCTGCACCACCCTGAGCGGCGAGCCGCTCGCCGAAGCCATGCACCTCGGCGTACGGAGCTGGGGCAACGCCCTCGACGGCTCCACCACCCTGCTCGTCGGCACCTACCAGATGGACGGCGAGGTCAGCCGGCGGCTGCTCGACGCGCTGCCGGAGCTGCTGCACCTGCCGGCCGACGTGTGGAACTGCCCCCTCATGCCCTTCCTGGACGAGGAGATCTCCCGCGACGACCCCGGACAGAGCGTCGTCCTCGACCGGGTCCTCGACCTGCTCCTGATCGCCGCGGTCCGGGCCTGGTTCTCCCGGCCGGGAGCACAGGCCCCGGCCTGGTACCGCGCCATGGCCGACCCCGTCGTCGGCCCGGCCCTGAGGCTGCTCCAGAACGACCCGGCCCACCCCTGGACCGTCGCCTCGCTGGCGGCCAAGGCGGGCGCGTCGCGGGCCGGACTCGCGCGCCGGTTCACCGAGCTCGTCGGCGAGCCGCCGATGGCGTACCTCACCGGCTGGCGCCTCGCGCTCGCAGCCGATCTGCTGCGCGAGACGGACGCGACCATCGAGTCCGTGGCCCGGCAGGTGGGCTACAGCAGCGCGTTCGCGCTCAGCGCCTCCTTCAAGCGGGTACGGGGGGTCAGCCCGCAGGAGCATCGCCGGCGGGAGTGAAATCTGTTGCCGGAACGGCAACTGTTCTCGCGTTTCGCGGGGGCTGGACGCAGGCTGGCGCCATGACTCACGACCACAACAGCACGCACCTCGACTGGGCCGCGATGGCACCGCTCATGGAGCGCCAGGCCGAACTCCACAGCCCCCTCTACACCCGGGCCGCCGCGTGGCTCGGCGAGCTCGTCCCGGCCGTCGGCGTCCGCCGGATCCTCGACGTCGGCAGCGGCCCCGGTGTCGTGTCCACCCTGCTCGCCGATGCCTTCCCGGCCGCCGAAGTGGTCGCCGTGGACGCGTCCCCGGAGCTCCTGGAGCGCGCCCGTGGCCGCGCCGAGGCCCGCGGCCTGGCCGGCCGGGTCACCACGCTGCACGCCGAACTCCCGGAGGACTTCGACTCCTTGGGCGACGCCGACCTGATCTGGGCCGGCAACTCCACCCACCACATCGGCGACCAGCGGGCCGCCCTCGCCGCCTTCGCCGGCCTGCTGCGCCCCGGCGGTCTGATCGCCCTCGTCGAGGGCGGGCTCTACGCCCGCCATCTGCCCGCGAACATCGGCTTCGGCCGGTCCGGCCTGGAGACCAGGATCGAGGCCGCCCACGCCGACTGGTTCGCCGAGATGCGGGCCGAACTGCCGGACAGCAAGGACGAGCCGGACGACTGGCGGGCGCTGCTCGGGGCCGCCGGCCTCACCCCCAGCGGCGCTCGCTCGTTCCTGACCGACGTCCCGGCCCCCGTGCCCGACGTCGTACGCGATCAGATCGTCGCCCACTTCACGCGCCTGCGGCACCCGCTCGACGAGCGGGTCGACGCCGAGGACCGCGCGAGCGTCGACCGGCTGCTCGACCCGGCGGACCCGCTCTCCCTGCACCGGCGCACGGACCTCTTCCACCTGTCGGCCTCGACCGTCCACACCGCCCGCAAGGGCTGAGCGGCGACCCCGAGGGTCAGGACACCGGCTCCAACCGCCACCACTGGGACGGCGAGTCGGTGTCCTCCCACTGCCGGACATTGGCGCCGTCGTCCATCGAGCCGTCCTCGACCTCCAGGAGCAGTCCGCTGATGAAACTCACCAGCGCGACCGTCCCGGGTGACTGGAGGTCCTGCTCGACGATCCATTCCTGCGCGCCGAAGTTGTTCGCCTTCCACTGCTGGATGTTGGCGCCGTTCTCCGTCGAGGCGTTCGCCACGTCGAGCCGTTTGCCGCCGGCCACATTGACCAGGTGGTAGAGGCCGCTGCCGTTCGGGACGGCCGTGATGTGCCAGTGCTGGCCGGGCGAACCGTTCTCCTTGCCCTGCTGGACGTTCGCGCCGCTGCGGGTCGAGCCCTGGTACACCTCCAGGAGCAGCCCGCTGGCCACGTTCCGTACCCGGTAGAGGCCCTCTTCGACCGGTGCGGGCGAACCGCTCACTGTCCGTACTCCTTGTCCGTGGTCGACCACCGGGGCGGTCGACCACCGGGGCATGGGAGAGGGCCGGCCCGATACCGGGCCGGCCCTCCGCGCGCTCAGGCGCCGACGTTGAACTCGGCCGGGTTCGGCCCGAGTCGCCGGTTCTCGTCGAGGACGGCGATCGCGGCCATGTCCTCGGCGTCCAGCTCGAAGCCGAACACGTCGATGTTCTCCTGGATACGGGACGGGGTCACCGACTTCGGGATCACCACGTTCCCGACCTGCAGGTGCCAGCGCAGCACCACCTGGGCCGGGGTGCGGCCGTGCTTCTGCGCGACGGCGACGATCGCCGGGACCTCGAGGAGACCCTTGCCCTGCCCCAGCGGCGACCAGGCCTCGGTGGCGATGCCGTGCGCGGCGTGGGCCTCGCGCGAGGCCGCCTGCTGGAGGTGCGGGTGCAGCTCGATCTGGTTGACGGCGGGGACCACCGAGGTCTCGCCGATCAGCCGCTCCAGGTGCTCCGGAAGGAAGTTGGAGACACCGATCGCCTTCGCCCGGCCGTCGGCGTAGATCTTCTCGAACGCGCGGTACGTGTCGAGGTAGGCGTCCTTCGTCGGCACCGGCCAGTGGATCAGGTACAGGTCGACGTAGTCCAGACCCAGCTTGTCGAGGGAGGCGTCGAAGGCCCGCAGGGTCGAGTCGTGGCCCTGCTCGCTGTTCCAGAGCTTCGTGGTGACGAACAGCTCCTCGCGGGCGATGCCGGACGCGGCGATCGCCTTTCCGGTGCCCGTCTCGTTCTGGTAGATCGCGGCGGTGTCGATGGAGCGGTAGCCCGCCTCCAGAGCCGTGGTCACCGCGCGCGTCGCCTCGTCGTCCGGCACCTGCCAGACACCGAATCCGAGCTGCGGCATCTCCACGCCGTTGTTCAGGGTGAGGGAAGGGACCTTGTTGTCCGTGCTCACGTGCGGTCGATCCTAACGTCGTCGGGTGGTACTCCCACGGTCAACCATCTCAGACCCCATGGCATTCCTCGGAGCCCGGAGGCGTCTGCGGATGTACCCCGGGAACGGCGCCGGGAACCATGCCCGGACCAGCGACCGGAGCCGCGCCGAGATATGCCTCCCGTACGGCCGGGTCCGCACGCACCTCGGCGGCCGTCCCCTCGGCGAGGACCCGGCCGAGGTCCAGGACCACCACGCGTGCGCACAGCTCCATCACGAAGGCCACGTTGTGCTCGACCAGCAGCACCGCGCAGTTCTCCTCCTCGGCCATGTGCCGGACGACGGCGGCGAGTTGACGGCGCTCCTCGGCGGTCGTGCCGGAGGCCGGCTCGTCGAGGAGGAGCACGCGCGGCGGGTCGGCGAGCGCCCGGGCGAGCTCGACCATGCGGGCCTGCCCGACGGGCAGCGCCCCGGCATACGACTCCGCGAGAGCGTCGAGCCCGCACTCACGGAGCACGGCGGCGGCCCGCTCCCGATGGCGGCGCGTACCGCCCGGCCGCCAGTCCTGGGCCACCACCAGGTTGTCGGTCACCGTCAGCTGTCCGAAGAGCTGCTGGCGCTGGAAGGTCCGGCGGATGCCGCGTCGGGCCCGCCACACGGGGGAGCGGCGGGTGATGTCCTCTCCCGCGAACGCGATGGATCCGCCGTCCGGCCGCCGGATCCCGGACAGGACGTCGAAGAGCGTGGTCTTGCCGGCGCCGTTCGGCCCGATGAGGCCGCAGACCTCACCGGGGCGTACGGAGATCGTCACGTCGCGCAGGGCGTGGACGCCGCCGAAGCGGACGTCGATCCCGGCCGCGTGGAGCATCGCACTTGTCATCGGCGGACCCCCGTTCCCAGATACGCGTCGGCGAGCCGGTCCGTGTCCACCTCGGAGCGCGGCCCGTACCAGGCGATCCCGCCCTGCGAGAGATACGCGACGGTGTCGGCGATACCGAGCACCTCGGCCGCCTTCTCCTCGACCAGGAGCAGCGCCGTGCCGCTCGCCCGCAGCTCGGTGAGGAGACGGAAGACCTCGTCCACGAGGCGGGGCGCGAGCCCGAGGGAGGGTTCGTCGGCGACGAGGACGGCGGGCGGGCGGTGGAGGAGCGGGGCGAGCGCGAGGAGCTGCTGCTCGCCGCCGGACAGGGAGCCGGCGGCGACGGAGCGTCGGGCGGCGAGTGCGGGGAAGCGCGCGTACACGGCGTCGCGGTCCTCGGGCGCGGGTAGCTGGAGGGCCAGGTTCTCCTCGATGGAGAGCCCGGCGAAGATCCCCCGCCCCTCGGGTGCGAGCCGCACCCCACGCCGGGCCCGTGCGACCGCCGTGTCCCGGTCGGCGTCCTCCCCTCGTACGTGAACATGCCCTTCGGCGGGCCGCAGGAGCCCCGCGGCCACCCGGCACAGGGTCGACTTCCCGGCCCCGTTCGGTCCGAGCAGCACCAGCGTCTCCCCGGCGCGCACCCCGAGATCCACCCCGTGCAGCACGGCCGCGCCGCCGTAGCCCGCGTGGATGCCGCGCAATTCGAGCGCGGCGCCTTCCCTCAGTGCCTCGCCGAGGCCGTCGGCCCTTCCTGGGCCCGTACCCCCGGCGGCGTGGACGTACGGCCCCGCCGTCCACCCCGCGCGCGACGGGGGCGGGTCGGCGACCTTCTGCGCGGCGGCGCCGACCGCGCCTCGTGACGCGAAGCCGGCGCCACCGGCGACAGGCACGTCTGCCGGCGCCTCGTCCGGCCGGTGATCGGCCCGCGTGGCGCCCGCGCCTCGTGACGTGGTCCCGACCGGCCCGGCGGACGCGCCACCCGGCGCGAAGCCGCCGCCCTCCGGGGCCCGGGGGCTCGCCCCCCGTTTCGGGAACGGGCGGGGTGGGGGAACGGCTCCCGGCCTGAGCCCCCGCGCCGCCCGCCGGGACGGCCACGCCGCGCAGTACCCGTCCGGGTCGTTCGCGAGAGCCAGGCCCGCCAGACCGAAGAGGATCACCGGCAGGTGCGCGGACTCCGTCACGTACGTCGCCATCAGATGGGGGACCACCGCGAAGACCAGCCCGGCCACCACCGCGAACTGCGGCCGCCGGACCCCCGCCGCGACCACCACCGCCAGCCACACCAGACCGGTCATCGCCGTGAAGTCCGTCGCCGTGATCCGGGTGTTGTACGAGGCGTACAGCACGCCCCCGAAGCCGGCGAGGGCCGCCGACACCGTGAAGACCAGGAGCTTCGTCCGTACCACCGACACCCCCGACGCCGACGCGGCCTCCGGCGCCGAGCGGACCGCCAGGACCGCCCGGCCCCACCGGGAGCCGCGCAGCCAGGTCAGCAGCCACACGACCGCCGCGCACAGCAGCACCAGAGCGACCCCCAGCGCCCGGTCGTCACCGAGGTCCACCGGGCCGAGGACGGGGCGCGGGATCTCCCAGCCCGTGTCCCCGTTCCGCAACCACCCCACCTGGAACAGCACCTGGTCCGCCAGGAACGCGAGGGCCAGCGTGGCCAGCGCCAGCGACCGGCCCCCGAGCCGCAGCGCGGGCAGCGCCACCACCGCGCCGAGCAGCGCCGCCGCGACCGTGCCGACCGCCGCCGCGGCCACAAAGGGCCAGCCGCGGCTCATCAGCAGCCCCGCCACCAGCGCCGCGCCCGTCACGAACGTCGCCTGGGCGAGCGACACCATCGCACCGAGGCCCGTGACCACCGTGAAGGACATGAAGACCAGCCCGATCGCGAGGCCCTGCGCCAGGATCCCGCTCCAGAACGGCGTGGTCACCGTGTAGAACGCCGTGGCGAGCAGCCCGCCGGCGACGGCCCACACGCCCCACCGGCGGCCCCAGCCCTTCCCGGCGAGATAGTCGACCGGCGGCGGATCGGCGGCGGCGGTGCCCGCCGCACGCCGGCGCCGCGCCAGGACGACGAGGCCGCCGAAGAGGATCAGGAACGGCACCGCAGTACGGAAGCCGGTGATGTCCTCCGCGAACGACGCGTACCCGGCCACCAGGTTCTGCAGCACCCCGAGCCCGAGCCCGCCCGCGAACGCGAGCGGCACCGACACGAAGCGCCCGAGCACCGCTGCGGTCGCGGAGACGAACAGGAACAGCGTGTAGTCGTGGGCGGAGAGGCCGAGGAGCGGGGTCGCGAGGACCCCGGCGAGGCCCGCGAGACCCGACGACAACATCCACGCGATCGAGGACAGCCGGTCCGCGCTGATGCCCCGCAGCTCCGTCAGCGAGCGGTTGTCGACGGCCGCCCGCAGCTGGAGCCCGAGCCGGGTGTGCCGCATCAGCACCCACAGCCCGGCCGCCACGAGCGCCGCCGCGATCCAGGTGATCAGCTGGTTCGAGTCGACGCCGACACCGTCGAGGGGCTGCCAGGACACCGCAGGGCTCGGGCCGACACCGGGCAGCCCGAACTGGTTCTCGGCGGGCTGGACCGGGGCGCCGACCCGCTCCAGGAGCTCGACCACCCAAAGACCGGCCGCCGGCAGCGCGACCAGCAGACCGATCGTGGCCACGATCTGCGCCGTCTCGCCGACCCGGGCCAGCTTCCGGAACATCAGCCGGTCCAGTCCCCAGCCCAGTGCGGGCGCGACGACGCACACGAGCAGCAGCGCCGTCGGTACGGCGGGCCAGCCGAAGCCGGAGTGGAGCTCGTAGAAGGCCAGCGCGCACAGATAGGCGGTGGCGCCGTGCGCGAAGTTGAAGAGTCCGGAGGCGGAGTACGACAGCACGAGCCCGGTCGCGAGCAGCGCGTACAGCGCGCCCGAGACCAGACCGCTCAGCACGAAGCCCAGCAGGTCACCCACGGCGACGCCCTAGCCGAAGGGGATCGGCGGGTAGCACTTGAACGGCACGGCCACCTCGTAGCGTCCGTTCTTCAGCCGGACGAGCGCCCCGCAGCCGAAGCTCTCCTTCTGCCCCTTGGGCTCGGCCCGGTCGCCCACCAGCGTTCCGGTGTCGGAGAAGCCGGCTGCGGCCTTCTGGAAGGACTCCACGGTCAGGTCCTTTCCGGCCTTCGCGGCGATCGAGAGGAAGAGATCGGCGCTCATGTAGCCGGTCAGCATGTGCATGTTGAGCGGAACGGCCTTCCCGCCCGAGGCCTTCTCGATGTCCTCCTTGAACTGGCGCATCGCGGGGCTGTCCGCCTCGAACGGCTGGAACTGCAGCAGTACGTGCACCCCGTCGAGCGCCTGCCGTGTCGCGTCCTTCGCGAGCAGCCCGGGGTCGTAGTCGGTCGGGTCGGAGATGACACCCTTGTAGCCGGACCGCTTGAGCGCGGTGAACAGACCGATGTTGTACGGGGTCTGCATCACGGAGACGACGGCGTCGGGCGCGCCGCCGCCGGGGCCCGAGCGGAGGATCTCCTTCGTGTACGCGGACCAGTCGCTGGGCATCGAGGTCGCGGGCACCGCGGCCTTGGCGTACGAGACCTGGAAGCCTGCCGCCTTGAAACCCTGGGTGAAGGTACGGATGCCGAACTTGCCGGCGTCGTTGTCGCCGGCGATCAGCGCCACCGACTTGCCGCGCGCCCCGCCGAGGACGGTGGCGAGCCCCTCGGGCCAGGTCTGGTTGAGGGTGCCGCCCGGGGTCGGGACGAGGCAGCCGTTGAAGCCGTAGATGTGCGCCGGACCGCAGAACGAGGGGAGCGTGCCCCAGCCCACGGTGGGCACCTTCTGGCCGTTGAGGAAGTCCGCTCCGGCGAAGGTGACCGAGCTCATGGGGGAGACGGCGAACACCTTGTCCTGCTGGACGAGCTTGCGGGCCGCCGCCAGGTTCCTGGCCGGGTCCTGGCCGTCGTCCTCGGCGCCCAGATAGTCGATCCTGCGCCCGTTGACACCGCCCTCGGCGTTGGCCCGGTCGTAGCGCGCCTTGGCGCCGAGGTCGGTGTCCTTCTTGGAGTAGCCGCTCGCGGTGGTCATGGAGACGATGCCGCCGACCTTGATCGTGTCGGCGGTGACTCCGCGTGCGGAGGACGTGGCCGTACTCCCGCCGCTGGAAGCGGAGTTGCAGGCGGTGACGAGAAGCAGGGCGAAGGCGGCGGCGATGGTACGCAACGGTCGAGGCACGGGCGATCCCTCCGTCGGGGTGACCGCATTCTGTGACCATGCTGATGAACCGTCAATAACTGATGCACCGTCAATTGATGATGCGTCAGCAAGGTTTGGCACGGGCAGGACAGTCGCCGGGTCCGTGCGCCGCGATCAGCCGTACAGCGCCTCGACCTCCGTCGCGTACACCTTCTCGATCGCCTTGCGCTTCAGCTTGAGGGAGGGTGTGAGCAGCCCGTGCTCCTCGCTGAACGGGTGCGCCAGTATCCGGAAGGTCCGGATGGACTCGGCCTGCGAGACCAGCGTGTTGGCCGCCACCACGGCCCGCCGGATCTCGGTCTCCAGGCTCGGGTCGCGCACCAACTCGGCCGGCGGCATCGGCGGCCGCCCCTGCATTGCCAGCCAGTGCTCCACCGCCTCCTGATCCATCGTCACCAGGGCGGCGATGTACGGCCGGTCGTTGCCCACCACGATGCACTGCGCGATCAGCGGATGCGACCGCACCCGCTCCTCGAGACCGGCCGGCGACACGCTCTTGCCGCCCGAGGTCACCAGGATCTCCTTCTTCCGCCCGGTGATCGTCAGATAGCCCTCCTTGTCGAGCATCCCCAGATCCCCGGTGGCCAGCCATCCGTCGTTGAGGACGGCGGAGGTGGCCTGCGGATTGTTGAGGTACCCGGAGAAGATCTGGCCGCCGTGCAGCCACACCTCCCCGTCTTCCGCGATGTGCACCGTCGTGCCCGGGACCGGCTGCCCCACCGTCCCGTACTTGGTGCGCTCCGGCGGATTCGCGGTCGCGGCCGCCGAGGACTCGGTCAGGCCGTACCCCTCGAACACCGTCACCCCCGCACCCTCGAAGAAGAGCCCGAGCCGCCGGTCCATGCCCGAGCCGCCCGACATCGCGTGCCGGACCCGCCCGCCCATCGCGTCGCGGACCTTCCCGTACACCACCTTCTCGAAGAACTGGTGCTGCATCCGCAGCCCCGCCGACGGGCCGGGGCCGAGCCCGAACGCCTTCTGCTCCATCGCCTCGGCGTACTTGACCGCCACGTCCACGGCCTTGTCGAAAGGGCCCAGCTTCCCCTCGCTCTCCGCCTTGCGGCGGGCCGCGTGGAAGACCTTCTCGAAGACGTAGGGCACGGCCAGGATGAACGACGGCCGGAACGCGGCGAGGTCGGGCAGCAGCGCGGACGCCGCGAGCACCGGCTGGTGGCCCAGCTTCACCCCGCTCTGTACCGCCGCGACCTCCACCATCCGCCCGAAGACATGGGCGAGCGGGAGGAAGAGCAGGGTCGTGGCCTCGTCGCCCGGCTTGGAATGGAAGACCGGCTCCCAGCGGCCGACCAGCATGTCCGTCTCGAACATGAAGTTGGAGTGCGTGATGATGCAGCCCTTGGGGCGGCCCGTGGTGCCCGAGGTGTAGATGATCGTCGCCACGGACTCGGGCGTCACCGCCCGCCGGTGCCGCTGCACGATGTCCTCGTCGATCTCCGCGCCGGCCGCGACCAGCTCGGCGACCGCACCCTCACCCGCGTCCAGCTGCCACAGCCGCTGGAGCCGCGGCAGCCGGTCGATCACCGAACCGATCGTCATGGCGTGGTCCTCGTGCTCCACGACGCAGGCGGTGACCTCGGCGTCGTGCAGCATCCAGTAGACCTGCTCGGCGGAGGACGTGGGGTAGATCGGCACCGACTGCGCGCCCAGCATCCACAGCGCGAAGTCGAACAGGGTCCACTCGTAACGGGTCCTGGCCATGATGGCGACCCGGTCGCCGAACCGTACACCGTGCGCGATCAGCCCCTTCGCGAGGGCGAGCACCTCGTCCCGGAACTGCGCCGCCGTCACGTCCTGCCACTGCCCCGCGGCGTCCTTGCGCCCGAACGTGACCCGGTCCGGCGTCCGCTCGGCGTGATCGAACACGGCGTCCGCCAGACCGCCGACCTGAGGCGCCGCCTCGACGGGCGGCACGGTGAACTCGCGCAATGACCTGCTCCTCGCCCGCTCGTTGTCGCTCTCCGTACGGCGCGGGTGACGGTACCCCACCCGACTGGCAGGCGGGAGGGCCTTCACCAAGCCGGGACATTGGGTGTTCTTACAGGTCAGGGGGAGGGGCAGCGGGTAAGCGGCGGGCGACCGGGGTGGGTTACTGACTGGGGAGTAAGCAGGGTGGGCCCGAATCTCCACGGAATCTGTACCGGCCGCTCACGATCCCGGCGGAAGGCCGGGGCGGAGCCGTACGGATCCGTCCCAGTGCCTGAAGACCACGCCGGCGAGGAGGACCACTCCCGTACGTCGTCAGCTCGGCGGATGCGGCCGGTGCAGGCGGTCGCCGCCCGCCAGGATCGCCGCGGCCAGGGCGTCGGCCGCCTCCTGGGACGGCCCGCGCCGCCGGCCCTTGCGCAGGACGAAGTCGACATCGCCCAGCTCCGGCAGGTCCGCCCGGGCCGGGAGCCGGGTCAGGCCGGGCGGAACCAGGCCACGCGTGTGAGCCATGACGCCGAGCCCGGCGCGGGCCGCCGCGATGTTCGCGCTCAGGCTGCTGCTCGTACAGGCGATCCGCCACGCCCGACCGTGCGCCTCCAGAGCTTCGAGGGCCCGGGAGCGGGTGATCCCGGGCGGCGGGAAGACGATCAGCGGAACAGGCCGGTCCGGGTCGAGCCGCAGCCGCGGGGAGCCGATCCAGATCAGCGAGTCCTGCCAGACCAGCTCGCCCCCGCTCTCCTCGGCGCGCCGCTTGGCGAGAATGAGATCGAGGCGCCCCGCCTCGAGCCGGGCGTTCAACGTCCCCGACAGCTCGACCGTCAGCTCCAGATCCACCTCGGGGTGCTCGCGCCGAAAGGACTCCAGGATCTCGGGCAGCCGGGTCACGACGAAGTCCTCCGAGGCGCCGAAGCGCAGCCGCCCCCGCAGCCGGGTCCCGGTGAAGAAGGCCGCGGCCCGCTCATGGGCCTGAAGGATGGTCCGGGCGAAGCCGAGCATCGCCTCGCCGTCCTCCGTCAACTCCACGCTGTGGGTGTCCCGGGTGAAGAGCGGACGCCCGGTCGCCTCCTCCAGGCGCCGAACGTGCTGGCTCACGGTCGACTGACGCACGCCGAGCCGGCGCGCGGCCTGCGTGAAGCTCAGCGTCTGGGCGACCGCGAGAAAGGTCCGGAGCTGTGAGGGGTCGTACACCCGTCCACCGTAGCGCGATCATCACGATTCATGATGGCAGTCAGAGCGCTGTACGGGATTCCCGATGTCCGCGCGAGAGAGCAGGATGGGGAGGGAACGACCCCGTCCGAAGGCAGTGGAGCACATGAGCCGCCGTACGAGCCTCATCCCGTCCCGGTTGCCGATCGACCCGTTCATCCTGGCGATGCTCGGGACGGTCGGCCTCGCTGCCCTGCTGCCCGCCTCAGGCGCCGCCGCCACGGTCGCCGACGGGGCCTCGACGGCCGCCATAGCCCTGCTGTTCTTCCTCTACGGCGCCCGGCTCTCCACCCGCGAGGCGCTCGACGGAATCAAGCACTGGCGGCTCCAGCTCACGGTCCTCGCCTGCACCTTCCTCCTCTTCCCGCTCCTCGGACTCGCGGCGAAGGGACTGGTACCGGCCGTTCTCACGCCCCCGCTCTACAGCGGCCTCCTCTTCCTGTGCCTGGTGCCCTCCACCATCCAGTCCTCGATCGCCTTCACCTCGATCGCGCGCGGCAATGTGCCCGCCGCGATCTGCGCGGGCTCCTTCTCCTCCCTCGCAGGGATCGTGCTGACCCCGCTGCTCGCCGGGGCGCTGATCGGGGGCGGCGCGGCCGGCTTCTCCGCCGACTCGCTGATGAAGATCGTGCTCCAGCTCCTCGTGCCGTTCGTGGCGGGCCAGTTGCTGCGCCGCTGGGTGGGCCCGTTCCTGGCCAGGAACAAGAAGTCGCTCGGGTACGTCGACCGGGGCTCGATCCTGCTCGTCGTGTACACGGCCTTCAGCCACGGCATGGTCGCCGGAATCTGGCACCTGGTCACCCCGGCCCGGCTCGGACTCCTGCTGGCCGTCGAGGCGGTCCTGCTCGCGCTGATGCTCACGCTGAGCTGGTACGGGGCGAAGCGGCTGGGATTCGACCGGGCGGACCGGATCGCCATCCAGTTCGCGGGCTCGAAGAAGAGCCTGGCAGCGGGGCTCCCGATGGCGAGCGTGCTGTTCGGGCCGCAGGCGGCGCTCGCCGTGCTGCCGCTGATGCTCTTCCACCAGATGCAACTGATGGTCTGCGCGGTCCTCGCCAAGCGGCGGGCCCGGGAGCCGGCACCGACCGTGGAGCCGACGACGGACGACGCGAGGACGGCGGAAGCCGCCGGGGCAAGGGGCTGAGGCACGGGCCGGGCCCGCCGCCCACGGCCCCGCCGAGGGCTCCGCGACCTCCCCTCCCGTTGGCGGGATCACATCCCCACCCGCACCGCGAAGATCAACGCGCCCGCTACCGTGCTCCCATGCCCGCACTCGATCCCGGCCGCACCGCGCTCGTCCTCGTCGACCTGATGGAACGCATCGTCGCGCTGCCCCTCGCACCCCGCCCCGGCACCGACGTCGTCGCCGCGGCCACCCGGCTCGCCCGGACGTTCCGGGCCGCCGGCGCGCCCGTCGTCCACATCAGGGTCGAGCGGCCGAACGTCGAGACCCAGCCGCCCGGCAGCGAGCTGGTCCCCTCCCTCGTCCACGCCGGCGACCATGTCGTCGTCAAGCGGACGATCGGCGGCTTCCAGGACACCGGGCTCCACGAACTCCTCGCCGAACACTCGGTCACCACCGTCGTGTTCGGCGGCATCGCCACCAACCTGGGCGTCGAGTCCACCGCCCGCGCCGCCTGCGACCTCGGCTACGAACCCGTCTTCGCCGAGGACGCCATGACCGCGCTCACCGCCGACGAGCACCGCGCCTCGGTGACGCTCGACTTCCCACGCCTCGGCACGGTCGCCCCCGTCTCCGCGATCACCCTGGAGGGACCCGCGTGACGCCCGTCCCGATACGTTACGGCGCCCGCCCCTGCTCCCTCGTCGTCTGCCGGGGCTGCTGCTGCGGCGACACCCGCAAGAACCCCGGCATCGACCACGCCGGCCAGCTCGCCAGGCTCCGCAGCGCCGCGGCGGAGTCCGGTGGCCGGCTGTCGGTCCGTACGAGCGACTGCCTCGGCCCTTGCGCGCAGGCCAACGTCGTCGTGGTCCAGCCCTCCACGGAGGGCCGCCGACGCGGCGGCCGGGCCGCGTGGATCGGCTTCACCGTGGACGACGACTGCCTCGACGACATCCTCGCCTGGACAGCGGCGGGCGGCCCGGGCATCGCCGAACCCCCGCCCACCCTGGCCCTCCAGATGATCGACCCCCCGGCCGAGACGGGCAGCCGCCGCGCACGCTAGGCCCCGCCCCGGTCACCCTATGAAGGACTCGGGCCCGAAGCGGCCCCACGCCACGAGGCCGGCCAGGACGATGTAGACCACGTCCACGGCCATGAACCTGACCTCGTGACGCCGGATGCGGACGATCGCCGCACCCACCATGATCAGCACCAGACCGAGGGCAGCCAGCGGCACCAGAATCGGCGCGATGTCGAGCACGGCGGGCAGGATCAGACCCAGCGCGGCAAGGACCTCAAGGGCACCGATGGCCTTCACGCCGCCGGCGCTGAAGTCGTCGACCCATTGCGAACTGGGCCCGAAGGCGGCGATCTTCTCCTTCGGCATGATCAGTTTGGAGCCGCCGCCCAGGAAGTAGGCAAGGGCGAGCAGTCCGGTGACGATCCACAGGGCGAGGTTCATGGGCTTTCTCCTTATGAGGGTGGACCGTTGTTCGTTGTCACCCCTCCAGGACAGAGCGGCCCGGCGACCCGTGACAGCAAGCGCCTGTGACGTGCGTCTCCCCTTCCGCGCCTCGGATACCCTGCGGATCGTCGTAGGCGGTACGTGAGTTGGGGGTGGGGCTCCGGTGGCGGGATCAACGGGTGGGGCGGAGGCGGCCGGTTACCGGCCGCTGTTGTTCTCGATCGCCTATGGCATGACCGGGTCCGTGGGCGACGCGGAGGACATCGTCCAGGACGCGTTCCTCGGCCTGACCCGGGCGCACCAGGCGGGGACCGAGATCGCCGCCCCGAAGGCGTACCTGACCACGGCGGTGACGCGACTGGGAATCAACTACCTCGGCTCGGCGCGGGTACGGCGGGAGACCTACGTCGGCGACTGGCTGCCGGAGCCGGTCGTCGTGACCGCCGACAGGCCCGGCCCGGCCGAGCACGCCGAGCTGGCCGACTCGTTGTCGATGGCGTTCCTCGTACTGCTGGAGATCCTCTCGCCGGTGGAGCGGGCGGTGTTCGTGCTGCGCGAGGTGTTCGGGTACGGGTACCCGGACGTCGCGGCGATCACCGGCAAGACCGAGCCGAACTGCCGCCAGATCTTCACCCGGGCCAAACGGCGCATCGCCGCGGGAGGCCAGGCCGACAGCGCGCCCCTCGCCCGACGGGCGGAGGGAGAGGAACTCGCCCGCAGATTCTTCGACGCCGCCGCGGGCGGCGACATGGACGGGCTGCTCGACATGCTCGCCCCCGACGTGGTCTTCCACGGCGACGGCGGCGGCAAGGCCCGCGCACTCGGCACGCCCATGACCGACCCACGCCGCGTCGCCCAACTGCTCGTCGGCGGCCTCCGCCGAGTCGCCCGCCTCGGCGCCTCCCTCCGTCCGGCCCGGATCAACGGCCGCCCGGGCGCGGTGATCCACGACGCCGAAGGCCGCGTGGTCAGCGTGGTGGAACTCCAGCTGACGGCCGGCTCGGTCCACGCGATCCACTCGATCGCCAACCCCGACAAGCTCGGCCACCTCGGCCCGGTGTCGGATCTGGCCCGACTGCCGGAGAAGTGACCCCCCGCACGTCGCTGCCGGGAGCAGCCGATTCATCAGCTTCCGCAGGTGAGGGGCGCGGGGCCGGCCGGCGCAGGGGGCGCTCCCCGCCGGCCGGTGGCCCGACCCGTGCGGCGGGCGGTCCCCGGGTTCAGCCGTGGGAGGCTGCCGCCCCGAGGACGATCCGGTGCTCGCCCGCGTACACGTTCATGTCCGGCCCGCGCAGAAAACCCACCAGCGTCAGGCCCGTCTCGACCGCCAGGTCCACGGCGAGCGAGGACGGCGCCGAGACAGCCGCGAGGACCGGGATGCCGGCCATCACCGCCTTCTGCGCCAGCTCGAACGAGGCCCGGCCCGAGACCAGCAGGACCGCCCGGTCCAGCGGCAGCCGCCCGTCGGTCAGGGCGCGCCCCACCAGCTTGTCCACCGCGTTGTGGCGGCCCACGTCCTCCCGTACGTCGAGCAGCTCGCCGTCCTCCGAGAAGAGCGCCGCCGCGTGCAGCCCCCCGGTCCGGTCGAAGACCCGCTGGGCCGCGCGCAGCCGGTCGGGGAGGCGGGCCAGAAGCTCCGGGGTCAGCCGGACCGGGGGAGTGTCGGCGATCGGGAAGCGGGCCGTGGTCCGTACGGCGTCCAGGCTGGCCTTGCCGCACAGCCCGCACGACGACGTCGTGTACACGTTCCGCTCCAGGGTGATGTCCGGGACGGGGACACCGGGCGCCAGCTGCACGTCCACCACGTTGTACGTGTTCGTGCCGTCGTCCTTGGCGCCCGCGCAGTACACGATGTTCCGTACGTCCGACGCGGCGCCGAGCACCCCCTCGCTGACCAGGAACCCGGCGGCGAGTGCGAAGTCGTCGCCGGGCGTGCGCATCGTGATCGCGAGCGGCTTGCCGTTCAGCCGGATCTCCAGCGGCTCCTCGGCCACCAGCGTGTCCGGGCGCTCGTTCACGGCCTCGCCGCGGATCCGCAGGACCCGTCGTCGCTCGGTCACCCGTCCCATGATCGCTACACCCGATTCTGTACGTGCTGGAAGCCGAAGCGGCCCTTGATGCAGAGGTTGCCGTGGGTCACCGGGTTGTCGTGCGGGGAGGTGACCTTGACGATCTCATTGTCCTGCACGTGCAGCGTGAGGTTGCAGCCCACTCCGCAGTACGCGCACACCGTCGTCGTCTCCGTCTGCGCCTCCTCGTCCCAGGAGCCGTCCGCCCGCATGTCGAACTCGCGCTTGAAGCTCAGCGCGCCCGTCGGACACACCTCGATGCAGTTCCCGCAGTACACACAGGCGGACTCGGTGAGCGGCCCGTCGTGCTCGACGGCGATCCGGGCATCGAAGCCGCGGCCCGTGACGGAGATCGCGAACGAGTTCTGCCACTGGTCGCCGCAGGCGTCGACGCACTTGTAGCAGAGGATGCACTTGTCGTAGTCCCGCACATAGAGGTCGTTGTCGACGCGCGGCTCCTCGCCGAGCCGGCGGGCCTCCGGGCCGAAGCGGTCGGGCTCCGCCCCGTACCCCTTGATCCACTCGGCGGCGCGCGGGGTGGTGGAGAGATCCACCGAGGAGGCGAGCAGCTCCAGGACGACCTTCCGGCTGTGCCGGGTGCGCTCGGTGTCGGTACGGACGACCATCCCGGGCTCGGCGAGGCGCGAGCAGGCCGGGGCGAGGGTCCGCGCGCCCTCGACCTCGACCACGCACACCCGGCAGGCGTTCTTCGGGGTGAGCGTGTCGCCGTGGCACAGGGTCGGCACATCCTTCCCGGCGGCACGGCAGGCGTCGAGGATCGTCGCGCCCTCGGGGACACGCACGGGCGTGTCGTCGAGCGTGAACTCCAGCAGGCGGCGGGGCGGGGCGAGGGGAACCGTGGTCACTTGTAGACCCCCAGACGGTCGATGGCGGACTCGACGGCGTTCCACGCGGTCTGGCCGAGACCGCAGATCGAGGCGTCACGCAGGGCCTGCCCGACCTCCCGCAGCAGGGCGATGTCACCGGCCGCCGCCTCGCCCGTACGGTCCTTGATGCGGTGCAGCGCCTCCTCCTGGCGGACCGTGCCGACCCGGCAGGGCACGCACTGGCCGCAGGACTCGTCGCGGAAGAACTCGGCGATGCGCAGCAGGATCCGCGGCAGGTCCACGGACTCGTCGAGGACGAGGACGACACCGGAGCCGAGCGTGGTGCCGGCGGCACGGGTGCCTTCGAACGTGAGCGGGATGTCCAGCTCGTCCGGGCGGACGAACCCTCCCGCCGCCCCGCCGAGCAGCACCGCCCGCAGCGTGTCCGGCCGCCCGGCGAGGTCGAGGAGCTCGTCGAGGGTCGCCCCGAACGGGAGCTCGTAGACCCCGGGGCGGTCGACGTTGCCCGAGACGCAGAACAGCTTGGTCTCGGTGGCGCGGAACGCCTCTGCGCCCTGGGTGAGGATCGGCAGGACGTTGACGAGCGTCTCGACGTTGTTCGCGGCCGTCGGCTTGCCGAACAGGCCCTTCTCGACGGGGAAGGGCGGCTTGGAGCGGGGCTCGCCCCGATAGCCCTCGATGGAGTTGAAGAGGGCGGTCTCCTCGCCGCAGATGTACGCGCCGGCGCCGCGCCGCATCTCGATGTCGAAGGCGAAGCCGCTGCCGAGGATGTCGTCGCCGAGCAGTCCACGGGCACGCGCCTCGTCGATCGCGTGGGTGAGTCTCTCGTACGCGCGGGGGTACTCGCCCCGGATGTAGAGGTAGCCCCGGTGGGCGCCGACGGCGTACCCGGCGACGGTCATCGCCTCGACCAGCGCGTACGGGTCGCCCTCCATCACGACCCGGTCCTTGAAGGTGCCCGGCTCGGACTCGTCGGCGTTGCACACGACGTAGTGGGGGGCGTCGGGCTGCGAGGCCGTCGCCTGCCACTTCCGCCCGGTCGGGAACGCGGCCCCTCCCCGTCCGACGAGGCCGGACTCCGTGACCTCCCGGATCACCCCGGCGGGCCCGAGCGCGAACGCCCGCCGCAGCGCCGCGTACCCGCCGTGGGCCCGGTAGTCGTCCACGCTGCCCGGATCGACGACCCCGACCCGCCGAAGAAGTTGGAGCGCGTGGGGTTGTGGGCAATCGTCCCGCAGGGCGGTGGGGGTCCCCCCGGACGGAGTCTGGGGGAGGGTGGGCACAACGCGACCACCGGGCCGCACCGGTCGCGCAGCGTGGCCCGCCTGCGGCACGGCCATCACGGCAGGTGCCTCGGCCTCGGCGGCCTCCGGGTTCCGCGCGACCCCGGCAAGCGCGCCGACCGTCGCGGGCGCGATGACGCGGGCAAGCCGGGTGGGCCCGCCGCCCCGGGTCGTGCCTCCCGGGACGGCGGAGTTCAAAGGACGAGCCGCCGTCGGCGCCTGCCCACCGAGCGCGCCGAGCAGCGACGATCCGGGCCCCGGCGGCGCCGGGTCGTGGGCCTGGCCCTCGTCGCGCTCCACCCCCGCCCGTACCAGCAGCGCCGCCGGCGCTCGCTCGCACAGGCCCAGGCACGGGCTCGGTTCGAAGGCGACGCCCTCGGCCTCCAGGCCCGCCGTCACCGCCGCCGACCCCCGGGCCGCGCAGGTCAGGTCCGTGCAGACGTGGAGGACCTGCGCCGGGCGGGGGCGTACCGCGAACATCGCGTAGAACGTCGCCACCCCGTACGCCTCCGCCGGCGGCACCGTCAGCCGGCGGCACAGATAATCCAGACCGCCCTCGCTGATCCACCCCACCCGGTCGTTGAGCGCGTGCAGCCCCGGCAGCAGCAGGTCCCGGCGTTCCCGGGCCTCCCGGCCGCCCCGCGCCCACCGCAGATCCTCCGCCGAGCGGTCGTCCGCGCCCTCCCACGCCGACTCCGGCGGGCCGAGGACCGCGTCCACGGCCCTCCGCTCGTCGTCCGTCGGCTTGCTGTCACCGAAGCGCAGATCCATCGTCCGCCACCCCCGCCACCCTCTCGATGCGTATCGCCGACGCCTTGAACTCCGCCGTTCCCGCGATCGGACAGTTCGCCTCGATCGTCAGCTGGTTGGTGTCGACCTCGTCCGGAAAGTGCATCGTCATGAAGGCCAGCCCCGGCCGCAGCGCGGGATCCACCCACACCGGCGCCACCACCGACCCCCGCCGCGACGTCACCCGGACCCGCTGGCCCACCGCGACCCCGTACCGCTCCGCGTCCTCCGGGCACAGCTCCACGAACTCGCCGCGCCGCAACGGAGAGGCGAAACTCCCGCTCTGCACACCGGTGTTGTACGAGTCGAGCCGTCGCCCCGTCGTGAGCCGGATCGGATACTCCTCGTCCGTGAGGTCGACCGGCGGATCGTGCCGGACTATCCCGAACGGCGCCCGCCTGCCCAGCAGGTGCGGATCCCTCTCCCACAAACGGCCGTGCAGGAAGGACGGTTCGAGACGCTCCAGGTCAGGGCACGGCCACTGGATGCCCTGATGCTCCTCCAGGCGGTCGTACGTCATGCCCCAGTGGTCCGGCGACAGCGCCCGCAGCTCGTTCCAGACGGTCTCCGAGTCCGCGTACTTCCACTCCTCGTGGCCGAGCCGGCGCGCGAGCTCGCAGATGATGTCGATGTCCTCGCGGGCCTCACCCGGCGGCAGCACCGCCCGGCGGACCCGCTGCACCCGTCGCTCGCTGTTGGTGGTGGTGCCCTCCGTCTCGCACCACGCCGCCGTCGCCGGCAGCACCACGTCCGCGAACTCGGCCGTCCTGGTGAGGAAGATGTCCTGCACCACCAGGCAGTCCAGCATCGCGAGCCGCTCCATCGCCTGCCCGCTGTCCGCCTCCGACTGCGCCGGGTTCTCGCCGATGCAGTACACGGCCCGCAGCTCGCCGCTCTCCATCGCCTCGAACATCTCGGTCAGCGTCCGCCCGTACCGCGGCTGGATGTCCACACCCCAGAAGGACTCGAACTTCTCCCGCACCTCCGCGTCGAGGATGTCCTGGAAGCCGGGCAGCCGGTTCGGGATCGCGCCCATGTCCCCGCCGCCCTGCACGTTGTTCTGCCCGCGCAGCGGCTGCACCCCGGAGCCGTAACGCCCCACGTGCCCCGTCAGCAACGCCAGGTTGATCAGCGCGCGGACGTTGTCGGTGCCGTTGTGGTGTTCGGTGATACCGAGCGTCCAGCACAGCTGCGCCCGTTCCGCCCGGGCGAAGGCGTGCGCCAACTCCCGTATCGCGGCGGCCGGTACGCCCGTCACCTTCGACGCGGCCGTCAGTGTCCACGGCTCGACCAGGGCCCGGTACTCCTCGAAGCCGCTCGTCGCCCGCTCCACGAACGCCCGGTTGTACAGGCCCTCGTGGATGATCTCGCGGCCGATGGCGTGCGCCAGCGGGATGTCGGTGCCGACGTCGAGACCGAGCCAGCCCTCGGCCCACTCGGCGGTCGAGGTGCGGCGCGGATCGACCGCGTACATCCGCGCCCCGTTCCGTATCCCCTTCAGGACGTGCTGGAAGAAGATGGGGTGCGCGAAGCGGGCGTTGGAGCCCCACATCACGATCACATCGGTGTGCTCGATCTCCTCGTACGAGGAGGTGCCGCCGCCCGAACCGAAGACCGCCGACAGGCCGGCGACGCTCGGCGCGTGACAGGTCCGGTTGCAGGAGTCGACGTCGTTGGTGCCCATCACCACGCGCGCGAACTTCTGCGCCACGTAGTTCATCTCGTTGGTCGCGCGGGCGCAGGAGAACATCCCGAACGCACCCCGGGCCGCGCGGAACCCGGCCGCCGCCCGTTCCAGCGCCTCGTCCCAGCTCGCCGGCCGCAGTGGCCCGCCCTTCTCGTCCCGTACGAGCGGGTGGGTGAGCCGGGTGTACGACTTGGGGCCGCGGTCCCGCTTCCTCGTGTTTGTCATGCGGTGCTCCTGGACTGGGTCATGCCGTGCTCCTGGACTGGGTCGCGAGCAGATCCGACAGGGCGTGGACGGTTCGGAGCGTCGGCACCGGCACGTCGGTGACGGCCGCGAGCTCCACCACGGCCGCGAGGAGCACGTCCAGCTCCAGCGGCTTGCCCCGCTCCAGGTCCTGGAGGGTGGAGGTGCGGTGGTCGCCGACCCGTTCCGCCCCGGCGAGACGCCGCTCGACGGAGATGTCGGGGCGGCAGCCGAGGGCCGCGGCGACGGCCAGGGTCTCGTGCATCATCAGCTCGATCACCTGCCGCGTACCGCCGTGCAGACACATCTCGCGCATCGTCGCCCGGGCGAGTGCGCTGATGGGGTTGAAGGAGATGTTGCCGAGCAGCTTGATCCAGATGTCGTGGCGCAACTCCGACTCGACCGGGCACTTCAGGCCCCCGGCGCGCATCGCCCCGGCGAACACCTCGCAGCGCTTGGACGCCGAACGGTCGGGCTCGCCGATGGAGAACCGGGTGCCCTCCAAGTGGCGGACGACCCCGGGGCCGCTGAGCTCGGTCGCGGCGTAGACGACGCAGCCGATGGCCCGCTCGGGGGCGAGGACGGCGGAGACGGCGCCGGCCGGGTCGACGCTCTCGAGGCGATGGCCGTCGTGCGGGCCGCCGTGCCGGTGGAAGTACCACCAGGGGATGCCGTTCTGGGCGGCCACGACCGCCGTCGTGTCGTGCAGGAGCGGCGTGATGAGCGGCCCGCACGCCGCGTACGCGTTCGCCTTCAGACCCAGGAAGACGAAGTCGACGGGGCCGACCTCGGTCGGGTCGTCGGTGGCGTGCACCCGGGCGGTGAAATCGCCGCGCGGGCTCTCGACCCGTACGCCGTGCTGCCTCATGGCCGCGAGATGCGGTCCACGGGCGATCAGATGGACATCGGCGCCGGCGCGGTCGAGCGCGGCTCCGACGTAGGCGCCGATCGCACCGGCGCCGAGGACTGCGACCTTCACGTGCGGGTCTCCGTTCGGTTGAGGGAACCGCGAGGGACCGGGCGGGAGTTCACTGTGTCGACGAAATATTGTCTACAGTATGGAAGGAGGCGCGACAAGGGGTCGCGGAACGCCCCGTTGTCCCCGTTGTCACGGTCTCCCAACACCTACGGGCGAATCTTGGTGGTTTACGTGTCTGGTTACCGATCAGTCGCTGGCAAGACTGGGTGGTTCCTGCTTCCGCTTCACCACGCGCCACATTGAACCCAAGGGGGTCCCGGGCATGACGGGCACTCGTATCGCCGCGCTCGGGCACTACCAGCCCGCCAAGGTACTCACCAACGGCGACCTGGCCGCACTCGTCGACACCAGCGACGAATGGATCAGCAGTCGGGTCGGGATCAGGACGCGTCACATGGCCGGCCCGGACGAACCGGTCGACGAACTCGCCGCGCACGCCGCGGGCAAGGCCCTCGCCGCCGCCGGGCTCGGCCCCGCCGACATCGACCTGGTCCTCGTCGCGACCTCCACGGCGATCGACCGCTCGCCCAACACCGCGGCCCGCGTCGCCGCCCGGCTCGGGATGGGTTCGCCCGCCACCATGGACCTCAATGTGGTCTGCGCCGGCTTCACCCACGCGCTCGCCACCGCCGACCACGCGATCCGTGCGGGCGCCGCCCGGCGTGCGCTGGTCATCGGCGCGGACAAGATGACCGAGGTGGCGGACTGGACCGACCGCACGACCTGCGTCCTCGTCGGCGACGGCGCGGGCGCGGCGGTCGTCGAGGCGGTCGGGGAGGGCGACGAGCCCTGCATCGGTCCCGTGCTGTGGGGCTCGGTCCCGGAGATGGGCAACGCCGTACGGATCGAGGGCAGCCCGCCGCGCTTCGCGCAGGAGGGCCAGTCCGTCTACCGCTGGGCCACCCAGAGGCTGCCCGCCCTCGCCCGCCAGGTCTGCGAGCGATCGGGTATCGCGCCGGAGGACCTCGCCGGCGTCGTGCTGCACCAGGCCAATCTGCGGATCATCGAGCCGCTCGCCGCGAAGATCGGCGCGGTCAACGCGGTCGTCGCCCGCGATGTCGTAGATTCCGGAAACACCTCGGCCGCCTCGATCCCGCTGGCGCTGGCGAAGCTGGTCGAGCGGGGCGAACTCCCCGCCGGGGCGCCGACCCTGCTCTTCGGCTTCGGCGGCAACCTCTCGTACGCGGGGCAAATCGTGAGGGTGCCGTAGCCGGACGTGGGAGCGTTTCGGCCGAGATCGCGACGGGCCGCATGGCTGGACATTGGCGCCGGTAGACTGTAGACGATAGCCAATCCGCGTTGATCGCTCACGGCGAATCGAGGGGGCCGCGATGTTGTCCGCAGGACTGCCGCAAGGAGCCGTGCCCAGGCTGGAGCGGCCCGGGCCGCTGCGCGACCGGGTCTACGAAGCGCTGCTCGAACTGATCACCACCCGCGCCCTGCGTCCCGGTCAGCACCTGGTCGAGAGCGAACTCGCCGGACACCTCGGTGTCTCCCGGCAGCCGGTGCGCGAGGCGCTCCAGCGGCTGAACACCGAGGGCTGGGTGGACCTGCGGCCGGCGCAGGGGGCCTTCGTCCACGACCCGACCGACGAGGAGGCCGACCAGCTCCTCTCCGTCCGTACGCTCCTGGAGGCCGAGGCGGCCCGGCTCGCCGCCGCGAACTCCGGCTCGGCCGGGATCGCCGCGCTGGAGGAGCTGTGCGCGCGGGGCGAGCAGGCGGTCGCGGACGACGACGTCGATCTCGCCGTCGCGACCAACGCGGCCTTCCACGCCAAGGTGATGGAACTGGCCGGAAACCTCGTCCTCTCCGAGCTGGCGGGCCAGGTCGACCGCCGGGTCCGCTGGTACTACACGCCGGTCGCCCGGCAGCGCGGCAAGCAGTCCTGGAAGGAACACCGGGAACTGATCGACGCGATCGCGGCCCGCGACGAGGCCCGCGCGACCACGATCATGCGCGCCCACACGGAACACACCCGCGCCACCTACCGCGAACACAGCCAGGGCTGACGGGATCGAGCGGGCCGGTTGCCCGCCGCGGGCCGCCGGTCGGGTGACGCCGGCGCCTCCGTGGCGCGCCGTTCCCGTTCCCCGTTCGGCGGAGCCCGGTGGCGAAGCGGCCTGGGCCGCCCTAGCTTCGATCGCGTCGAGGGACATTTCCGGCCGTACGCGGAAACCGTCCGCGCCCGCCCCTCGCGTGATCTGGAGGATCGTCATGTGCGCGCTACGTGTCGCTTCCGCGGCCCTGCTCGCCACCGCCGCCGTCGCCCTCGCCACGCCGGCGGCCCTGGCCGACGACGGCTCCGGAAGCAACATCACGTCGTTCGGCTTCTCCGTCTCGCCCTCGACGGTCGCTCCCGGCGGCACGGTCACACTGAGGTCCGACAGCTGCGAGGTCCCGTCCGTCACCGTCTCGTCCGGTGTCTTCGACACCGTCACCCTCGACGAGGGCAGAGCGGGCACCGCCACCATCGACGTCGAGGCCAAGGTCGGCGCGGAGTACCAGGTGACCTTCGACTGCAAGGGCGAGAAGGGCACCGCCCGCCTCAGCATCGCCGGAGGATCCACGGACCACGCCGCGGGCGACAACTCCACAATCGGTCAGTCCACAATCGGTCAGTCCACGGGCGGCGACGGAACGGGCGGCGACGGAACGGGCGCCCACGAAACGGGCGCCCACGAAACGGGCGCCCACGAAACGGGCGCCCACGAAACGGGCGCCCACGAAACGGGCGCCCACGAAACGGGCGCCCACGAAACCGGCGCCCACGAAACGGGCGCCCACGACACCGGCGCGCAGAAGGGCGTCAAGGCAGGCTTCGGCGGCGGCGCCGGAGAGATCGGCACCACCGAGGTGGTCGCCGGCACGGCTCTCATCGCGGGCGCGCTCGGCGGCGCCGGGGTGCTGCTGATGCGTCGCCGCCGCACCGACTGCCGCAACTGACGGCGGGGATCGAAGGGGCCCATACGGCTCCTCCGCCCCGGGATGACGAGGTCCGGGGCGGAGGGGCGCCACCGGGTACACGAAGAGAGCGGATCGTGCAGGGGTCGAGCGGGTCGAACGGATCGTCCAGGCGCAACGCGTGGGGCGTCGTGGTCGTCGTCCTGCTGGTGGGGATCCATCTCGTTCGGGGCGGCACGGAGGAATGGCGGGCCGGAGGCCCCCCGCAGCCGGTCGCCGCCGCGGCACCGGACCGTTCGAGCGCCGCCGTCGCCCCGGGCCACGCAACCGCCCCCGATCCACTGCCCGCCTCCCGCCCCGTACGCGTCCGCATCCCATTCGTCCGCGTCGACGCCCCGGTCACGGACGTCGGCCGCGACGCCGAGGGATGGATCGACACCCCGCCCGCGTACGAGAAGAACGTCGCCGGCTGGTACACCGGCGCCGTCACCCCGGGCGAGCGAGGTACGGCCGTCGTCGTCGGCCATGTCGACACTCCGGACGGGCGGGCCGTCTTCTACGACCTCGGCGCGCTGAGCAAGGGCCACCGCATCGAGATTCCCCGCAAGGACGGCCGGACGGCGGTCTTCTCCGTATACGGCGTCGAGGTCGTCCCGAAGGAGGGTTTCCCGGCCGAGCGGGTCTACAAGGCAGGCGCTCTGCCCGAGCTGCGCGTCATCACCTGTGGGGGAGCCTTCTCGAAGCGGCAGGGGTACGAAGGCAACGTCGTCGTCTCCGCCCGACTGGTCGCCGTGCGCTGACCGGCGCCCCCGCTCCGCAGCCCTACCCCGGCTTTGTCCTCGTTCAGGAAAAAGTCTGCTCGGATTCCTGCGCGACTTCTTCCCACCCCGGGACACCGCTGCTACGTTCCCCTCGAAAGCACGACGGAGAGCCCGCCACACGGCACCAGGGGAGGGGCGCGTGAGACGCATGACGGCACGACCTGCCAACGCGCACCAGGCGCGTCTGCTCCGGCTGTTGCGCGACGGAGGACCCAACTCCCGTGCCCAGCTGGGCGATCAGATCGACCTCTCCCGCTCCAAGCTCGCCGTCGAGGTCGACCGGCTCCTGGAGACCGGTCTCGTCGTCGCGGACGGCCTCGCCGCCTCCCGCGGCGGACGCCGTTCGCACAACATCAGGCTCGCCCCCGAACTCCGCTTCCTCGGCATCGACATCGGCGCCACGTCCATCGATGTGGCCGTCACCAACGCCGAGTTGGAGGTGCTCGGGCATCTCAACCACCCGATGGACGTCCGTGAAGGTCCCGTCGCCGTCTTCGAGCAGGCACTGTCGATGGCGGCCAAACTGCGGGCCTCCGGGCTCGCCGAAGGCTTCGACGGAGCCGGCATCGGCGTCCCCGGCCCGGTCCGCTTCCCCGAGGGCATCCCGGTCGCACCCCCGATCATGCCCGGCTGGGACGGCTTCCCCGTACGGGAGGCGCTCAGCCAGGAACTCGGCTGCCCGGTCATGGTCGACAACGACGTGAACCTGATGGCCATGGGGGAGCAGCACGCGGGCGTCGCCCGCTCGGTCGGGGACTTCCTCTGCGTCAAGATCGGTACGGGCATCGGCTGCGGCATCGTCGTCGGCGGTGACGTCTACCGCGGTACGACGGGCAGCGCAGGCGACATCGGGCACATCCAGGTCGAACCGGACGGCCGCGCCTGCGCGTGCGGCAACAAGGGCTGCCTGGAAGCCCACTTCAGCGGCGCCGCCCTGGCCCGCGACGCCGAGGACGCGGCGCGCGCGGGCAGATCGGACGAGCTCGCCGGACGCCTCGCGGCGGCCGGCCGGCTCACGGCGATCGACGTCGCCGCCGCGGCCGCCGCGGGCGACGCCACCGCACTCGCCCTCATCCGTGAGGGCGGCAACCGGGTCGGGCAGGTCATCGCCGGACTCGTCAGCTTCTTCAATCCCGGTCTGGTGGTGATCGGCGGCGGAGTCACCGGCCTCGGTCACAACCTCCTTGCCAGTGTCCGCACCCAGGTCTACCGGCAGTCCCTGCCGCTGGCCACCGGCAACCTCCCCATCGTGCTCGGCGAGTTGGGCCCGGCAGCCGGAGTCATCGGCGCGGCCCGCCTCATCAGCGACCACCTCTTCTCCCCGGCGTAACCCCGCCTGCGGGTGGTGTGTCGACACTCGTTCCCCTGGGGGTCCCCCAGGGGAGGAACGGGTGGGCACACACCAGCCACCGGCCCGCACTCCGCCGGAACCACCTCAGCACCCACTCGCTCAGGCGCCACCCGCACCCGCCGAGGGGATCACCCATGCCATCGCCACCGTCGGCACGCCTTGAAACACCCCTGCTCACCATGTCCGCCATCACCAAGTCGTTCCCCGGCGTCCGCGCCCTCGACGGCGTCGACCTCGAGGTCGCGCCCGGCGAGGTCCACTGCCTCCTCGGCCAGAACGGCGCCGGCAAGTCCACCCTCATCAAGGTCCTCGCCGGTGCCCACCAACCCGACGGCGGCCGGATCACCTGGCGCGGCGCACCCGTCCAGCTCCGCTCCCCGATCGCCGCCATGCGGCTCGGCATCGCCACCATCTACCAGGAACTCGACCTCGTCGAAGGGCTGTCCGTCGCCGAGAACGTCCACCTCGGCCACGAACCCACCACCGCCGGATTCGTCGTCCGCGGGCGCGAAGCCAGGACGGCCACGGCCGCGCTTCTCAAGCGGCTGGGTCATCCGGAGATCGACCCGGCCCGCCTCGTCGGTGACCTCTCCGCAGCCCAGCAGCAGATCGTCTCGATGGCCCGCGCCCTCTCCCACGACGTCCGCCTCATCGTGATGGACGAACCGTCGGCCGCCCTCGACCCCGACGAGGTCGACAACCTGTTCCGTATCGTCGCCGACCTCACCGCGGCGGGCGTCGCGGTCGTCTACATCTCCCACCGCCTGGAGGAGATCCGCCGCATCGGCGACCGGGTCACCGTCCTCAAGGACGGCCGTGCCGTGGCCGGTGGGCTGCCCGCAGCCTCCACACCCACCCGAGACATCGTTGCCATGATGACCGGTCGGAATGTCGAGTACGTCTTCCCGCCCCGCCCCGCCGAACCCCCGGCCGCCGCACCCGTCCTCCAGGTCCACGGGCTCGCCAGGGCAGGCGAGTTCGACCCCGTCGACCTCGAACTGCGGCCCGGCGAGATCGTCGGCCTCGCCGGACTCGTGGGATCGGGCCGCTCCGAGATCCTGGAGACGATCTACGGCGCCCGGAAGGCCACCGCCGGACGGGTCGTCGTCGACGGCCGCACCCTGCGCCCCGGCAGCGTCCGCGACGCCGTCCGCGCGGGCCTCGGCCTCGCTCCCGAGGAGCGCAAGGCCCAGGGGCTGCTGATGCTGGAGTCCGTCACCCGCAATGTGTCGGTCTCCACGCTCGCCCGCTTCTCGCGCGCCGGCTGGATCGACCGTGACGCCGAACGCGAAGCCGCCCGGACGGCCACCCGGGAGCTCTCGCTGCGACCCGACAACCCCGACGCCCGGATCCGTACCCTCTCCGGCGGAAACCAGCAGAAGGCCGTCCTCGCACGGTGGCTGCTGCGCGGCTGTCGCGTCCTGCTGCTCGACGAGCCGACCCGGGGCGTCGACGTCGGAGCCCGCGCCGAGCTCTACGCCGTCATCCGCCGCCTCGCCGACGACGGACTCGCCGTCCTTCTCGTGTCGAGCGAGGTGCCCGAGGTCCTGGGCCTCGCCGACCGTGTCCTGGTGCTCAAGGAGGGCCGTGTCGTCCACACGGCACCCGCCCGTGAGCTCGACGAACACCGCGTACTCGACCTCGTGATGGAAGGGAGCCCCACGTCATGACGCTGTCCACCGCCAAGAGCACCAAGGCGCCTGCGCAAGGGGGTGGTTGGCGCTCGCTCGGGCTGAAGGCCGATGTCCGCAACCTCTCCCTGCTCGGGGTGCTCGCCGTCCTGATCGCGGTCGGCGGCTTCACCAAGCCCGACGAGTTTCTCGCCACCTCCAACCTCCAACTCGTCCTCACCCAGGCCTCCGTCATCGGCGTCGTCACCGTCGGCATGACCTTCGTCATCACCAGCGGCGGCATCGACCTCTCCGTCGGTGCGATCGTCGCCCTCGCCTCCGTCTGGGCGACGACGCTCGCCACCCAGGAGTACGGCTTCGCCGGGATCCTCTTCACGGCCGTCGTCGTCGGTCTCGGCTGCGGACTGGTGAACGGGCTGCTCATCGCGTACGGCGGAATGGTGCCGTTCATCGCGACCCTCGCCATGCTCGCCTCGGCCCGCGGACTCGCCCTCCAGATCACCGACGGCAGGACCCAGATCGTCACCGTCGAATCCGTGCTCGACCTCGGCATCCCCGACGCCTACATCCTGGGTGTCCCGCCGCTGGTCCTCGTCTTCGCGGCCGTCACCGTCGTGGGCTGGCTGATCCTCAACCGGACCACCTTCGGCCGTCGCACGGTCGCCGTCGGCGGCAACGCGGAAGCCGCCCGCCTCGCCGGCATCGACGTACGCCGACAGCGCCTCTACCTCTATCTGCTCTCCGGGCTGTGCTGCGGCATCGCGGCCTTCCTGCTGATCATCCTGTCCGGCTCCGGCCAGAACACCAACGGCAACCTGTACGAACTCGACGCCATCGCCGCCGCGATCATCGGCGGAACCCTGCTCTCCGGCGGCCGCGGCACCATCGTCGGCTCCGTCCTCGGCGTCCTGGTCTTCACCACGATCACCAACATCTTCGCGCTCAACAATCTGCAGAGCGATGTCCAGCAGATCGCCAAGGGCGCGATCATCGTCGCCGCCGTCCTGGTCCAGCGCCGCACCGCCCGCCACGGCGAGGCCTGACCCCCTACCCCCGTAACGCCCCCGCATCTCCCTCACCCCCGAAGGGATCCATCGCCATGCCAGAAACCAGCCGCAGAGGACTGCTGTTCGGCACCGCGGCCGTCTCCGCCGGAGCGCTGCTCACCGCCTGCACCAGCAACGAGCCCAGGAACGCAGGGAACACAGCCCCGGCCGCGAGCAACGTCCCGGCCGCCGACGACAAGCCCGGCACCCCCGTCACCATCGGCTTCGCCGGCCCCCAGGCCGACCACGGCTGGCTCAACGCCATCAACCAGAACGCCAAGGAGCGCGCGAAGAAGTACTCCGAGGTCACCCTGGAGATCACCGAGGGCTCCAACGACACCGCGATCCAGATCGGCCAGATCCAGACCCTCATCAACAAGAAGGTCGACGTCCTGGTCATCCTGCCCGCCGACGGCAAGGCGCTCACCCAGGTCGGCCTCCAGGCGATGAAGGCCGGCATCCCCGTCATCAACCTGGACCGCATCTTCGCCTCCCCGCAGGCCTACCGCTGCTGGATCGGCGGCGACAACTACGGCATGGGCCTCAACGCCGGCCGCTACATCGGCGAGCAGCTCAAGGACAAGCCGAACGCCACGGTCATCGAGCTCGCCGGCATGGACAGCCTGGAGCTGACCAAGCAGCGCACCCAGGGCTTCGACGACGCCCTCAAGAACTACCCCAACATCCGCAAGGTGGCCCGCCAGGCCGCCGACTTCACCGTCGAGTCCGGCCAGGCCAAGATGGCCCAACTCCTCCAGGCCCAGCCGAAGTTCGACGCCCTGTGGAACCACGACGACGACCAGGGTGTGGGAGCGCTGCGCGCCATCGCCCAGGCCGGCCGCAAGGACTTCCTGATGGTCGGCGGCGCCGGTGCCAAGTCCGCCATGGACGCCATCAAGGCCGACAACAGCGTCCTCAAGGCCACCGTCCTCTACCCGCCGACCATGGCCGCCTCCGCCATCGACCTGGCCCGCGCCCTCGGTCAGAAGAAGGGCGTCGGCGGCATGGCCGAGCTGGAGATCCCGGCCTCCATCACCCTCTACTCGGCCGTCGTGACCAAGGAGAACGTCGACGAGTACCTGCCCACCGGCTTCAGCTGACCGGCCTCCGGCCGCCCCCACCGCGCAACCGACGAGGAGGAATCCGTATGGAACAGAGGGACAGCGAGGCCGGCGAGGCCACGCCGCCGACACTCGGCATCGGCATGGTCGGGTACGCGTTCATGGGCGCCGCCCACTCCCAGGGGTGGCGCACCGCGGGACGCGTCTTCGACCTGCCGATGCGGCCGGTCCTCGCCGCCGTCGCCGGCCGTGACGCGAACGCCGTCCGGGCCGCCGCCGCGCAGCACGGCTGGGCGGCGACGGAGACCGACTGGCGCGCCCTCGTCGCCCGCGACGACGTCCAGCTCGTGGACGTCTGCACCCCGGGCGACAGCCATGCGGAGATCGCCGTCGCCGCCCTGGAGGCGGGCAAGCACGTCCTGTGCGAGAAGCCGCTCGCCAACTCCGTCGCCGAGGCGGAGGCCATGGTCGCCGCCGCGGCGGCGGCGACCGCCCGCGGCCAGGTCGCCATGGTCGGCTTCAACTACCGGCGGGTGCCCGCGATCGCGTACGCCCGCCGGCTCATCGCCGAGGGCAGGCTCGGCGCGCTGCGGCACGTACGGGTCACCTATCTGCAGGACTGGCTCGTCGACCCGGGCTTCCCGCTGACCTGGCGCCTGGAGCGCGAGCACGCGGGATCGGGAGCCCTCGGGGACCTCGGCGCGCACGCCGTCGACCTCGCCCAGTACCTGGCCGGGGAGCTCCTGGTCGGGGTGTCGGCGCTCACCGAGACCTTCGTACGGGAGCGGCCGCTGCTCGCCGGGGTGTCGGCCGGGCTCGCCGGGGCCGCCGCGGGCGGGGCGTACGGGACGGTGACGGTGGACGACGCGGCGCTGTTCACCGGGCGGCTCGCCTCCGGGGCGCTCGCCTCCTTCGAGGCGACCCGGATGGCCGCCGGCCGCAAGAACGCCCTGCGGCTGGAGATCAACGGAGAGAAGGGCTCGCTCGCCTTCGACCTGGAGCGGCTCAACGAACTCTCCTTCCACGACCACACCGAGCCGGCCGCCTCCGCCGGGTTCCGCCGCATCCTCGTGACCGAGCCGGACCACCCGTACCTGGAGGGCTGGTGGCCACCCGGCCACGCGCTCGGCTACGAGCACACCTTCGTCCACCAGGCCCGCGACCTGGTCCTCGCCATCGCGTCCGGAACCGGCCCCGCGCCGTCCTTCGCCGACGGGCTCCAGGTGCAGCGGGTCCTCGCCGCGGTGGAGGAGAGCGCCGAGAAGAACGCCGTCTACACCCCCGTACAGCTCTAGGAGGCCGTGATCGTGACCCGTCCCTTCACCCTCTTCACCGGCCAGTGGGCCGATCTGCCGCTGGAGGAGGTCTGCCGGCTCGCCCGCGACTTCGGCTACGACGGCCTCGAACTCGCCTGCTGGGGCGACCACTTCGAGGTCGACAAGGCCCTCGCCGATCCGTCGTACGTCGACGGCCGTCGGGCCCTTCTGGAGAAGTACGGCCTGAAGTGCTGGGCGATCTCCAACCATCTGGTGGGCCAGGCCGTCTGCGACCATCCGATCGACGAACGCCATCAGGCGATCGTGCCGGCCCGGATCTGGGGCGACGGCGAGCCCGAAGGTGTACGGCAGCGGGCGGCGCGCGAACTGGCCGACACCGCGCGGGCCGCCGGGGCCCTCGGCGTCGACACCGTCATCGGCTTCACCGGCTCGTCGATCTGGCATCTGGTGGCGATGTTCCCGCCGGTGCCGGAACGGATGGTCGACCGCGGCTTCGAGGACTTCGCGGAGCGCTGGAACCCGATCCTCGACGTCTTCGACGCCGAGGGCGTGCGCTTCGCCCACGAGGTCCATCCGAGCGAGATCGCGTACGACTACTGGACCACCCAGCGCGCCCTGGAGGCGGTGGACCACCGGCCGGCCTTCGGGCTCAACTTCGACCCGAGCCACTTCGTCTGGCAGGACCTGGACCCGGTCGGCTTCCTGTGGGACTTCCGTGACCGGATCTACCACGTGGACTGCAAGGAGGCCCGCAAGCGCCTCGACGGTCGCAACGGGCGGCTCGGCTCGCACCTTCCCTGGGGCGACCCGCGCCGCGGTTGGGACTTCGTCTCGGCCGGGCACGGCGACGTGCCCTGGGAGGACGTGTTCCGGATGCTCCGCTCGATCGGCTACGCGGGGCCCGTCTCGGTGGAGTGGGAGGACGCCGGGATGGACCGGCTCACCGGCGCTCCGGAAGCGCTCTCCCATCTGAAGCGGTTCGACTTCGACCCGCCGGCAGCCTCCTTCGACGCCGCGTTCGGCGGCGATCGGTAGCCCTCGGGGCTTCATGCGCGCAGGTCGGCGCCTGGTGGCGGCAACGCCACCGGGCCGGTCCGCCCTGCCCGCGAGCGGCTTTGTCCTCTCGCGGTGAAAAGTTCGACAGCACCGGCGCACAAGGGCTTTCGGGCATGGACGAACCCCGCTACGGTCCCTGTGGCTGATGTGTACATGACGTAACTGTGGAATACGCGACCAGCGTGACGGCGCACGCCGGTCCCCGGACAACCCGCACACCCGGCCCTACTCCGGAGGACACCCCGTGCACAGAAAACGACTCCGAACCAGGAAGTCACTCGCCCTACTGACCGTCGGACTGCTCGCCCTCGGCACCCCCCAGGTCCTCGCCGCCGAAGCGGACGACTCCACCGGCACCGCCGCCGCAGCAGAGGAGTTCCAACAGGTCACCCTCGCCAAGGGCGGCGAAGAGGTCGGCGAACCCATGTCGCTCGCCGTACTCCCCGACCGCAGCGTCCTGCACACCGCGCGAGGCGGCGAGCTGCGCCGCACCGACGCCGCCGGCAACACCCAGGTCATCGGCACCATCCCCGTCTACTCCCACGACGAGGAAGGCCTCCAGGGCATCGGGCTCGACCCCGACTTCGCCCAGAACAAGGCCATCTACCTCTACTACGCCCCGCCGCTCGACACCCCCGCCGGAGATGCCCCCGAGAACGGAACCGCCGCCGACTTCGCCAAGTACGACGGCGTCAACCGACTCTCCCGCTTCACGCTGAAGGCCGACGGCACGCTCGACAACGCCAGCGAGAAGAAGGTCATCGACATCCCCGCCACCCGCGGCATCTGCTGCCACGTCGGCGGCGACATCGACTTCGACGCCCAGGGCAACCTCTACCTGTCGACCGGCGACGACTCCAACCCCTTCGCCTCCGACGGCTTCACTCCCATCGACGAACGCCCAGGCCGCAACCCCGCGTTCGACGCCCGACGGACGTCCGGCAACACCAACGACCTCCGCGGCAAGATCCTGCGCATCAAGGTCGCCGACGACGGCTCCTACACCGTCCCCGACGGCAACCTCTTCGCACCCGGCACCGAGAAGACCCGCCCCGAGATCTACGCGATGGGCTTCCGCAACCCGTTCCGTTTCAGCGTCGACAAGGCGACGGGCGTGCTGTACGTCGGCGACTACGGCCCCGACGCCGGCGCCACCGACCCCACGCGCGGCCCCGCCGGCCAGGTCGAGTTCGCCCGCATCACCAGGCCCGGCAACTTCGGCTGGCCCTTCTGCACCGGCAAGAACGACCCCTACGTCGACTACGACTTCGCCACCAAGGTCTCCGGCGCGACCTTCGACTGCGCCGCTCCGAGGAACGACTCGCCGTACAACACCGGCCTCGTCGACCTCCCGCCCGCCGAGCCCGCCTGGATCCCCTACAACGGCGGATCCGTCCCCGAGTTCGGCACCGGATCCGAATCGCCGATGGGCGGACCCGTCTACCGCTACGACGCCGCCTCCACCTCCCCGGTGAAGTTCCCGGAGTCGTACGACGGAGACTTCTTCGCCGGCGAGTTCGGCCGCCGCTGGATCAAGCGCATCGAACAAGGCACCGACGGCGCCGTCCAGTCCATCAACTCCGTACCCTGGACCGGCACCCAGGTCATGGACATGGCCTTCGGCCCGGACGGCGCGCTGTACGTCCTCGACTACGGCACCGCCTGGTTCGGCGGCGACCACAACTCAGGCCTCTACCGCATCGAGAACGCCACCGGCGGACGCTCCCCGGTCGCCGAAGCGAGCGTCGACAAAACCTCCGGCAAGGCGCCCCTCAGGGTCGCCTTCTCCTCCGCCGGAACCACCGACGCCGACGGAGACGCCCTCACCTACAGCTGGGACTTCGGCGACGGCGGCACCTCGACCGCCGCCAACCCCACGTACACCTACCGCAAGAACGGCACCTACACCGCGACCGTGACCGCGAAGGACGCGAGCGGCCGCACCGGCTCCGCATCCGTCCACGTCGTCGTCGGCAACACCGCCCCCAAGGTGACCCTCGAACTCCCCTCGGAGGGAGCCCTCTTCGGCTTCGGCGACGAAATCCCCTTCAAGGTGACCGTCACCGACCCGGAGGACGGCACCATCGACTGCGCCAAGGTCAAGGTCACCTACATCCTCGGCCACGACAGCCACGGCCACCCCATCACCTCCGCCAACGGCTGCACCGGCACCATCAAGACCTCCGCCGACGGCGGCCATGACGACGACGCCAACATCTTCGCCGTCTTCGACGCCGAATACACCGACGGCGGAGGCGGCGGCCAGGCCGCCCTCACCACCCACGACCAGGCCAAACTCCAGCCCCGCCACCGCCAGGCCGAGCACTTCGACGCCCAGAACGGCGTCGCCGTCATCGACAAGGCCCCCGCGAACGGCGGACGGACCGTCGGCGACATCAACGACGGCGACTGGATCTCCTTCAAGCCCTACAACCTGAGCGGATCCACCAAGCTCACCGCCCGCGTCTCCTCCGGCGGCGCCGGCGGCTTCCTCGAAGTCCGCACCGGATCACCCACCGGCACCCTCCTCGGCTCCGCACCCGTCCCCGTCACCGGCGGCTGGGAGACCTTCCAGGACATCGACGTACCCCTGCGGAACGTCCCCCGCAAGACCACCGAACTCTTCCTCGTCTTCAAGGGCGGCTCCGGCGCCCTCTACGACGTCGACGACTTCACCCTCTCGAACAGCCCCGCGGACCGGACCGCCAAACGCGTCCTCGTCTTCTCCCGCACCGCCGGCTTCCGGCACGACTCCATCGCCTCCGGCATCACCGCACTCAAGGAACTCGGCGCCGGCAGCAACATCACCGTCGACGCCACCGAGGAACCCCGCCAGTTCACCACCAACAACCTCGCCCGCTACGACGCCGTCGTCTTCCTCTCCACCACCGGCGACGTCCTCAACGCCGAACAGCAGACCGCCTTCGAGAACTACGTCTCCACCGGCGGCGGCTACATGGGCATCCACGCCGCCGCCGACACCGAGTACGACTGGGAGTTCTACGGCGGACTCGTCGGCGCCCACTTCGCCTCGCACCCGCAGATCCAGCCCGCCACCGTCCGCGTCGAGGACCACGACCACCCGGCCACCGCACACCTCGACGGCCCCTGGCAGCGCACCGACGAGTGGTACAACTACCGCACCAACCCCCGAGGCCAGGCCCGCGTCCTCGCCACCCTCGACGAGACCACCTACCAGGGCGGCACCATGAACGGCGACCACCCCATCGCCTGGTGCAAGTCCTACGGCGGCGGCCGCTCCTTCTACACCGGCGGCGGCCACACCAAGGAGTCCTACACCGAAGCGGCCTTCCGCCAGCACCTCCTCGGCGGACTGCGCTACGCCGCCGGGCAGGTCACCGCCGACTGCCGGCCCCAGACCGGCTACCGCGACCTCTTCAACGGAGAGACCCGCGAGGGCTGGAAGCAGGCCGGACCCGGCAGCTTCGACGTCGTCGACGGCGAACTGCGCTCCGTCGGCGGCATGGGAATGCTCTGGTACCAGGCCAAGGAGTTCTCCTCCTACTCCCTCAAGCTCGACTGGAAGACGGCCGGAGACGACAACTCCGGGATCTTCGTGGGCTTCCCCGCCTCCGACGACCCTTGGTCCGCCGTGAACAAGGGCTACGAGATCCAGATCGACGCGACCGACGCCGCCGACCGGACCACCGGAGCCGTCTACGGCTTCAAGTCCGCCGACCTCAAGGCACGCGATGCCGTGTTGCGGCCGCCCGGCCAGTGGAACAGCTACGAGATCCGCGTGCAGGGCGAGCGGCTCCAGGTGTTCCTCAACGGGGTGAAGATCAACGACTTCACCAACACCGACCCGGCCCGCAGTCTGAAGGACGGCCACATCGGCATCCAGAACCACGGGGTCGACGACCAGGTGTCCTTCCGCAACATCCAGCTCAGGGAGCTCGCCCCGTAGAGCCCCCACCACAGCCGGCGGCGGGCGGGGAGGCGCCGTACCCCCCGCCCGCCGTCTCCACCACAGTCCAGGGAGGCAGGGTCGTGACCCCAGCAACACGCACCGGAGCCGGAACACGCACCGGAGCCGGAACGCGCACGGGAGCCGGAACGCGCACGGGAGTCTGGTTCATCGGAGCGAGAGGCTCCGTGGCCACCACGGCGGTGGCCGGCTGCGCAGCGACCACGGCCGGCCTGCACCCACCGACCGGCATGGTGACCGAGACCGACACCTTCACAGCGTCGGGCCTCCCGCCGCTCGCCTCCCTCGTCTTCGGCGGACACGACACGGCGGCGTGTCCGCTCCCCAAACGGGCCGAGGCACTCACCGCCGCCGGCGTCCTCCCACACGGCCTCGCCACCGCCGTCGCAGCCGAACTCACTGCCGTCGACACGGAGATCCGCCCCGGCGGACCCGCGCCGGGCGACACCCGCCACGAGCAGGAACTCATCACCTCCTTCGCCGCTGACATGACAGACTTCCGTCAGCGGCTGGCATTGGATCGAGTCATCGTCGTCAATGTGGCCTCGACGGAGCCGGCGCCGGGGGGCGCCGGGCTCCCGCCAAGCTCCCTCTACGCCGCCGCCGCACTGCGCGCCGGCTGCCCCTACGTCAACTTCACGCCCTCCACCGGGCTGCGCCACCCCACCCTCACCGACACCGTCGAAGCGAGCGGCCTTCCCCACGCGGGACGCGACGGCAAGACCGGCCAGACCCTCCTGCGCTCCGTCCTCGCCCCGATGTTCCTCCAACGCGCCCTGACCGTACGGGCCTGGTCCGGCACCAACCTCCTCGGCGGCGGCGACGGCGCCTCCCTCGCCGACCCGGCCGCCGCGGCGGCCAAGAACGCGGGCAAGGAACGGGTGCTCGCGGACATCCTCGGCCGAGCCCCGGAAGGCGAGGTCCACATCGACGACGTCCCGGCCCTGGGGGAGTGGAAGACCGCCTGGGACCACATCGCCTTCGACGGCTTCCTCGGCTCCCGCATGACCCTCCAGACCACCTGGCAGGGCTGCGACTCCGCCCTCGCCGCACCCCTGGTGCTCGACCTCGCCCGGCTGACGGCCCGCGCCCACGAGAGAGGCCTGTCGGGGCCCCTGGAAGACCTGGCCTTCTACTTCAAGGACCCGGAGGGCGAGGCCCCCGCCGCGCTGGCGGAACAGTACGCCCGGCTGCTGGCCTTCGGCGCCCGCCTGGGGGAGGCACGGTGAGCGGACGCCTCGCCCCCTGGGCGGAACTGCTGCGCGTCTCCGCACTGTTCACCGTGCCCGGGGACGCCCTCGCGGGCGCGGCGGCCACGGGACTGCGACCGAACCGGTCCACTCTGCTGGCCATCGGCTCCTCCCTCTGCCTGTACGAGGCGGGCATGGCCCTCAACGACTGGGCCGACCGCGCCGAGGACGCCGTCGACCGCCCCCACCGCCCCATCCCCTCCGGCCGCATCACCCCCCGCGCGGCCCTGACCGCCTCGGCCGCCCTGACCGCCGCCGGCCTCGGCCTCGCCGCCCGCGCGGGCCGCCCGGCGCTCACGGTCGCCACCGCCCTCGCCGCCACCGTCTGGGCCTACGACCTCCACCTCAAGCACACCCCGGCGGGACCTGCGGCGATGGCGGGGGCACGCGCCCTGGACCTCCTCCTCGGCACGGTAGCGACCTCCACCGGGGGGCCCTCCCCCTCCCCCTCCCCCCACCCTCCCCTCCGCCCCTCCCGCCGCCCGCCGAGGGAGGCGCTGCGCTCGGCGGCACTCCTGGGCGCGCACATCTACGCGGTCACCACGGTCTCCCGCCATGAGGCGCAGGGAGGTTCGACACGCAGCCCGCTGCTGGCCCTCACCACGACCCTGGCGCTGGCCGCCGAAGCCACCCGCACCGCCAAGGCCCGCCCGCTCGTGACCGCCGTGCTGGCCGCCGTCTACGCCCACACCCCGGCCACCCCGCTCCTTCACGCGGCCCTCAACCCGTCACCTCCCCTCACCCAGCGCTCCGTCGGCGCCGGCATCCGTGCCGTGATCCCCCTCCAGGCCACCCTCGCCGCCCGGGCCGGCGCGCCCCGCACCGCTCTCGCGCTCCTCTGCCTCACCCCGCTCGCCCGCGCCCTTGCCCGGAAGGTGAGCCCCACATGACCCACCAGCCCCATGGACTTCGCCTCGGCTACGGCACGAACGGCCTAACCGACCTCCGCCTCGACGACGCCCTCGCCCTCCTCGCCGACCTCGGCTACGACGGCGTCGGTCTCACCCTCGACCACATGCACCTGGACCCCCTGGCGCCCGACCTTCCCGCCCGGACCGCCCGCCTGGCCCGGCGCCTCGGATCACTCGGACTCGGGGTCACCGTCGAGACCGGCGCCCGCTACGTCCTCGACCCACGCCGCAAGCACGGCCCCTCCCTCCTCGACCCGGACCCCGACGCCCGCGCCGCCCGCACCGACCTCCTCCTCCGCGCCGTCCGCGTCGCCGCCGACCTCGGCGCCCACGCCGTCCACTGCTTCAGCGGCGTCACCCCCGCGGCCACCCCCGAGTCGACCGCCTGGAAGCGTCTCGCCTCATCCCTCACCCCCGTCCTCGAAGCAGCGGACTCCGCCGGCATCCCGCTGGCCGTCGAACCCGAACCCGGTCACCTCCTCGCCACCCTCCACGACTTCCACACCCTGCGCGGTCTCCTCGGGGATCCGGACCCCCGCCTCCTCGGCCTCACCCTGGACATCGGCCACTGCCAATGCCTGGAGTCGGCTTCCCCGGCCGACTGCGTCCGTGCCGCAGCCCCGTGGCTGCACCACATCCAGATCGAGGACATGCGGCGCGGCGTCCACGAGCACCTGCCGTTCGGCGACGGAGAGATCGACTTCCCGCCCGTCCTCACGGCCCTCGCCGAGCTCACCGCCGCCGGCTACCCGGGCCTGACCGTCGTCGAACTGCCCCGCCACTCCCACGCCGGCCCCGAACTCGCCCGCTCCTCCCTCTCGTTCCTGCGCGACCAGCCCACACCACGGGAGGCCCCGGCATGTTGACCGACTCCGCCCGCGCCTGGCTCGACGAGGCCCTCACCGCCGCCGCGGCCCACACCGCCCTCTGGGAGCTGCGCTTCGCGTCCGCCGGCCGGCACTGCGGCCCCGAGCACGCCGACTCCGCGCGCGTCCTCCTCCTCAAGGCAGCCCGCGCCGACTCGGCCGTCCTCACCCGCCTCTACCACCAGGGCTCCACCGCCGAACGGCGTGCCGTGCTCCTCGCCCTCCCCTCACTCGTCACCGGGCCGGAGGCCCTGCCTCTCATCGAGGACGCACTGCGCACCAACGACACCACCCTGTTCTCCGCCGCCCTCGGCCCCTACGCCGCCTCCCATCTCGCCCCGCACTCCTGGCGCCATGCAGTCCTGAAGTGCCTCTTCACCGGCGTCCCCGTCGACGTCGTCGCCGGCCTGCCCCACCGAGCCCGCGATGACCGCGAACTCGCCCGGATGCTCACCGACTACGCCGCCGAACGCACCGCCGCCGACCGCCCCGTCCCCGCCGATCTCCATCGCGTCCTCGCCCTCACCGCCCCCACGGAGGAGTCCTGATGCGCATCCTCGACCCCCACATCCACATGTCCTCGCGCACCACCGACGACTACCGGGCGATGTACGACGCCGGAGTACGTGCCGTGGTCGAGCCCTCCTTCTGGCTCGGCCAGCCCCGCACCTCACCCGCCTCCTTCCTCGACTACTTCGACTCCCTCCTCGGCTGGGAACCCTTCCGAGCCGCCCAGTACGGCATCGCCCACCACTGCACCCTGGCCCTCAACCCCAAAGAGGCCAACGACCCCCGCTGCACCCCCGTTCTCGATGTCCTGCCCCGCTACCTCGTCAAGGACAACGTCGTCGCCGTCGGCGAGATCGGCTACGACTCCATGACCCCGGCCGAGGACACCGCCCTCGCCGCCCAGCTCCAGCTCGCCGCCGACCACCACCTGCCCGCCCTCGTCCACACCCCCCACCGCGACAAGCTCGCCGGCCTGCGCCGCACACTCGACGTCGTCCGCGAGTCCGCACTCACACCCGACCGCGTCCTCCTCGACCACCTCAACGAGACCACCGTCAAGGAGGCCGCCGACAGCGGCGCCTGGCTCGGCTTCTCCATCTACCCCGACACGAAGATGGACGAGGACCGCATGGTCGCCGTCCTCAAGGACCACGGGCTCGAGCGCGTCCTCGTGAACTCGGCCGCCGACTGGGGCAAGAGCGATCCGCTCAAGACCCGCAAGGTCGGCGAGGCCATGCTCGCCGCCGGATTCTCCGACGACGACGTCGACCGGGTGCTGTGGCGCAACCCCGTCGCCTTCTACGGCCTCAGCGGCCGCCTCCGTCTCGACCCCCCTTCACCCGACACGTCCCACCAGGGCAACTCCATCCTCCGCGGCGGGGAATGAGGCGGGCCCGCCGATGCGCTTCCGCCACCCCGACGGCTCCACCGTCCACCTCGCCTACTGCACCAACGTCCACCCCGCCGAGACCCTCGAAGGCGTCCTCGCCCAGCTCCGCGACCACTGCGAACCCGTACGCCGGCGCCTCGGCCGCGACCGGCTCGGCATCGGCCTCTGGCTCGCCAAGGACGCCGCCCGCTCCCTGATCACCGACCCGGCCTCCCTGCGCGCACTGCGCGCCGAGATCGACCGCCGCGGCCTCGAGGTCGTCACCCTCAACGGCTTCCCCTACGAGGGGTTCGGTGCCGAAGAGGTCAAGTACCGCGTCTACCAGCCGGACTGGACCCACCCCGAACGCCTCGCCCACACCACCGACCTGGCCCGCCTCCTCGCCGCCCTCCTTCCCGACGACATCACCGAGGGCACCATCTCCACGCTGCCGATCGCCTGGCGCACCCCCTTCGACTCCCGGGCCGCGGACACCGCCCGCACCGCCCTGACCACTCTTGCCGAACGCCTCGAAGCCCTTGAGGAACTCACCGGGAAGTCCGTCCGGATCGGACTCGAGCCGGAACCCGGCTGCACCGTCGAGACCACCGCGGACGCGATCGCCCCGCTCACCGCCCTCTCAAGCCCCCGCATCGGCGTTTGTGTCGACACCTGCCATCTCGCCACCTCCTTCGAAGACCCGCACACCGCCCTGGACGCCCTCGGCGCCGCCGGCATCCCCGTCGTCAAGACCCAGCTCTCCGCCGCCCTGCACGCCGAGCACCCCCATCTCCCCGAAGTCCGCGCCGCGCTGGCCGAGTTCGCCGAACCCCGCTTCCTCCATCAGACCCGCACCCGGACCGCCGCCGGTCTACGCGGCACCGACGATCTGCCCGAAGCCCTCGCGGGCCGCTCGCTCCCCGACGGCGCCCCCTGGCGCGCGCACTTCCACGTCCCCCTCCACGCCCCACCGGCGCCCCCGCTCACCTCCACCCTTCCTGTGCTCAGGACCGCCCTCGCCCTGCTCGTGGGCGGCCCCCGCCCGCGGACCCACCACCTGGAGGTCGAGACCTACACGTGGCAGGCACTTCCGGCCGACCGGCGCCCCCGCACCCGCGCCCGCCTCGCCGACGGCATCGCCGCCGAACTCACCCTGGCCCGTGACCTGTTGACCGATCTCGGCCTCAAGGAACTCCCATGACCAGCCCCCGGAGCGACATCCGCCCCACCCCCCTTCTGGTCCTCGACGTCGTCGGTCTCACCCCCCGCCTCCTGGAGCACATGCCCCACCTCCAGGCTCTCGGCCGGACCGGATCGCAAGCGGCTCTCTCCACCGTCCTGCCGGCCGTCACCTGCACCGCCCAGTCCACCTTCCTCACCGGCACCCTCCCCTCCGAACACGGCATCGTCGCCAACGGCTGGTACTTCCGCGACCTCGGCGACGTCCTCCTCTGGCGGCAGCACAACGGCCTCGTCTCCGGCGACAAACTCTGGGACGCCGCCCGACGCGCCCACCCCGGCTACAGCGTGGCCAACATCTGCTGGTGGTACGCCATGGGTGCCGACACCGACATCACCGTCACCCCCCGTCCCGTGTACTACGCCGACGGCCGCAAGGAACCCGACTGCTACACCCGGCCCCCGGCCCTCCACGACGAACTCACCGACAAGCTCGGCACCTTCCCCCTCTTCCACTTCTGGGGCCCGGGCGCGGACCTGGTCTCCAGCCGGTGGATCATCGACGCCACCCGCCACATCCTGCGCACCCGCCGCCCCGACCTCGCCCTCTGCTACGTTCCGCACCTCGACTACGACCTCCAGCGGTACGGCCCCGACGACCCGCGGTCCTTCCGTGCCGCGGCCGAACTCGACACCGCCCTCGCACCCCTCCTCGACGACGCCCGTGCCGAAGGCCGAACGGTCGTCGCCCTCTCCGAGTACGGCATCACCCGCGTGAACCGGCCCGTCGACATCAACCGCGGCCTGCGCCGAGCCGGCCTTCTCGAGGTCCACACCCAGGACGGCATGGAGTACCTCGACCCGATGGTCTCCCGGGCCTTCGCGGTCGCCGATCACCAACTCGCCCATGTCTACGTCCGACGCCCCGAAGACCTGGACGCCGTCCGAGCGACCCTCACCGGGCTGCCCGGCATCGAGCGACTCCTCGACGACGAGGGCAAGAAGGAGCACGGCCTCGACCACCCCCGCTCCGGGGAGCTCGTCGCCCTCGCCGAACCCGACGCCTGGTTCACGTACTACTACTGGCTCGACGACTCCAAGGCACCCGACTTCGCCCAGCTCGTCGAGATCCACCGCAAGCCCGGCTACGACCCCGTCGAGCTGTTCATGGACCCGATCGATCCGTACGTACGGATCAAGGCGGCGAAGGCGATCGCCCGCAAGAAGCTCGGAATGCGCTACCGGCTGGCGGTGGTCCCCCTCGACCCCTCACCTATTCGCGGCAGCCATGGCCGCCTCCCCACGAGCGATGACGAAGGTCCGCTCATTCTGTGCTCCACCCCCCGCGCTGTAAGCGGCCGCGTCGCGGCCACCGATGTGAAGTCCCTCTTGCTCCACCTCGCCGGTCTTCACTGACCGGACTTCAGTGAAGCAGACCCGACCGACAACAAGGAGTTATCCACAGATGAGCCGCACTCGCCGCACGCCCGCCGACCCGGAGCTCACCCACAAGCTCAGCAGACGGAACATGCTCGGCGTCGCCGCCGGCGCCACCGCCGCGGCACTCCTCGGCGCGACCGCGCCCGCCGCCACGGCCGCGGACGCGGGCGCCGACACCGCGGCCGCCGACCGAGGTCACGGCCGGGGCCGCCCCGTCCTGCCCCCCGGACGCCTCGGCATCCAGCTCTACTCCCTGCGCGACAAGGTGGCCACGTTCGGCTTCGCGACCGTCTTCGCCGAGCTGAGGAAGTACGGCTACGACGAGGTAGAGTTCGCCGGCTACAGCCAGGGCTCGGCCGGCCCCATCACGCTCGCCGAGCTGAAGAGGCTCACCCGGGACAACGGTCTGCGCGGCATCGGAAGCCACGTCGGCTACTACTCCTCCGACCCCAACGCGTACACCTTCGCCCAGAATCTCGACCAGGTCCTCGACGACGCCCAGGCCCTCGGCCTCCCGCACATCGGGACCGCCTCGGGCCCGTGGCGCTACGGGGCCACCGTCGACGGCTGGAAGCGCTGCGCCGAGGAGTTCAACCACTACGGAGCCGAGGCGAAGAAGCGCGGCATGAAGTTCTACCAGCACAACCACGCCGAGGAGTTCTCCTTCGCCACCGACCGGCCGAACGTCCGCCTCTACGACGTCCTCCTCGCCGAGACGGACCCCGATCTCGTCCACCTCGAAATGGACATCTACTGGGCGTACGTCGCCCAGTTCCGCTTCTCTCGCCGCGTCGACGGCACCCCGGCCCCCTTCGACCCGCTGGACTACGTACTCGACCAGCCGCACCGCTATCCGCTCTTCCACGTCAAGGACGGCGAACGCGACGACTCCGTCCGCGACGGCTACCGCATGGCGGATGTCGGGGACGGAGACATCGACTATCGGCGCTTCATCTCGGCGGTGAACCGCACCCAGCACGGCTACCGCTCCCACCACTGGCAGGCCGAACACGACAACCCGGTCGAGTCGTTCGCCTTCGCCCGCAAGTCCGGCGCGCACCTCCACTCCCTGCGTGAGAAGGACTGCTGACCGGGGCGGCCACCGCGCTCACGCGTCCCGGCTGATCGGCTGCGGGTTCGCCGCCACACGGCGGGCCCGCGGCCGCCCCGGCGGATGCAGGAAGATCGCCACGAACCCGGCGAACAGCGAGATCGACCCGGCCAGCAGGAACGCGCCCGAGTAGTCCCAGGCCGATACCACGACCGCGCCCATGCCCGAGCCGAGCAGCCCCGACACCAGCTTTGAGCTGTAGACCAGGCCGTAGTTGGAGGCGTTGTTGTTCTCCCCGAAGTAGTCGGCCGTCATCGCCGCGAACATGGGGAAGATCGCGCCGCCACCGAAGCCGGAGATGCTGGAGAACACCAGGAACAGCGGCAGGTTGTGGATCGTGCCGGACCAGAGGATGCCGTACTGGGCGAGCCCGAGGACGATGCAGACGAAGATGAGGCACTGCTTGCGGCCGTAGCGGTCGGAGAGCCAGCCGATCACGCCGCGCCCGGTGCCGTTCACGATGGCCTTCAGCGACATCGCGGTCGCCACGATCCCGCCCGCGAAGCCCGCCTCGTCACCGAACGGGACCTGGAAGGCGATACCGAAGATGTTGACGCCCGATGTGCACAGCAGACAGAACCACATCAGCGCGACCCGCCCGGTCCGCCAGGCCTCGATCGGCGTGTACTGCTTCACAGCCGGCGGGTTCTTCTCCAGAGCCCTGCGCGCCCGCGGGTCGTCCGGCTTCCGTAGCGGATCCACGGTGTCCGGCCACCAGTTCTTCGGCGGGTCCTGGAAGAAGTACCCGGCCACGGCCACCATCGCGGCCAGGAAGAGCCCGACGGCCACGAGCACCCAGCGGAAGTTCGTCAGATCCATGTAGCCGGTGAAGATGAAGACGAACGGCACCGATCCGTATGCGAAGCCGCCGTTGACGAACCCCGTCTTCCCGCCCTTCCGCTCCGGGTACCACTTGCCGACCATGTTGACGCAGGTCGCGTACACCATGCCCGCGCCCATGCCGCTGAACATGCCGAAGCCGAGGTACGCGACGATCACATGGGGTGCGTACGCGAGGGAGACATAGCCGAGCAGGGTGCCGACGGCGCCGAGCATCATCGCCCAGCGGGCCGGCAGCTTCCCGCTCTCACGCAGCTTGCCGGCCGGGAAGGCGACCGCTGCCTGGAAGAACACCCAGACCCCGAGCATCCAGAAGATGTGCGCGCTGCTCCAGCTGTGCGCGGTGTGCAGGGTCTCCTCGGCGGAGGCGAACGCGTACTCGGCCGAGCTGATGCCCATCATGCCCACCCAGGGCAGGATGACCATCCACTTGCGTTTGCGGCCCATCAGATCGATGTCGGTCTCGCCCAGCCGGTACGTGCGGCCGTTGGCGTCCGTCACCTCCCTGTAAGGGAGGGTGGTGGTGATGTCGGTTGTCGTCATGGAGATCGAACCCCTTGCGTGGAAGAAGTCTGGCCAGCGCCCCCTGTCCGTTCCCTTCGCACCGGGGCCCGCGGCGAGCGGCCACCGCGAGCCCCGTGGTTCGAGCTGTCGCTCAGCTCATCGACCGCCCCCCAACGCCGTCCTCGCCCAGCAGCCCCGCCGCCCGGGCCCACCGGTACTTCGCACCGAGCACCGCCACGGGCCGCTCGGTCGTGTACGGGTAGGCCACGACACCTCGCTCGAAGAGGTACTGGCAGGCCTCCTCGACCTCGACGTCGCCCGCGAGCGACGCCACGACCGGCTTCTCGATGCCCCGCTCGCGGAACTCCGCCACCACGCGCGCGGTGAGCTCGGCGAAGACCATCGGGGGAGTGACGATGGTGTGCCAGTAGCCCAGGACGAGCGCGTGGATCCGGGGATCCTCCAGGCCGAGCCTGATGGTGGCCTCGTACGTCGACGGCGGCTCGCCGCCCGTGATGTCGATGGGGTTGCCCGACGCCCCGAAGGGCGGGATGAACGCCTTGAAGGCGGCGTCCAGGTCGTTCGGGATCTCCATCAGCCGTAGTCCGTTGTCGACGATCGCGTCCGACAGCAGCACCCCCGACCCGCCGGCGCCGGTGATGACGACGACGTTGTCCCCCTGCGGGGCAGGCAGGACCGGCAGGGCGCGGGCGTACTCCAGCATGTCGCTGAGCCCCGGGGCCCGGATGACCCCCGCCTGCCGCAGGATGTCGTCGTACACCGCGTCGTCACCCGCGAGTGCGCCCGTGTGGGAGCCGGCCGCCCTCGCCCCGGCGCTGGTCCGCCCCGCCTTGAGGACGACCACCGGCTTCTTGGGCACGGTCTGCCGGGCCGCTTCGACGAAGGCCCGCCCGTCCTTGAGATCCTCCAGGTGCATCGCGATGCACTCGGTACGGGGATCCTCGCCGAACCAGGTCAGCAGATCGTCCTCGTCGATGTCCGACTTGTTGCCGAGCCCGACGATCGCCGACACACCCGTCCGCGTGGTGCGGGCGAAGCCCAGGATGGCCATCCCGATCCCGCCCGACTGCGAGGTCAGCGCCACGCCACCCTTGACGTCGTAGGGTGTGCAGAAGGTGGCGCACAGGTCCTGCCAGGTCGAGTAGTACCCGTAGATGTTGGGGCCCAGGAGCCGGATTCCGTACTGTTCGGCCACGGCGACGATCTCGTCCTGGAGCGCGTGCTCACCGGTCTCGGCGAAGCCGGAGGGAATGAGAACCGCGTTGGGAATGCCCTTGCGACCCACCTCCTCCAGGGCCGCCGCCACGAACGGAGCGGGGATCGCGAAGACCGCCACATCCACCTCACCGGGAACGTCCGTGACACTCTTGTACGCCTTGCGGCCCAGAATGTCATCGGCCCGGGGGTTCACCGGGTGGATCTCGCCCGGGAATCCGCCGTCGATGAGGTTGCGCATCACCGAATTGCCGATCTTGCCCTGCTCGTTGGAGGCCCCGATCACGGCCACCGCAGTCGGCTGCATCAGCCGTCGCATCGACTGCAGGATCTCCTCGCGGCCGAACGTCCGGCGTGGTGCCGGGACTTCGGTGGCGAGAATGACACGGATGTCGGCCGCCATGGCGCCCTGGGGCGTGGCGATCACCGGATTCAGGTCCACCTCGGCGATCTCCGGGAAGTCGGTGACCAGTTGGGAGACGCGCCGGATCTGCTCGGCCACCGCCCACCGGTCCACGGCCCGCGCCCCGCGCACTCCGCGCAGGATCTCCGCCGCCCGGATCGAGTCGAGCATCGACGCCGCCTCGTCGGCGGTGACCGGAGCGAGCCGGAAGGTGACGTCCTTCAGCACCTCCACCAACACCCCACCGAGCCCGAAGGCGACGACCTTCCCGAAGGCCGGGTCGGTGACGGCACCGACGATGACCTCCTGGCCCGGTGGCAGCATCTGCTGCACCTGCACGCCGTCGATACGCGCGTCCGGAGCGTAGGCCTTGGCGTTCTCGACGATCCGGCAGAACGCCTCACGGACCTGTGCCGCCCCCTCCACCCCGACGACGACACCACCCGCGTCGGTCTTGTGCAGGATGTCGGGCGAGACGATCTTCAGGACCACCCTGCCGCCGAGCCGGTCGGCCTGCGCCACCGCCTCGTCGACATCCCGGGCGAGCGACTCGCCGGGCACGGCGATGCCGTATGCGTCGGCGATCGTCTTCCCCTCGGGCGCGGTGAGCGCCGTGCGCCCGTCCGCCCGTACGGCGTCGAGGAGTTCGCGTACCGCCCGCTGGTCGAAGCTGTGCGTCGTCACTAGATCACCCCACTCGTCTTCAGCAGCCGCAGCTCCTCGTCGCCGAGACCGAGCTCGCCGATGTACACCTCTTCGTTGTGCTCGCCGAGCAGCGGTGACGTGATCACGTCGACCGGGGAGTCGGAGAGCTTGAGCGGGGAGCCGACCGTGGTGAAGCTGCCGCGCTCGGGGTGGGGGACCTCGACCACCATCTCGTTGGCGACCAGCGAGGCGTCCTCGATGATCTCCTTGGTGGACAGGATCGGACCGCACGGGATGCCGCGTGCGTTCAGCAGCTCCAGCACCTGCCACTTGGGCAGCGTCGAGGACCACTCCTCGATGAGCTGGAACATCTTGGGGAGCTTGGGCAGCCGGGCCTCCGGCGTCGCCCACTCCGGGTCCTCGGCGAGCTCGGGCCGGCCGATCAGCTCCGAGATCGGGGACCAGCCGACGGGCTGGACGATGACGTACACGTAGTCGTTCGGACCGCCGGGGGCGCAGCGCACCGCCCAACCGGGCTGGCCGCCGCCGGAAGCATTACCCGAACGAGGGACTTCCTCGCCGAAATCTTCGTTGGGATACTCGGAGAGCGGTCCGTGGGACAACCTCTGCTGGTCCCGCAGCTTCACCCGGCACAGATTCAGCACCGCGTGCTGCATCGCGACGTTCACCCGCTGCCCCCGCCCGGTGTTCTCGCGCTGGAAGAGCGCCGCCAGGATCCCGGCCACGGCATGGACGCCGGTGCCCGAGTCACCGATCTGGGCGCCCGTCGCCAGCGGCGGCCCGTCCTCGAACCCGGTGGTGGCCATCGAGCCGCCCATGGCCTGAGCGACGACCTCGTACGCCTTGAACTTGGTGTACGGGCCGTCCCCGAACCCTTTGATGGAGGCATAGACGATTCGTGGATTGATCTCCTGGATGCGCTCCCAGGTGAAGCCCATCCGGTCGACGGCCCCCGGGCCGAAGTTCTCGACCATCACGTCACTGCGCCGGATCAGCTCGGTGAGGAGCTCCTTGCCGCGCTCGGTCTTCGTGTTGAGAGTGATGCTCCGCTTGTTGCAGTTGAGCATCGTGAAGTAGAGCGAGTCGACCTCCGGGACGTCCCGCAGCTGCTTGCGGGTGATGTCACCGGAGGGAGCCTCCAGCTTCACCACGTCCGCGCCGAGCCAGGCGAGCAGCTGGGTGGCGGACGGACCGGACTGCACATGCGTCATGTCGAGGACGCGGATGCCTTCAAGAGCCTTGGTGCCCTGTGACTTGGTCATGACCGGGCCCTCCTCACTTGTACATGGTCTGGTTCATGGTTCCGGGGGCGTACGCGTCGGGGTCGACCCAGACGTTGATCAGGGACGGCAGCCCGGACTCGCGGGCCCGTCGCAGCGCCGGGGCGATGTCGGCGGGGTCCCGCACCTCCTCGCCGTAACCGCCCAGCATCTGCGCGAACTTGTCGTAGTGGACGTCGCCGAGGGTGTTGCCGACCCGCTCGCGCTCCAGGCCGTACTTCTGGGCCTGGCCGTAACGGATCTGGTTCATCGAGGAGTTGTTGCCGACGATGCCGACGAAGGGGAGGTTGTAGCGGACGAGAGTCTCGAAGTCCCAGCCGGTGAGGGAGAACGCGCCGTCACCGAAGAGGGCCACCACCTCCTTGTCCGGGCGCGCCTGCTTGGCCGCGAGGACGAAGGGGATGCCGACGCCGAGCGTGCCGAGCGGTCCCGGGTCCATCCAGTGCCCGGGTGACTTGGGCTGTACGACCTGACCGGAGAAGGTGACGATGTCCCCGCCGTCGCCGATGTAGATGGAGTCCTCGGTCAGGAAGTCGTTGATCTCGCTGACCAGGCGGTACGGGTGGATCGGCGAGGAGTCCGAGCGCAGCTGCGGCAGCCGCTTGTCCAAGGCGGTCTGCTCGGCGGTGCGCAGCTCCTCCATCCACGCCTTGCGCTTGATGGCACCACCGTTGAGCCGGCCGCTCGCCGCCTCCGTCACCGACTTCAGGATCAGCCCCGCGTCGCCGACGATCCCGAGGTCGATGTCGCGGTTCTTGCCGACGGTCCGGTAGTCCAGGTCGATCTGGACGACGGTGGCGTCAGGGGAGAGCCGCTTGCCGTAGCCCATCCGGAAGTCGAAGGGGGTGCCGACGATGACGATGACGTCCGCGTTGGAGAAGGCGTAACGCCGTGAGAGCTGGAAGTGGTGCGGATCGCCGGGCGGCAGCGTCCCGCGCCCCGCGCCGTTCATGTACGCGGGGATGGTGAGGGTCCGTACGAGCTCGACGGCCGCGCCCGTGGCCCGGGTCGTCCAGACCTGGCTGCCCAGCAGGATCGCCGGCTTCTCCGCGTGCACGAGCAGATCGGCGAGCTTCTCGACCGCCTCGGGGTCGCCGCCGCTGCGGGTGGACGCCCGGTACTGCCCGGCCTCGGGCACGCGTGCCTTCCCCACCGGGACGCTGGCGTCCAGGACGTCGCGCGGGATCTCCAGGAAGGAGGGCCCCGGGGCGCCGTGGTAGCACTCGCGGAACGCCATGGAGACCATGTCCGCCGCCCGCGCCGTGTCCGGCACGGTCGCGGCGAACTTGGTGATGGGCGTCATCATGTCGACGTGCGGCAGGTCCTGCAGCGAGCCCATCTTGTGCTGGGTGTGCGCTCCCTGACCACCGATCAGAAGCATGGGCGACTCGGCGCGGAAGGCGTTGGCGACGCCGGTGACGGCGTCGGTGGTTCCGGGCCCCGCGGTGACCACCGCGCAGCCGGGCTTGCCGGTGATCCGGGCATAGCCGTCGGCGGCGTGCGCGGCCACCTGTTCGTGGCGTACGTCGACGACTTCGATGCCCTCGTCGACGCAGCCGTCGTAGATGTCGATGATGTGGCCGCCGCAGAGCGTGTAGATGCGGTCGACGCCCTCCGCCTTGAGGGCCTTGGCGACCAGATGTCCACCGGAGATGCGTTCCTGCTGGGCCTGCTGGCTGTCGTCGGGCATGGCGAAGTCCTGTCCCTTCGTAGGGGGTTGAGGTGCTGTCGCGGTCGATTGCATACAGTCGACGAATACTGTATGAAGCTTGTTATCCCGCATCGCCCGGATGGTGTCCAGGGGGTGTGCGGCACTTTCGAGACAGGGAGCCGAGATGGACCTGTACGAGCACCAGGCAAGGGAACTCTTCAAGGGCTACGGCATCGCGGTCCCCGACGCCGCCGTGGTCGACCACCCCCGCGAGGCGCGGCACGCCGCCGAACTCCTCGGCGGACGGGTCGTGGTCAAAGCGCAGGTGAAGACCGGAGGCCGGGGCAGGGCGGGCGGTGTCAAGCTCGCCGCCGACCCCGCCGCCGCCGAGATCACCGCACGTCAGATCCTCGGCATGGACATCAAGGGCCACACCGTGCGCCGAGTGATGCTCGCCCAACCCGTCGACATCCAGGACGAGTTCTATGTGAGCTACGTCCTCGACCGGGCGGCCGGCACCTTCCTCGCCATCGCCTCCGCCGAGGGCGGCATGGACATCGAGGAGGTCGCCGCCACCCGCCCCGAAGCCGTCGCCCGCATCCCCGTCGACCCGGCCGAAGGTGTCACCGAGGCCAAGGCCAACGAGATCGCGGCCGCGGCCGGGCTGCCCCCGGAGGCCGCCGACGTACTGCGCCGTCTCTGGGAGGTCCTTGTCCGGGAGGACGCCCTCCTCGTCGAGGTCAACCCCCTCGTCCGTACCGCCCAGGGCACGATCCTCGCCCTCGACGGCAAGGTCACCATCGACGACAACGCCGTCTTCCGACAGGCCCGTTGGGGTGAGACGCCCGACGCCCCGGCGGCCGAGGCCGACCCGCTGGAGGCCGCCGCCAGGGCCAGGGGCCTCAACTATGTCAAGCTCGACGGCGAGGTCGGCATCATCGGCAACGGCGCCGGACTCGTCATGTCCACCCTCGACGTCGTCGCCGGCCGAGGCGCCCGCCCCGCCAACTTCCTCGACATCGGCGGCGGCGCCTCCGCCCAGGTCATGGCCGACGGCCTCGACGTGATCCTCTCCGACCCCGAGGTCAGAGCCGTACTCGTCAATGTCTTCGGCGGCATCACCGCCTGCGACGCCGTCGCCGAAGGCATCGTCCGGGCCCTCGAATCCGTCCACCTGACCAAACCGCTCGTCGTACGCCTCGATGGCAACAACGCGGCACGTGGCCGGGCCATCCTCGACGCCCGCGCCCACCCCCTGGTCGAACAGGTCACCACGATGGACGGCGCCGCCGCCCGCGCAGCCCAGCTCGCCATCCGCTGAAGGGAAGCAACGCCATGGCCGTCTTTCTGACCAAGGAGAGCAAGGTCCTCGTCCAGGGCATGACGGGAGCCGAGGGCATGAAGCACACCCGCCGGATGCTCGCCGCCGGCACGGACATCGTCGGCGGGGTCAACCCCCGCAAGGCCGGCAGCACCGTCGACCTCGACGGACGTGCGATCCCCGTCTTCGGCTCCGTCCGCGAAGGGATGGACGCCACCGGCGCGGACGTCACGGTCGTCTTCGTCCCGCCGCCGTTCGCGAAGGCGGCCGTCCTCGAAGCCGTCGACGCGGGCATCGCCCTCGCCGTCGTCATCACCGAAGGCATCCCCGTCCACGACACCGTCGTGTTCCAGGCGCACGCCCGCGCCCACGGCACGAGGATCATCGGCCCCAACTGCCCCGGCCTCATCAGCCCCGGCCAGTCCAACGCGGGCATCATCCCCGCCGACATCGCCGCCAAGCCCGGCCGCATCGGGCTCGTCTCCAAGTCCGGCACGCTCACCTACCAACTCATGTACGAGCTGCGGGAGTACGGCTTCTCCTCGGCCGTCGGGATCGGCGGCGACCCGGTCGTCGGCACGACCCACATCGACTGCCTCACCGCCTTCGAGGCCGACCCTGACACCGATCTGATCGTGATGATCGGCGAGATCGGAGGCGACGCCGAAGAGCGCGCGGCCGCGCACATCGCGGCGCACATCACCAAACCCGTCATCGCCTACATCGCCGGCTTCACCGCCCCCGAGGGCAAGACGATGGGCCATGCGGGCGCCATCGTCTCCGGTTCGTCAGGGACGGCCGAGGGGAAGAGGAAAGCCTTGGAAGCGGCCGGGGTACGGGTCGGCTCCACACCCACCGAAACGGCCGGACTCGTCCTCGCCCGGCTGGCGACCCCCGGCTCCCTCACCCACGATTGACGCGGCCACCGCGCCACATGCCCACCGCGCCACAAACCCGCCCGCGCTACGAGCCCCACCGCGCCACAAGCCCGCCGCGCCACAAGCCCACCGCGCCACGAGCCCCACCGCGCCACAAGCCCGCCGCGCCGCAGCCGCCCGGCCCCACCTCGCCGCGCGACGGCCCCAGGGTCACGCCCCCGCCGTTGCGCCCCCCAGCCATCGCCCCTCCCGCCCGACTGTGCACCGAGAGCGGAGAACCCTCCATGGCACCCACCCCAGCCCCGTCCCCAGCCCCCACCCTCCAACTCAAGCCCGGCACCGCCTGGTCCGACGCCTGGCAGCGCTGCCTGACCACCGCCCCCGAGGCGTTCCGCGACGACAGCGTCCACAACCTCTGGAACGGCGCCTGGCAGCCCGACGGCCGGCCGCTCCCCGCCACCAGCCCCGTGGACGGCAGCCCCATCGCCGGCCCGCCGCGCCTCGACGCCACCACCGCCCACCAGGCCGTACGCGCCTCGCTCGACCAGCACCGCGCCTGGCGGCACATCCCCTTGCCCGAACGCCGGGCCCGTGTCTCCGCCACCCTCGACGCACTCACCGCGCATCGGGAACTGCTCGCCCTCCTCCTCGTCTGGGAGATCGGCAAGCCCTGGCGGCTCGCGCAGGCCGACGTCGACCGCGCGATCGACGGGGTGCGCTGGTACGTCGACGGCATCGACCCCATGCTGGCCGGCCGGGCCCCGCTGCCCGGCCCGGTCTCCAACATCGCCAGCTGGAACTACCCGATGTCCGTCCTCGTCCACGCCATGCTCGTGCAGGCGCTGGCCGGCAACGCGGTCATCGCCAAGACCCCGACCGACGGAGGACTCGCCTGCCTCACCCTCGCCTCGGCGCTCGCCGCCCGCGAGGGCATCCCGATCACCCTGGTCAGCGGCAGCGGCGGCGAACTCTCGGAAGCACTCGTCCGCGCCCCCGAGATCGGCTGTGTCTCCTTCGTCGGCGGCCGCGACACCGGCGCCCGGATCGCCACCGCAGTCGCCGACCTGGGGAAACGCCACATCCTGGAGCAGGAGGGACTCAACACCTGGGGCGTCTGGAACCACACCGACTGGCCCGCCCTCACCTCCGTGATCCCCAAACTCTTCGACTACGGCAAGCAGCGCTGCACCGCCTACCCGCGCTTCGTCGTCCAGCGCACCCTCTTCGCCGACTTCCTCGCCGCCTACCTGCCACCCGTCCGCGCCATCCGGTTCGGCCACCCGCTCGCCGTCGAACACCCGGAGGACGACCTCCCCGACCTCGACTTCGGCCCGCTCATCAACGCGGCCAAGGCCAAAGAGCTCGACGACCTGGTCTCCGAGGCCGTCGACCGGGGGGCCGTCCCGCTGCACCACGGTTCGCTCGCGGACGGCCGCTTCCTGCCGGGCCAGGACACCTCTGCGTACCTACCGCCCGTCACGCTCCTGAACCCGCCCCCGTCCTCACCCCTCCATCACGCCGAACCCTTCGGACCGGTCGACACGATCGTCCTGGTCGACACCGAGGCGGAGCTGCTCGCCGCGATGAACGCCTCCAACGGGGCCCTCGTCGCCACGCTCTCCACCGACGACCCGGAGACGTACGACCGCCTCGCGCCGCAGATCCGTGCGCTCAAGACCGGTCACGGAAAGCCCCGCTCGCGAGGAGACCGCGACGAGCTCTTCGGCGGCTTCGGCGCTTCCTGGCGCGGGGCGTTCGTCGGCGGCGACCTGCTCGTCAAGGCCGTCACCGAGGAGCGGGACGGGCCCGACGGAGAGCGGCTGCCGGGCAACTTCCCCGACTACCACCTGATGCCCTGACAGGGGCCCGTCACCCGATCCCCTGACGGTCCGACTCCAGGGCGAAGGCCCGGTCGGCCGCCTCCGGCACCGCGCCCTCCACCAACTGCGTCAGCAGCGCGCGGTGCCGGGTCAGGGGTGCCCTGCGCTCCTCGGGGACCAGCGACAACAGGTCGTCGAGCCCCGCCAGCATCCGCCGGGACACCTGCGGGCTGGCGGCCGCGCAGCCGCGGACCTCGGTGAACCCCAGATCCACCAGATCGGTCCACTCGGGTCCGTCCTGCACCAGCCGGACGGTGCCCGCGCGGTCCCGGTGTCGGACGGATCCCAGCGGCCGGTTCGCCAGTACCGCGAGGATCTGGACGATCCGGTCCAGGCACTGCACGGCCGTCGTCGGGTCGTTGACGGCGGGGGAGAGGGCCCGCAGCGCGATGTCGGCGAGCTGCCGCAACCCGAAGCCGAGATCCTGGTGGAACGTCCGCTCGACCCCGAGGGAGACCGCCGAGGCCAGCCGGCGCGGCACCTGCCCTCCGTGAACGGCGAGGATGCGGGTCCCGGGCACGACGAAGTCCCCGATCCGGGGCAGCAGCCGCAACACGACTCCGTGCCGTTGCGCGCCCCCGACGAGCCAGGCCACGTTCACGTCCCGCAGCACGCCGGCGCGGCCCCGGTGCACCAGGAACGCCGTGGGCGCCCCGAGCTCGCCGACCTCGTCCCCGTACAGCGGCTGCTTCGCCAGCACGGACAAGGCCTCGGTCGTGATCCGTTCCACCACGTGCCCCACGCGCATCAGCTGCAGCGTCGTGCTCACATACGCGACGAAGAGCAGCAGGCTCAGCGCCACCATGACCAGCGTCAGCAGCGCCTGCACCAAGGGCACGACCGTCACATACCGGGGATCGGTCTCGCTCTCGTACGAGGTCAGTACGAGCAGCGACAGCAGGAAGGTCGACAGGAAGACGGAGAAGGTCGCCTTGGTGATCCGGCTCCGGATGAAGATCCGCACGATCCGGGGACTGAACTGGCCGCTCGCCATCTGTACCGCGACCAGCGAGATGGAGAAGACGACACCGATGAAGGTCATCATCGCGGCGGAGATCGTGGTCACGATCGTCTTGGCGTCGTCGGCGATCCCGATGAGGTCGGCGATCTCCTCGTACGCCTCGTCGTCGCGGAGCCATCCGATGATCGCCTCGTCCAGAGAAGTCGCACCCGTCCACAGAGCGAAGATCGCCACCATCGAAACGATCGGGGCGAACCAGAACGTGTCCCGCAGATGCTCCCGCAGCGGCGACAGCATCCGGGGCCTGCGGTACTCGGATTGGTTGCTCACCCAGGGCAGGCTATTCGGCGCGGGTCGCCACTCCTCGTATGCGTACGGCGACACTCTGTGGGACCCTTCGGCGGGTCCGGACTGGATCAAGGACATCCAGGCCACCGCACGCCACTGACCACGGGAAACGTGGGTGAAAGGCACCTCGAACCCCTGGTAGAGTTATCCATGTCGCCGCGGGGAACACTCCAGGACGACACACACCTGGTCCGGGTGGCGGAATGGCAGACGCGCTAGCTTGAGGTGCTAGTGCCCTTTATCGGGCGTGGGGGTTCAAGTCCCCCCTCGGACACCAGAGAAATACGAAGGCGGGTTGTGGCTGAAGAGCCACAACCCGCCTTCGTCGTTGTCCGCCCGGCTCCCTGGACCGAGCTACGGCTTCCGCGCCACCACCAACCTGCATCGCGGGCTGCCGTCCTGCCGTCGCCCCAGCGCCTCGATCGCCAGCAGCGACACCTCGAAGCCCGCCTCCGTCAGGCGCTCACGTACGTCCGCCAGGCGGAACGTGCGGTAGTACATGACGAAGGGTGGGCGCCACAACGCGTTCCGTACGCGCATCGTCACGTCGAAGCCCAGCAGGGTCCAGTACGGCAGCGAGCCGACCCGTGGGGGTGCCGGGAGGGGGAAGGCGAGGAGGCCGCCCGGGCGGAGGGAGGCGTAGGTCCGGGCGAAGAGTCGTGACTGCTCCGCCGGGAGGAAGTGGCCGAAGGCGCCGAAGCTGACCGCCAGGTCGAAGGCCGGCGTGAAGGGGAGGGCCAGGGCGTCCCCGCGGATGAGGGTGGCCTTCGGGTGGGCGCGGCGGGCCTCGGCCAGCATGCCCGTACTGAAGTCCACGCCCGTGACCCGGCCCGTGCACAGGGATCGCAGCACGGAGAGGCCCGCGCCGGTGCCGCAGCAGAGGTCGAGGCCCCTGTCGAAGGGGCCCAGGGGTCGAAGGGTCTCCGTCACCGCGTCCAGGACGCGGTCCGGGGTGCGGAACGGGGTCTCGTCGAACTTCCTCGCCAGCAGGTCGTAGCCGTGCTCCACCGAAGAGAGGGCCTGGACGGCCAGCTCACGGACGGTCGGGCCCTGAGGGGTGAACATGCTCCGACATTACGCCGTCACTCTGCGTGGGAAAGGGGGGCCAGGAGGGAGCGGTTCCCGTCAGCTGGCAGGTCAGCAGATAAAGGGGGATCGGCGGGGTGTACGGCGACGTGCCGTCGGGGCGGTGGATCAGGCGGGGGCCGCGGTCCGGGATCTCCGCGCCGGGGGCGTAGCAGGCCGGCATCGGCCAGGTCAGCTCCAGGTCCGAGCCGGTCGGAACCAGCCACCACCACCAGTCGGTGTCCGCGTAGACACAGCCCTTGGCGGGCAGCCGGGACAGGATCCGGAAGCCGTAGCGCGCCGGCACGCCCACCGCGTCGCAGCCCAGAGCGGTACGGAAGCCCGGCGGCACGACCAGGCGGGTCGAGTCGGCCCCCGTGCCCCTGCGCGACCTCGGCGTCAGGAGCGTCGCCATCGACCTCAGCACGTGTGCCCCATGCCGTGGGCCAGTTCGGCCCAGACGACCCGCGCCGTTCCATGACCCGTGCGGTCCGCACCCCACGCGCTGCACAGTCCGTCCACGAGCATCAGTCCGCGCCCTCGCTCCTCCTCGCCGCAGTCCCGTATGCGCGGATCGCCCGCACCGCCCTCGTCCCGTACCGCTATGCGCAACTGCTCTTCGCCCTCGCGCAGTTCGCAGATGACATGGGTGCTCGCGGTGTGCACGACGGCGTTGGTGACGAGCTCGGAGACGATCAGCGTCACCGTGTCGCGGATCTCCGGATCACAGCCCCAGAGGATGAGCCGCTCCTCCGCCAGTCTGCGGGCGCGCGACACGGAAGACGTGCGGGCCGGCAGTTCGAAGGCGAACCGGCGGACATCGGGACGGAGGCCGGGACGGGAAACGTCGGTTCGTGGGCGCTGGGTCATGACGCGGGGGCTCGCTAGACCTGAGGGGAGCGCGTTACCAGAAGCCACGACCGGTCCTCACAACAGTGGATTAGCAGTGCCGTACATCGCCCCCGTGGCGGCGCGCGGCAGCAGCGCGTACTGGTTCACCGGAATACTTTGCTCCCGTCGGGGACACTTGGCAAGTGGCACTCTGAAAATTGCAGAGTGCTGTGTTCTCTCTGGCCCTGTCCATGGCACACTCAACCAAAACAGTGCGTCGGGGAGGTCTGAGAGTGAGCGAGCCGCGGTCCGCCCCCACGGTGGGACAGGTCGTTCTCGGGAAGCGTCTGCAGGATCTGCGCGAGCGGGCCGGCCTGAAGCGGGAGGAGGCCGCCAAGGTCCTCCGGGTCGCTCCGGCCACCATCCGACGCATGGAGACGGCGGAAGTCGCGCTGAAGATCCCGTACGTCCAGCTCCTGCTGAAGGCCTACGGCATCACCGACTCCGAGGCGGAAGGCTTTGTCGCCCTCGCCGAGGAGGCCAATCTCCCCGGCTGGTGGCAGCGGTTCCACGACGTGCTGCCCGGCTGGTTCTCCATGTACGTCAGCCTGGAGGGGGCGGCTGCCCTCATCCGGGCCTACGAACCGCAGTTCGTCCCCGGTCTCCTGCAGACCGAGGGATACGCCCGCGCCATCCTGCGCAGCGGGGCCGTCGGCGGGAGAAGTGCCGGGGCCGCCGAGGAGACAGAACGTCATGTAGCCCTGCGGATGGAGCGGCAGTCCCTGTTGACCAGGGACGACGCCCCGAAGTTCTGGGTGATCATGGACGAGACCGTCCTCCGCCGACCGGTCGGCGACGGGCCCGAAGTGATGCGCGACCAGCTCGACCGGCTGCTCGAAGCGTCCGAGCTGCCGAACGTCACCCTGCAGATCGCGGAGTTCGCGTCCGGCCACCACCCCGGCACCTACGGACCGTTCGTCCTCTTCCGCTTCGCCGTGCCCGAACTCCCGGACATGGTCTACAGCGAGTACCTCACCGGCGCCGTCTATCTCGACGCGCGCCCCGAGGTGGCCTCTCATCTCGAGGTCATGGACCGCATGGCGGCCCAGGCCGCGACTGCACAACGCACGAAGGAGATCCTCCGGGATCTCCGCAAGGAGCTGTGAATGGATCGCATATACAACGGCATGCCCGCCGCGGATCTCGGTGCCGAGGGATGGCACAAGCCGTGGAGCGGCGGGAACGGGGGCAACTGCGTGGAGGCCATGAAGCTGGCCGACGGCAGAGTCGCCGTGCGACAGTCCGCAGACCCTGAGGGACCCGCGCTCATCTACACCCACGGAGAGATCGCCGCCTTCATCCAAGGAGCGAAATCCGGTCAGGCCGACTTTCTGCTCACCTGACCCCTTCCGTCACACCGCTACCGTCGCGTAACTCTTGCTCTCATACCCGTAGTTCTCTCCGCCGACCAGGAGCCTCGATGAGCCAGGACCCCGCAGCCGTACGGATCGACACCAGCAAGCCGCACCCCGCGCGGATGTACGACTGGTTCCTGGGCGGCAAGGACAACTACCCGGTCGACGAGGAGATGGCCAAGCAGCTGCTCACCGTCGACGCGCGCGGCCGGGACATGGCGCGGGTCAACCGGGCGTTCATGCACCGCGCCATACGCTGGCTCAGCGCCCACGGCGTACGGCAGTACCTGGACATCGGTACGGGCATCCCCACCGAGCCCAACCTGCACCAGATCGCCCAGGAGGCCGCGCCGGACTCCCGGATCGTCTACTGCGACAACGACCCGATCGTGCTCGCACACGCGGCCGCCCTGCTGCGCTCGACGCCCGAAGGGGCCACCGAGTACATCCAGGCGGACGCCCGCGACCCCGAACTCATCCTCGAAAGGGCCGGAAAGGTCCTTGATTTCGACAAGCCCATAGCCTTGTCGATGCTCGCCCTGCTGCACTTCGTCGGGGACGAGGACGGGGCGTACGACCTGGTCGGCAAGCTCGTCGACAAGCTCGCGCCGGGCAGCTACGTCGTCCTCTCGCATGTCACGGGCGACTTCGACCCGGAGGGCGCGGCGAAGGCCGTCGGCATGTACAAGGCCCGCGGGCTGACCCTGCGGCCGCGCTCGCGCGACGAGCTGGCCGCGTTCTTCGACGGTCTCGAGCTCGTCGAACCCGGCGTCTCGCTCACCGCCGAGTGGCACCCGGAGCTGGGCGAGGTCGTCCCGGTCCAGGGCGACGACCCCATCCCGGGCTGGGCCGCGGTCGGACGCAAGGCCTGACGGACGGCCGGTAGGCATCGAGACCCGCGGACCGGACGGTCCGCGGGCCTTCGTGCGTCGGTCGGCGCGTAGCCCGCCGCGCGCGCCTCCGTGTGTGTCGGTCGGTGTCCCACCGGCCGCGCGCCTCCGTGTGTCGGTCGGTGTCCCGTCAGCCGCGCGGCTCGACCAGCGTCACCAGGAACGACTTCGCCGCGCTCACATTGCCCGCCGCGTCCATCGAGCGGTACTCGACGGTGTGAGTCCCGTAGTCCGGCGTCGCGTCGTCCCACGGGACCGCCCGGCTCCTGCCCAGCTTGCCGTAGACGAGATCGTCGATGACCGTGCCGCTCGGCGAGAAGCGGAACGGCGCGTCGGCGTCGGTCGGCCAGCCGTAGTACGTGTACCAGCCGTCGCCGTCCACCCGGAACTGGCTGACCACGGTGCCCGGTTGATCGTCCCCGGCGGTCAGCTTCATCGTGAACTCGCCGTCGTAGACGTACTCGACCGGGCGGCCGGGCCGGCTCACCGTGCGCAGCGGCTCGGACAGCTCGTACGACCCCGTCGCCGGACGGGCGTCCACGGTCCACCTCAACTCGGCGTCACTGCCCGGGATCCTGGCCGTCAGGCTGTGGGTGCCTGGGGTGAGGCGCAGTGAACGCAGGTCCAGATCACGGTCGTTGCCCGGGTTGTCGACCGTCCGGCCGTCCAGTCGCCAGCGGACGGCGAGGGTGTCGCGCGTCGGGTGGGTGGTGTCGGCGTGGACGACCGAGCGCGCGCCGACGGGCGACGTCGTCGGCGTGTGGCCGGTGAACGCCGCCTCGACCTCAGCCTCGGGTGTGGTCAACGCACGGTTCACCGTCCAGCTCACCATACGGGTCAGGGCGGCCGAACCGCGGACCGCGGGGTCGCGGACGAACGGGGTCGGGTCGCTCACCGTCGCCGTCAGGGTGTGATTCCCGGGGGAGAGGTGCATGCGGCGCAGGTCGACCGTCCGGGTGTTGCCGGCCCCGATCGTCCGGCCGTCCAGCCGCCACACCACGGAGAGTTCACCGCCCAGCGGGTGCAGGGTGTCCACCCAGACCGTCCGATCGGCCCCGATCGGCGCCGTATGGGGCGTGTGCTGTTGTACGAGATTCACCTTCGCCGAGATCGCCTGGACCATCACCTCGCGCTCGACCTGGTCGAAGGCGTAGCCGAGCGTCTTCATGATCGAGTGCTTGCTCGGCCGCCAGACGCCCTCGGTGCTGTACAGCCCGCCCTCGAAGCGGCCGATGACACCGCCCGCCTCGCTCCGATCACCGAGCCAGCGCCACCACTTCGCGCGCTGCTCGCGCATCTGCTCCTCGGTCAGCAGGGTGTGGTGCGTCGAGGACGGCTCGGGGCCGGAGTACGTACCGCCGGCGACGCCGCGTGCGTAGTAGTCGTATTCGTCCTGGAGCTTGCCGAGCGAGTGGCCGATCTCGTGCGGGGTGATCAGCGAGGAGAGCGCGTTGCCACCGGACGCGGTGGCATAGCTGCCGCCCGCGCCGCCGTATGTGTCGCTGTGGGCCAGAGCCACGATCTGCCGGTTGGCGCCGCTCGTGCCCGGGACGAGGTCGGCGAGGGACGCCGCCTTCCCGCTGTCGACCGTGAGCAGCCGCTGCACGCTGCCCGGATTGCAGCCGCCCCAGAAGCCCATGTCCAGCGGGGTGTCACGCCGGGGCGCGTCGAGCCCCGGGTCGCAGTCCACGCCCGACTCCGGCGAAGGGACCTCCACCGCCCAGACGTTGATGTACGAGCGGTACGAGGCGAAGGGTTCGACGCTCCACAGCACGTTCAGGTGCTTCTCGACGTCGGCCCGGAACGCCGGCATCTCCTCGGCGGTGTAGCCGTCGCCCATCACGACCAGGTTGAAGCGCTTGTCGGCGGGGCCCGTGGTCTGTACGGGAACGACGGTCGCCGTGTCGACGACGTCGTCGACGACCCCGGACGAGTCGGCGGCCGCCGGTCCCGCTCCCACCAGACCGGCGGTCATCAGACAGCCCGCGGTGAGACGGACCAGCGCCCTTCTCAGACGTGTGCGACGTATCCCAGGTGAGTCCATGGGGCGCGAGCGTATGCCGCGCCCCCAGGGGCGTAAAGATGTTCGTCGGACAGTCGTTTCAGCTCCGTAGGTAGGCCAGCTCCGCATGACCGGCGGTGTAGCCGTCCATCAGCCGGCGGGCCACGGACACCGAGTCGACCAGCGGATGCAGCGCGAACGCCTTCACCGCCGTGGCCCGTGATCCGCTCTCCGCCGCCGCCAGCACCTCGCGCTCGACGGCCTTGACCGCCGTCACCAGACCCACCGCGTGGTACGGCAGCGGCGCCACGGACACCGAATGGGCGCCGGCCGCGTCCACGAAGCACGGCACCTCGATCACCGCGTCCGCGTCGAGAACCGAAAGGGTGCTGCCGTTACGGACGTTGAGGATCAGCGTGGCCCGCTCGTTGCGCGCGATCGCCCGCATCAGCGCCAGGGCCACCTTCTCGTACCCGCCCGACTCCAGATCCTCCTCGTCGCGCTCGCCGATCCCGGCGGCCTCCCGGTTGGCGGCCATGTACGTCGCCTCCCGGTCGGCGAGCGTCCGGTGCCAGGTGGCCAGCGGAGGTGTGTCGGGCTTGCCCATCTCCTCGTAGAATCCGGCCTGTTGGTCGCGGAGGTAGGCGCCACGGGTCCGCTCGGCCTGCTGATAGGCGCGGACGGCCTCGCGGTTGAAGTAGTAGTAGTGCAGATACTCGTTGGGGATCGCGCCCAGCGAGCGCAGCCACTCGGGGCCGAAGAGCCGGCCCTCCTCGAAGGAGCCGAGCGCCTGATCGTCCGCCAGCAGCCGAGGGAGCTCGTCGCGGCCGGCGACCCGCACGCCGCGCAGCCAGCCGAGATGGTTGAGGCCGACGTAGTCGATCCACGCCTCGTCCGGGTGCGCGCCGAGGACCCGGGCGACCCGGCGGCCGAGACCGACGGGGGAGTCGCAGATGCCGACGACCCGGTCGCCGAGCACCCGGGACATGGCCTCCGTCACCAGACCGGCCGGGTTGGTGAAGTTGATGACCCAGGCGTCCGGAGCGAGTTCGGCGATCCGCCGCGCGATGTGCACGGCGACCGGTACCGTCCGCAGCCCGTACGCGATCCCGCCCGCGCCCACCGTCTCCTGGCCGAGGACTCCCTCGGCCAGCGCGATCCGCTCGTCCGCCGCCCGACCCTCCAGGCCGCCGACCCGGATCGCCGAGAAGACGAAGTCCGCTCCGCGCAGCGCCTCGTCCAGATCCGTGGTCGCCCTCACCGAAGGGGCGTCCGGCACCCCAGCGCCCTGCTCGGCGAGGACACGGGCGATCGCCGAGAGCCGTGCGCCGTCGAGGTCGTGCAGCGTCACGTGGGTGACCCGCCCCTCGGCGTGGTCCGCGAGCAGGGCGCCGTACACGAGCGGTACCCGGAATCCGCCGCCTCCGAGAATCGTCAGTTTCATGGTCGTACGCTACTGCGATGCACGTACTGAGCAGCCGGATTCTGCTCCGGCCGACCGATCCCGACCGCACCCGGCGCTTCTACGGAGACACGCTCGGGCTCACGGTGTACCGCGAGTTCGGCACCGGACCCGACCGGGGAACCGTCTACTTCCTGGGCGGCGGCTTCCTGGAGGTCTCCGGGCGCGCCGCCCCGACCGACACCCCGTCACGGCTGCGGCTCTGGCTCCAGGTGGCGGATGTCCGGGCGGTGCACCAGGAGCTCCTCGGCCGGGACGTCGAGATCCTGCGGGAGCCGGTGACCGAGCCCTGGGGGTTGGTCGAGATGTGGGTCGCGGACCCCGACGGCGTCGAGATCGTCGTCGTCGAGGTCCCCGAGGACCATCCGCTGCGCTACCGCCCTTGAGCGGCGCGCCGGATCACCCCACGTCGAGCGCGTTGCGCAGGCCGAGCCGGTACCGCAGCCGGTCGTGCCGCTTGAGTGACTCCAGCTCGGGCGCTCGGAACAGCGGCTGGACCGTGCAGCGCGCGGCTGTCGAACCCGTACGGTCGAGCAGCGCGTTCACGGCCTGCCGGGCGGAGGCGTTGGCGCCCTCCATGGTGGCGAGGTCGATGTCGACGGCCACGTAGTCGCCGGCCAGATAGAAGTTCGGGACCTTGGTCGCGGCCTGCGGGCGGTTGTGGAAGGTGCCGACCGGGTGGATGAGGAGCTGGTCGTCGTTGGTCGGGTTCGGGGTGCCGAGGCCGTCCACGCCCGGGTCCAGGAACCAGGAGTGCAGCGCGCCGTCCTTCAGCACCGTACGGCCGGTGTCGTTGAATCCGGCCTTCAGCTGCGCCCACACCTCGCGCGCGACCTCGGTCCGGGTGCACTGCTTGGCCGTCTTGCCGTAGAGGATCCCCGGCCGGTCCCACTCCGAGACGTCCACCGAGAGACAGTCGACGACCGACCCGTCGCCGTAGTCGGCGGGAAAGTCCCGCGTCGGCCAGTGGTGGGCCTGCTGAATGCACGTCAGGGACCAGGGGGAGTCGATGAGGTTGGCGTGGCCTGCGAGGAGCGGGGCCCGCTCGGTCAGATAGAACTGGATGCCCGTCATCCAGTCCGTCTCCAGCAGGTCGCAGCGCGCCAGTTGAGGATCCGCCGCCCGCAGCGCGGCTCCCCAGGTGCGTCGCGCGTGCTCCACCGGCATCGCGGAGACGTAGTGGTCGGCCGTCACCGAGCGGCGCACCCCCTGCGGGTCCTCGATCACGGCGGCGGAGATCAGCCCGGCGGCGGAGTCGTACCCCATCTCCCGTACGGTCCAGCCGACACGGAACTCCACGCCCAGGGCGGTCAGATGGGTCACCCAGGGGTCGATCCACGCCTCGTTCGTGGGCAGGTCGAGGATCCGGTCGAGGGGCCCGTCCGCGCCGCGCCCGAGCGCGTTGAAGGCGAAGGCCTCCAGGAGCGTGGCGACCGTGCGGGTGCTGGCCTCCTCGGCCTTGGTCGCCACGATGTTGCGGGTGAGTCCGACGGCGAGGATGCGCTGGTAGTCGTAGCTCATCCGCTCGGCCCGCAGGAACTCCCACCAGGGCGTCGCCTCCCAGGTCCGGTCGCGCCGCTCGTCGCAGCTGGTGAGGAAGACGAGGAAGCGGTTGACGAAGTAGGCGGCCTCGTGGAGCGGGATGGAACGAGCGGTCTCCAGGAGGGCGGTCAGGGCGCGGCGGATCTCGTCGAGGGTGAGCTCGGCGGGCCGGTGACCGGGCCACGGCAGCGGGATGCGCAGGTCCTCACGGCCGGTGCGGGCGAAGGCCATCTCGGCAGGGGCGACGAGATTGTCCCAGACGCCGTTGGCGTTCCCGGGGAAGGGAATGCGCCGCATCGTGTCGGGGAGGTTGTGGTAGATCCCGGGGATGAAGCGGAAGCCGTGCTCGGCGGGGAGCGGGCGCCGGGCGCCGCGCGCGCTGTCCGGCACATCCATCGAGCGGGCCTTGCCGCCGAGCGCCCGGCGCTCGTAGACGGTGACGCGGAAGCCTCGTTCGGCCAGTTCGTGGGCGGCGGTGAGGCCGGCGACCCCACCGCCGAGGACGGCGACGGAGTGGGGTGTTGCCGCCCCGGGCCCGGCTTCCCCCGCCTCGGCGGCCCGCGCCCCGGTCGCCGGTAAGGCTCCGACGGCCACCGCCCCGGTGACGGCCGCGGCGCCCGTCACGAAGGCCCGGCGCGAACTCCCGTTGCTTCCTGCGCTCTCGTCCGTACGATCCATGCCCCGACCCCTTTACCGGCGGTAACCATCACGTCCGGCGCAGGAGCATACGGTCGCCCCCCTGCCCCCGGAAGAGCCGCGCGAGCCGCCCCGCGCACATGGCTCGATCCCGCCCCTCTCGGGGCACAGGACACAATGGCCCCATGGCCCGACGCACCACACGCAAGAACCCCCCGTCCCCGCGCATCACCGAGGACGCGCCCTGCCCCTGCGGACTGACCGCCCGCTACGGCGAGTGCTGCGGACGCTTCCACGCCGGATCCGCCGCCGCGCCCACCGCCGAACTGCTCATGCGCTCCCGCTACAGCGCCTTCGTCGTCCGCGACGAGGCCTATCTGCTGCGCACCTGGGCCCCGCAGACCCGGCCGGCCGAGGTCGACTTCGATCCCTCGATGCGCTGGACCGGCCTCGAGATCCGGGACACCGGCGACGGCACGGCCTTCCACCAGGCCGGAACGGTCACGTTCGTCGCCTCCTACATCCACGACGGCGCCCCCGGCGCGCTCCACGAGCGCAGCCGCTTCGCCCGCCATGAAGGCGCCTGGGTCTATGTCGACGGGGAGTTCATCGAGTAGCGCCCTCCAGCTCCCGCCTGCCCCTCGGCAGCCCGGTTGCCAGATCCTCGGCGATCAGTTTCTTGGCGATGGCGTCGGTCGCCGCCCGCAGTTCGGGCCCGCTCGGCCGCCCGCGCTCCCGCTCGACCTGGCCGCTGAGCCATTCGCCCCAGGCGTGCGTGATGACCTCGGCCTCCCGCATTCCCGCCGGGGTGTGCGAGAGGAGACTGCCGTCCCGGGTCAGGAACCCCTCGTCGACCATGCGGTCGAAGACCGGGAGCAGGACTTCCGGAGGCACCCGGCGGCCGGCCGAGACGAGCCCGAGGCTGGCGTGCCCGACGATCCGGGTGTAGAGCTCCACCTGCATCACGGCCCACGCGCCTGCCGTGTCGAGCCGGGTGTCGGAGTCGGCGACGATCCGGCGGGCGGTGTCGAAGTCCGTCTTCCGCAGGATCCTGCCGACGGAGAGTTCCAGCAGCTTGGCGGAGTCGCCGGCGGTGGTGGGGGAGGCGAAGCCCTCGCCCATGTCGGGTGCCGAGGCCCGGGCCGTGTCCCGGAGCTTCACCTGCTTCAGGAACAGCGCCACGACGAAGCCGATCGCGGCGACCGGCACCGTCCAGAGGAAGACGGTGTGCAGGGTGTCCGCGTACGCCTCCACGATCGGCGCCGCCACGTCGTCCGGCAGTCCGTGGACGCCGGACGGGCTGGTCGCGGCCGTGGCGATCGCGGCCGGGTCCTGGCCGGGCCCGGCGATCGCGACGGCCTCGCGGACCCCCTGGGCCAGGTTGGGCTCCAGGGAGTTGGCGTAGATCGTGCCGAAGACGGCGGTGCCGAAGGAGCTGCCCAGCGTACGGAAGAAGGTGACGCCCGAGGTGGCGGTGCCGAGATCGGCGTACTCCACGGTGTTCTGCACGGCGATGGTGAGCACCTGCATGCACAGACCGATGCCGGCGCCGAGCACGAACATGTACAGCGACTCCAGCCAGGCGCTCGTCCCCGTGCCCATCAGGGACAGGAGGAAGAGGCCGACCCCCATCACCAGACAGCCCACGATGGGGAAGATCCGGTAGGTGCCCGTCTTGCTCACCACATTGCCGCTGTAGATCGACGCGATCAGCAGACCGACGACCATCGGCAGCGTGCGGATGCCGGAGACGGTGGCCGAGTCACCGTCGACGTACTGCAGGTAGGACGGCAGGAACGTCATCGAACCGAGCATGGCGAAGCCGACGACGAAGCTCAGCACGGAGCAGACGGTGAACACCGGATTGGCGAAGAGCCGCATGGGCAGCATCGGTTCGGCGGCCCGGGTCTCCACCCAGCAGAACAGCGCGAGCGCGATCAGTCCGCCGGCGAAGAGACCGATGATGGCGCCGGACGTCCAGGCGTACTCGTTGCCGCCCCAACTGGTCGCCAGGATCAGGGCGCTGGAGCCGGCCGCGACCAGCGCGATGCCCGCGTAGTCGATGATCGGCTTGCTCGCGGAGCGTACGGAGGGGATCGTACGGGCGGCGGCGATCACGACCAGGATCGCGATCGGGACGTTGACGTAGAACGCCCAGCGCCAGCTCAGATGGTCGGTGAAGAGCCCGCCGAGCAGCGGGCCGATGACGGTGGAGACGCCGAAGACCGCGCCGATCGCGCCCTGGTACTTGCCTCGGTCGCGTAGCGGGATCACATCGGCGATCAGCGCCATCGAGGTGACCATCAGACCGCCGGCGCCGATGCCCTGCAGTCCGCGCCAGACGATGAGCAGGGTCATGTTGGTGGCGAGGCCGCAGAGGAACGAGCCGGTGATGAAGATGATCGCGGAGATCTGGAAGATCACCTTGCGCCCGAACAGATCACCGAACTTGCCGACAAGTACGGTGGCGACCGTCTCGGCCAGCAGATAGGCGGTGACCACCCAGGACATGTGCGCGGCGCCACCGAGGTCCGCGACGATGGTCGGCAGAGCGGTGCCGACGATCGTCTGGTCCAGCGCGGCGAGCAGCACACCGAGCATGATCGTGCCGAAGACGATGTTGCGGCGGCGGCTGTCGAGCACGGGGGGCCCGGCGGCCGGGGGCGCGGCTTCGCTGGTGGTGGTCACTCTCGCAGCCTCACACCGGGTGGGGCCGCCCGCATGTGGGGGACAGCCGAACCGGTGCGGTGGCGGGGCGGCGCCCCGAACGGAGTAGGGGCCGGCTGTCGGTGGAGCGTCGGCGGGCGGTGCCGGCGGGGGAGAACCGGCAGCAGCGGGCGGCGCCGGCGGAGGAGAACCGGCAACAGTGGGGCGTGCCGGCGGGGCACACCGGCCGCCGGTGGATGGTGCTGGGGCGGGAGCGCCGCAGCAGTGGGTGGTGCTAGCGCGGGAGCACCGGCAGTAGCGGGTGGTGCTTCGCCAGCACCTTGTTGGCCCGGGCGAGGGCGGACAGGGCGTGCTCGCGGTCCGCGCGGTCCTCGGCGCACAGCGGCCCACGGAACCGGAGCACCTCGCGCGCCGCGCAGTCGGCGTCGACCTCCGCCTGCAGGACGTGCAGCGGCAGGCAGGAACCGATCATCGCTGCCACACGGTCGGGGATCGGGACGGGGACGAGGGGTGAGGGCGAGGTGATCACGGGTCAGTCCTTGTGGGGGTCCGGTGTCGGGGAGGGGTCTCCCCCTCCATACGTACAGGATGGGCTTCCGGGTTCGTCGACGGGGATGTCTCCGTGCGGCAACGGCCGGAAGGCCGCTCGGCCGGGCGTACGGAGCGGTCGCGCGCCCCGCTCCGGGGGCCCCGGGCGGCGGCGCGGAACGTTCTCGCAGGTGCGCGGCGCGCGGTGCGATCTTCACCGGGAGACCGACACTCCGATTCGCTCGGGTGTCCGTCGAATGCGGAATCGAGAATCCCTGCCCGGTGGCGGATCGTCGAAGCGGGAATGTGAAGCATCTCACCCCGAATTCGGTCGCTCGGCGACGCCGTGGGGGGTCGTTCGGTTCACGGGAGAACGCGCGCGGGCGGTTGAAAACGCGTTACGCGCGGGTAAGTTGACTGTTCGGTAAGTCCAGAGAACCGGTCACTCCCCGCCCGTATGCCGCGAACAGGAGCCCGCCATGGGCGTACGCAAGGATCTGAAGCAGGCCAAGAGGCGAAGCGGCCTCCTCGACCGCTTCCCGGTCGAGCTCGTGCGCGAGAACGGTGTCGTGCGCGAGGCGCGTACACCCCTTCCGGACGGGCCGCCGCCGACCGGTACGCCCGCGGACATCCCCTTCGTCAACGCCGCCGAGGATCCCGGCTCGGTCGTCATACGCCGTAAGCGGCGGGGGAGTTGGCAGCCCGTCACCGCGGCTGAGTTCGCCGGTGACGTCCAGGCCGCCGCGAAGGGGCTGATCGCCGCGGGTGTGGAGCCCGGCGGACGGGTCGTGCTGATGGCGCGCACGAGTTACGAATGGTGCGTGCTCGACTTCGCCATCTGGGCGGCCGGCGGGCAGACCGTCCCCGTCTACCCCACCTCCTCGGCCGAACAGATCGCCTGGATCCTCCAGGACTCCGGCGCCCGCCATGCCTTCACCGAGACCGCCGAGCACACGGCCGGGCTCCTCGAAGCGGCCGCGACGCTCTCCGAACCGGTCCGGAGCTGGGAGATCGCCTCCGGCGGAGTGGAGGAACTCAACGGAATCGGCACGGAGTTGCCCGACGAGGAGGTGGCCAAGCGCCGCGCCGCGCTCACGCCGGACACCGTCGCCACCGTCTGCTACACCTCCGGGACCACCGGCCGCCCCAAGGGCTGTGTCCTCACCCACGGCAATCTCCACTCGGAAGCGGCCGGCACCGTGGAGCTGCTGCACCCGGTCTTCAAGGAGGTCACCGGTCAGGCCGCCTCGACGCTGCTCTTCCTGCCGCTCGCCCACATCCTCGGACGCGCCATCCAGATCGCCTGCCTCATGGCCCGTATCGAGATCGGTCACTTCCCCAGCATCAAGCCCGATGAACTGCGGCCCGAGCTACGGCAGTTCAGGCCCACCTTCGTCGTCGGCGTGCCCTACCTCTTCGAGAAGATCCACGACACCGGGCGCGCCACCGCCGAGAAGCTCGGCCGCGGTTCGTCCTTCGACCGCGCCGACTCCATCGCCGTACGCTTCGGCGAGGCGGCGCTGCGCGGTCTCCTGGGCGAGGGCCGCCGCCCCGGGCTCGGGCTGACGGCCGGCTGGGCCCTGTACGACCTCCTCGTCTATCGGCGCATCCGCAAGGAGCTGGGCGGGAATCTGCGGTACGCCATCAGCGGCGGCTCCCCGCTCGACCGCCGCCTCAGCCTCTTCTTCTACGCCGCCGGGGTGCTCGTCTACGAGGGGTACGGCCTCACCGAAACGACCGCGGCCGCCACCGTCACCCCGCCCTTGCGGCCCCGGCCCGGCACCGTCGGACGGCCCGTCCCCGGCATCGCGATCCGCATCGCCGACGACGGAGAGGTGCTGATCAAGGGGGGCATCGTCTTCGCCGCGTACTGGAACAACCCCGACGCCACCGAGGATGTGCTGCGGGACGGCTGGTTCGCCACCGGCGACCTCGGTGCCCTCGACGACGACGGCTATCTCACCATCACCGGCCGCAAGAAGGACATCCTGATCACCTCGGGCGGCAAGAACGTCCCCCCGGCCGTTCTCGAGGACCGGCTGCGCAGCCGTCCGCCGGTCGGGCAGTGTCTGGTCGTCGGCGACAACCGCCCGTACATAGCGGCGATCGTCACTCTCGACGCCGAGGCGGTCCAGCACTGGCTGGCCGTACGGAAGCGGCCCGGGGACACCCCGATGGCCGCGCTCTGCGAGGACCCGGAGCTGGTCGCCGACATCCAGAAGGCCGTCGACTACACCAACCAGGCCGTCTCCCGGGCCGAGTCGATCCGCAGGTTCCGCATCGTGCCGGGGGAGTTCACCGAGGAGAACGGGATGCTCACTCCGTCGCTCAAGGTCAAGCGGCACGCGGTGGCGGCGGCGTACGCGGCGGAGATCGAGGCGCTGTACCGCTGAGGCGTCGTACCGCTGATGGCTACGCCAGCACCTCGGAGAGGTCGTACGAGACCGGCTCCTCCAGCTGCGTGTACCCGCAGGACTCCGGCGCGCGGTCCGGCCGCCACCGCTTGAACTGGGCCGTGTGCCGGAACCGGTCGCCCTCCATGTGGTCGTAGCCGACCTCGCAGACCCACTCCGGTCGCAGTGCCACCCAGGAGAGGTCCTTCTTCCCCGACCAGCGGCTCGGGGCGCCCGGCAGCCGCGCCCCCGCGTGCGCGGCCTCCTCCGCCCAGGCCGCCCACGGGTGGCCGTCGGGCGGGTCCATGCGCAGCGGCTCCAGCTCGGCGACGAGCTCCTCGCGGCGCTTGGCGGTGAAGGCGGCGCAGACCCCGACGTGCTGAAGGGTGCCGCCGTCGTCGTACAGCCCGAGCAGGAGGGAGCCGACCACGGGCCCGCTCTTGTGGAAGCGGTACCCGGCCACGACCACATCGGCGGTCCGCTCGTGCTTGATCTTGTACATCAGGCGGGCGTCCGGCCGGTACGGCAGATCCAGCGGTTTGGCGATCACGCCGTCCAGCCCCGCGCCTTCGTACTGCTCGAACCAGCGCGCCGCGACCTCCGGGTCCGTCGTCGCCGGCGCCAGGTGGACCGGGGCGTCGACCCCGCGCAGGGCTTCCTCCAGGGCGGCCCGGCGGTCGGTGAGCGGGGTGTCGAGGAGAGAGTCGTCGTCAAGGGCGAGCAGGTCGAAGGCGATGAACCGGGCGGGGGTCTTCTCGGCCAGCATCCGCACCCGCGAGTCGGCGGGGTGGATGCGCTCGGTGAGCCGGTCGAAGTCGAGCCGCCCGCCGTGCTCGATCACGATCTCGCCGTCGACCACGCAGCGCTGCGGAAGCCGGCGCAGCAGGGCCTCGACCAGTTCGGGGAAGTAGCGGGTCAGCGGCTTGCCCGTACGGCTGCCGATGACGAGATCCGGCCCGTCGCGGTGCACGATGGCGCGGAAGCCGTCCCATTTCGCCTCGTACTGCATCCCCGGGGGGATCTTCTTCACGGCCTTGGCCAGCATCGGCTTCACGGGCGGCATCACCGGCAGATCCATGGACTGATTGTCCGGTATGCGGGGAATGTCGGCGAGCTCTACGCTGGCTCGCATGGCGAGCAAGGCGGCAGCGGTGGAACTGGAAGTCGGCGAGCGGACCGTACGCGTGTCCAATCCGGACAAGGTGTACTTCCCCGAACCCGGCTACACCAAGCTCGACATGGTCAGCTACTACCTGGCGGTCGGGGACGGCATCACGCGTGCGCTGCGCAACCGGCCCACGACCCTGGAGCGTTACCCCGACGGGGTGACGGGCGAGTCCTTCTTCCAGAAGCGCGCCCCCAAGTACCTCCCGGAGTGGATCCCCACCGCGCACATCACCTTCCCCAGCGGCCGGTCCGCCGACGAGATGTGCCCGACCGAGCCGGCGGCCGTGCTGTGGGCCGCCAACCTCGGCGCGGTCACCTTCCACCCCTGGCCGGTACGGCGCGAGGACACCGACCACCCCGACGAGCTGCGCATCGACCTCGACCCGCAGCCGGGCACGGACTACGCCGACGCGGTACGCGCCGCGCACGAGCTGCGCGCCGTGTTCGACGAGCACGGACTGCGGGGCTGGCCCAAGACCTCGGGCGGGCGCGGCCTGCACGTCTTCGTTCCGATCGAGCCGAACTGGACCTTCACCCAGGTCCGCCGCGCGGCCATCGCGTGCGGACGCGAGCTGGAACGGCGGATGCCGGATCGGGTGACGATCAAGTGGTGGAAGGAGGAGCGCGGCGAGAAGATCTTCGTCGACTACAACCAGACGGCCCGTGACCGCACGATCGCCTCCGCCTACTCCGTACGGCCCCGCCCCCATGCCCCGGTCTCCGCCCCGCTGAACTGGGACGAGATCGACGACGCGACGCCCCTGGACTTCGACATCAAGACGATGCCGACCCGCTACGCCGAGCTGGGCGACGTCCATGCCGACATGGACGACGAACGCTTCAGCCTGGAGAGCCTCCTGGAACTGGCCCGCCGCGACGAGGCGGACCACGGCCTCGGCGACCTGCCGTACCCACCGGAGTACCCGAAGATGCCGGGGGAACCGAAGCGGGTGCAGCCGAGCCGGGCGAAGAAGGACGACGGCTGACAGGTCCGAGCTCACCGATCCGAGAGCGCGCCGCGCAAGGAGGCGGCGAAGCGCTCGGCGCGCCGCATTGATCGAACGTTGATGGGCCGTTTACGGCCACGGGGCAACGTGTCGGCCATGCAGACCGACACCACCGCCGTACTGAACGCCCCGGCCCCCGACATGTCCTGGCAGGAGAACGCCCTGTGCGCCCAGGCGGGCCCCGAATTCTTCTTCCCGGCCCCCGGCTCCTCCACCCGCGAGGCGAAGCAGCTGTGCGGGGCGTGCGAGGGGCGGGTGCAGTGCCTGGAGTACGCCCTGGACCACGACGAGCGGTTCGGGGTGTGGGGCGGGCTCTCGGAGAAGGAGCGGGGGCGGCTGAAGCGGCGTCAGGGGTGAGCCGTGCGGGTCGTCAGAACGTGAGGTCCAGGCGCCGGCCGCTCATGGCCGGGCCTGCGTGACCTTGAGACCGGGATCCATGGGCGATCGCCCTGGCAGATCATCGCCAAAGAGGTGAAATGCCGTCAGGTCCCCGAGTGAGGCGATAACCGGATGCTGACCCCGGACCGCGATCACTACGATCAAGGACCCATGGACCAGGAACTCGCCGCCTTCGAGCGCACCATCACCAGGCTGCGCAGCCTGCCCCTCGGCGACCCCGACCGGATGCGCGGCGAGGAGCTCGCCGCCTCCTTCGCCCGCGAGAGCCGCAACAAGCGCCGCAAGGCCCGCCACGCCGAGCGAGCCGCCGCCGATGCCGCTCTCGCCGCGCGCACCGCGACCGGGGCGCTCGACCGGCGCGAGGACGCCCCCCTGACGGTCGCGGGAGACGAGTCGCCCGGAGAGTTCCTCAAGAACCGTTACTGCTATGTCTGCAAGTCGCCCTATCGACAGGCCGACGCCTTCTACCACCGGCTCTGTCCGCCCTGCGCCGCCGACAACACCACCCGTCGCGCCCTGAGCACCGACCTCACCGGTCGCCGGGTCCTGCTTACCGGCGGCCGCGTCAAGATCGGCTTCCAGCTGGCGCTGATGATGCTCCGCGACGGCGCCGAGCTGCTCGTCACCAGCCGATTCCCGCACGACACCCTGCGCCGCTTCCGTGCTGCCGAGGGCAGCGAGCGGTGGCTGGAGCGGCTCACCGTCGTCGCCATCGACCTGCGCGACCCGCGCCAGGTCCTCGGCCTCTGCGAGCGGCTGCGTGCGGAGGGACGGCCGCTGGACATACTCGTCAACAACGCCGCCCAGACGATACGCCGGCCCCCGGAGGCGTACGCCCTGCTCGCGGCGGGGGAGCGCGAGGCGCTCCCCGAGGGCGTCGTCCCCGCGCCGGGGTACGAGACCGCCGAGACCGTACCCGTCCTCGCCGCGCTGGAGTCGGACCAGCTCGTCCGACCGGACGCGCAGCCCGACGAGGCCGGGCTGCTCCCCGACCTCGCGGCCCGCAATTCCTGGTCGGTGCGGCTCGGCGAGCTCGACGCCGCCGAGCTTCTGGAGGCCCAGCTCGTCAACGCCGTCGCGCCGACCCTGCTCTGCGACCGGCTGCTGCCGCTCCTGCTCGCCTCCCCGCGCCCGCGCCGCTACATCGTGAACGTCTCCGCCGTCGAGGGGCGCTTCGCCGTGCGGAACAAGACGGGCGGCCATCCCCATACGAACATGGCGAAGGCCGCCCTCAACATGCTCACGCGCACCAGCGCCGGCGAGCTGGCCGAGCAGGGCGTGCACATGTGCAGCGTGGACACGGGCTGGATCACGGACGAGAACCCGGCGCCCCGCAAGGCCCGGATCGCCGCCGTGGGCGTCCGGACGCCGCTCGACGTCGTCGACGGCGCCGCCAGGATCTACGACCCGATCGTGCGCGGCGAGGCCGGGGAGCCCGTCACGGGCGTCTTCCTCAAGGACTACCGGGAAGCCGCCTGGTAACCGCCGGCCCCGCCCTGCGGGCGTAGCCGGTCGGCGCGAGGCCGGTCAGCCCGCCGCGCGGGCCGCCATCCGCGCCTTGCGGGCGGCGAGCTTCTCGTCGAACTTGCTGGCCTCGCTGTCCAGCCCCGCCATGTAGAGCCCCAGCTCCTCCTGGGCCTTCAGACCCTCCGGGCCCAGGCCGTCGATCTCGAGGACCTTGAGGAAGCGGAGCACCGGCTGCAGGACGTCGTCGTGGTGGATGCGCATGTTGTAGATCTCGCCGATCGCCATCTGCGCCGCCGCCCGCTCGAACCCGGGCATGCCGTGTCCGGGCATCCGGAAGTTCACGACGACGTCCCGCACGGCCTGCATGGTCAGGTCGGGGGCGATCTCGAAGGCCGCGCCCAGCAGGTTGCGGTAGAAGACCATGTGCAGGTTCTCGTCGGTCGCGATACGGGCCAGCATCCGGTCGCAGACCGGGTCGCCGGACCGGTGGCCGGTGTTCCGGTGCGAGATACGGGTGGCGAGCTCCTGGAAGGCGACGTACGCGACCGAGTGCAGCATCGAGTGCCGGTTGTCGGACTCGAAGCCCTCGCTCATGTGCGCCATCCGGAACTGCTCCAGCTTGTCCGGGTCGACCGCGCGCGAGGCCAGCAGGTAGTCGCGCATCACGATGCCGTGGCGGCCCTCCTCGGCGGTCCAGCGGTGCACCCAGGTGCCCCAGGCGCCGTCGCGGCCGAAGAGGCTGGCGATCTCGTGGTGGTAGCTGGGGAGGTTGTCCTCGGTGAGCAGGTTCACCACGAGGGCGATCTTGCCGATGTCGGTGACCTTGGACTGGGACGGGTCCCAGGCCTCGCCGTCCTCGAAGAAGCCCGGGAAGTTCCGGCCGTCGGACCACGGCACGTACTCGTGCGGCATCCAGTCCTTGGTGACCTTGAGGTGCCGGTTGAGCTCCTTCTCCACCACCTCTTCCAGCGCGTGGAGCAGCCGCGCGTCGGTCCACCCTGTCGAGCTGCCGAGGTGGGGAGAGGTGAGCGTCACTGGGACTCCTGGGGACGGAGAAGGGTATACGGAATTACCTACGGATTCGTAGGTTACGAGACCGTAGGTTAAGGCTCCGTAAGGCGTCGGCCAAGCCCGTCTCGGCGATGTCCGGTTACGTTCCGTTATGTGCGCTGCTGATGGGCGTCGACGGAGAGGCAGGTCACGCACTCGGCGTGCCCTGCCCTCCGCGATCACGGCTACTCAGAGCAGATGGTCGGTCTTGTTTCCCGGCGCCCCCTCCAGCACCCCCTCCAGTACCGCCTCCGGCGTCGTCGGCAGCAGCTCGCCGTCGAGCAGCAGCCAGCGGGTGATCCCCAGCGACTCCAGGAACGGCACATCATGGCTGGCCACGATCAGCGCCCCCTCGTACGCTTCCAGTGCCGCCGTCAGCTTCCGGACGGAAGCGATGTCCAGGTTGTTGGTCGGCTCGTCCAGCATCAGCAGCTGTGGAGCGGGCTCGGCGAGCAGCAGCGCCGCCAAGGTCGCCCGGAACCGCTCCCCGCCCGACAGCGTCCCGGCGGCCTGATCCGCCCGCCCGCCCCGGAAGAGGAACCGTGCGAGCCGCGCCCTGATCGCGTTCGCCGTCGCCGAGGGTGCGAACCGGGCGACGTTCTCCACCAGGCTGAGCTCCTCGTCGAGGATGTCGAGTCGCTGCGGCAGAAAGCGCAGCGGCACGTGCGTCACCACCTCGCCCGACAGCGGCTCCAGTTCACCGGCGATCGTCCGCAGCAACGTCGACTTGCCGGCCCCGTTCCGGCCCACGAGCGCGATCCGTTCCGGTCCGCGCAGCTCGAACTCGCCGCCCACGCGGGCTCCGTAGCGCAACTTCACCTCGCGCAGCGACAGCACCTCCCGGCCCGGATGGACCGTGGTGCGCGGTAGTTCGATCCGGATCTCGTCGTCGTCCCGCACGGCCTCCACCGCCGCGTCCAGTCGCTCCCTCGCGTCGGCGAGCCGCTCGGAGTGCAGGGCGCGGTGTTTGCCCGCCGACACCTGGGCCTCGCTCTTACGGTTGTTGGCCACGATCTTCGGGACCACCTTGTTCGCGGCGCTCTTCTGGGCGTAGCGCTTGCGCCGCGCCAACTTCTGCTGAGCGTCGGAAAGTTCACGCTTCTGCCGCTGAACATCGGCCTCGGCCACTCGCACCATCCGTTCGGCCGCCTCCTGTTCGGCGGCGAGGGCCTCCTCGTACGCCGAGTAGGCGCCGCCGTACCAGCCGACCTCGCCGTCCCGCAGATCGGCGATCTGATCGACCCGCTCCAGGAGTTCGCGGTCGTGGCTGACCACGACGAGCACCCCGGACCAGGCGTCCACCGCCTCGTAGAGCCTGCGACGGGCGTACAGGTCGAGGTTGTTGGTCGGCTCGTCAAGCAGCAGGATGTCGGGCCGGGCGAGCAGCAGCGCGGCGAGCCGCAGCAGGACGGACTCACCGCCCGACACCTCGCCGATGGTCCGGTCGAGCCCGATGTGACCGAGCCCGAGCTGGTCGAGCGTGGCGCGGGCCCGCTCCTCCACGTCCCAGTCGTCGCCGACGGCCGCGAAGTTCTCCTCGGAAGGATCACCCGCCTCGATGGCGTGCAGTGCCGCGCGCGTGGCGGCGATCCCGAGCGCCTCGTCGACCCGGAGCGTGGTGTCGAGGGAGAGGTTCTGCGGGAGGTAGCCGACCTCGCCGACCGTGCGGACCGTGCCGTCGGTGGGCGTCAGTTCACCCGCGACGAGCTTGAGGAGCGTGGACTTGCCCGATCCGTTGAGGCCGATCAAGCCCGTTCTGCCGGGGCCGACCGCGAGCCGGAAGTCGTCGAGGACCTCGGTGCCGTCGGGCCAGGAGAAGGAGAGGGAGGAGCAGGTGATGAACGTGGGATGGGTCGCCATGGGGGCCTCCCGGTTGCAAGAGCGTGGGCTGGGGCAACGGGTGAGACACCGGGGGCGCGGGCAGGCACGAGAGCTCGTACGCCGAGGTCGAAGACGGCACACGCGGCGGCAAGGGGCACGCGCGGCACGGTGTCTCGAAACCTCAGACGAGCAACGGCCTTCTCCGATCGGGCGACAACAGGGCCAGGTCAGGACGGTACGCCGTGCGTCCGGCGGGACACAAACGATTTACGGGCGGTGCCCGGGACGACGGAGAAGTACCGCTCAGGCGTAGTCGTCGAGCAGTTCGGCCAGGTCCTGGTCCCAGTCCAGGTACTGGTGCTCGCGGCCGACCGGCACCAGGTGCTGCGACCGCTTGAGGAAGTGCCGCAGCTCGGACGTGCGGACGTGCACCACGGCCACGCCCTCGGGCGCGTGGAACTCGACGACGGTACGGTCGTAGCCGTACGGACGGACTCGGACGTCCCCCAGTCCGGCCGGGCCGTCCACACCCTCCGTCAGCAGCTCGCGCGAGAACGCCCACGACACCTCGACGCCCTCCAGCGTCGCCGGCGGCGGGAACGCCATGCTCACCGCGAAGGGATCCTCACGGTCGTACCGCAGTGTGGCGGGGACGGTTTCCATCCGGGGAGCGGATGCGACCAGACGGGCCTGGACGGCCTGTTCGATGACGGTGGGCAAGGCCAGCTCCTGTCGCGCGGCTTCGGTTCCTGACGTCTCCCTGACACAAGGAAGGACGAACGATCGGGCCCGAACGTGCACTGGTGGAGGACGTGAGCTGTGTCACCGCCGTTCACCTGGGCGTTTCACCTCGACTCGGCGGGGCGGTCCACCGGGTCGTCGGTCGGCGGCGCGGCGCAGGGCCCCGAGTGGTCGCAGTACGGCTGGTTCCCGGACGCCCCGCAGCCGCAGAGCATCACGCGCGTCTCGTGCCGTACGCCCTGCCCGCCGGCGACCGAGAGGTCGCCGCGGAGCACGAGCTGTCCGGCCGGGTTCCTGCGCACGGTCGTGGGGGAGTCCGGCGGCTCGGCGGAGCCGTCGGCGGGGTGGTACTGCAGTGCGCCGGAGGGGCAGCGGCGGACGACCTCGGCGACCAGAGCGGTGTCGGCGCCGTCGGGCTGGACCCAAGGGCGCTTCCCCAGGTCGAAGACCGCCGGCAGACCGTGCACGCACTCGGCCGCGTGAAGGCATCGGCGCGGTTCGAAGGTGACGGTGATGCCTTCGCCCGCGTACTCCTTGAGCTTCGGCTTCTCGTCGGTCATGCCGTCCAGCCTAGGAAGGAGGGAGGCGCGACGCACTCTGGACGGGATCAACGGGGTGGACTAGCTTCCGGCGCCATGACGTCCATGGGGAAGACGAGACGAATGTTGTCGATGGGCCTGAGCGGGGCGGTGCTCGTCCTGGCGGCCGTGGCGATGCCGGCGGGGCAGGCGCAGAGCGCGTCGCACGAGGTGTCCTGGCAGCTCACCGAGACCGGAACCGACGCCCGCTTCCGAGGGCTCGCGGCGGTCGACCGTCGTACGGCCTGGGCCGCGGGCTCCAAGGGGACGGTGCTGCGGACCACGGACGGCGGGCGGAGCTGGCGGAACGTCTCGCCGCCCGGGGCGGCGGAGCTGGAGCTGCGCGACGTGGAGGCGTTCGACGCCCGGCGCGCGGTGGTCCTCGCGATCGGCGAGGGGGAGGCGTCACGGGTGCTGCGTACCGATGACGGCGGCGCGACCTGGACCGAGTCCTTCCGCAACACCGATCCGCGGGCGTTCTACGACTGCATGACCTTCTTCGACCACCGGCACGGGCTGGCCATGAGCGATCCCGTGGACGGGAAGTACCGGATCCTCTCCACGCGGGACGGCGGCCGTACGTGGGGGGTGCTGCCGGACGCCGGGATGCCGGCCGCGCTGCCCGGCGAGGCGGGGTTCGCGGCGAGCGGTCAGTGCCTGGTCTCCTCCGGGCCGAAGGACGTCTGGCTCGCGACCGGAGGAGGGGCCACGGCACGCGTGCTGCACTCCGGCGACCGGGGCCTGACCTGGACCGCAGCCGAATCCACGATTCCGGCGGGAGACCCGGCGCGGGGCGTCTTCGGGCTCGCGTTCCGCGACCGTACGCACGGGATCGCGGTGGGCGGCGACTACCGCAAGGACCAGCCGTCCCCGCGGGCGGCCGCGGTCACCGGCGACGGCGGACGCGGCTGGCGCGCCGCCTCCGCCCCGCCGCCCGCGTACCGCTCGGGCGTCGCCTGGCTCCCGCACAGCCGGACGGCCGCGCTTGCCGTCGGCCCCACGGGCACGGACCTGACGACGGACGGCGGTCGCACGTGGCGGACGGTCGACGCAGGCTCGTTCGACACGGTCGACTGCACGCGGGACGGCGCGTGCTGGGCCTCCGGCGAGCAGGGCAGGATCGCCCGCCTGGGCCGGAGTTAGGGAGCGCCTACGGGACCGCGGGAGCGGCTAGGAAGGAAGCTGCTCCCGGTACGGGGCGAGCGCGTCGGCCGTCTTGGTCGCGTAGAACTCGGTGATCCGGTACGCGCAGACGCCCTCGACGCTGAAGGGGTCGGCCGCGGCGATCTTCTCGATCTCCGCGCGGTCGACCCCGGCGGCGAGGATCACTCCGCCGTCGCGCGGGTTCTTGCGCCCCGAGGCGATGAAGACGCCGGCGGCGTACTGCGCGTCGAGCCACTCGATGTGCGCCTCGAGCAGCGCGTCGACCCGCTCGACGGGAGCGGTGTAGGTCAATTCCAGTACGAACATGATCGCCAGGCTACCGGGGTGCCGGAACGCGGTGGGAAATCCGTTCGCCTGCCGGACGGAGGGGCGCCGTAGGCTGGCCGGCACCATGAAGATCATCGACATTCCCGCGGGCTGGCCCGCCGACGAGTCCGCCGCCCGTGCCGTGCAGGGGGAGCTGCGTGGGCGCCTCGCCCTCGACGAGCCGGGCCCGGCGCCCGGCACGGGGCATGTCACGGGTCTGGACGTGGCGTACGACGACGAGCGGGATCTCGTCGCGGCGGCGGCCGTGGTGCTCGACGCCCGGACGCTGGAGGTGGTGGAGGAGGCCACGGCGGTCGGCCGCGTCTCGTTCCCCTACGTCCCGGGGCTGCTCGCCTTCCGCGAGATCCCGACGGTGCTCGCCGCGCTCGCCTCGCTGGAGACCGACCCCGGTCTCCTCGTCTGCGACGGCTACGGCCTCGCGCACCCGCGCCGCTTCGGTCTCGCCAGCCATCTCGGAGTGCTGACCGGGCGCCCGTCGATCGGCGTCGCGAAGAACCCCTTCACCTTCACGTACGACCAACCCGGCACCGGGCGGGGCGACTTCAGCCCGCTCGTGGCCGGTGACGAGGAAGTCGGCCGCGCGCTGCGCACCCAGGCCGGCGTGAAGCCCGTCTTCGTCTCCGTCGGCCACCGCGTCTCGCTGGACAACGCGTGCGCCCACACCTTGCTCCTCACCCCGCGCTACCGCATCCCCGAGACCACCCGGCACGCCGACTCCCTCTGCCGCCGCGCCCTCAAGGAAGCCCTCGGGGGAGCGCCGTGACCGAGTTGATCCTCGATGTGAAGGACCGGCCGCGGCCCGGACTGTGCCTGCGCACGGCCGGCAACCGGCTGGTCCTGACCCAGGGGGACGATCCCCTGCTCCTCGCGGTCGTGGACCCGCTCCTCGATGGCGTCGACTTCTACCGCGCGGGCGCGCCCCGCCCGCTCCTCCCGCCCCTACGGGCGGCCGACGCCCGCGCGTACGCGGACCGGCCCGAACGCTGGGCCCACCACATCGCCCGCGAGCTGGCCGCCGATCCGGACGGGCCGCTCCACGACGGCCGTTGGGTGCTCACCCCCGAGACGCAGCCCCAGTGGAACCGGCACGGCCTGGGCCCCGCCGAGTACTGGGACGAGCTCGTCGTCCCCGGGCACCCCGACGGGTACATCGACTGGTTCATCCACTCCGGTTCCTGGGAGGTGCTGCCGCTGCGCCCGCTTCCCGGCGCCGACGACGGCCGCGTCACGGCGTACCGCAAGCAGGCCCGCGCCGGGATCCTGCCCCCGGTCCTGCTCTGGTGGGTGAGCGGGTTCGACTGCTATCTGCTGCTCGACGGGCACGCCAGGCTCGCCGCCGCGATCGCCGAGGACGTCGAACCGCCCGTGTTCGTCCTCCGGCGAACCGTCCCGCGCGACGAGCGCGAGCGGGGAGAAGCCGAGGCAGCCGCCGCGTACGAGGCCGAACTCGCCCGGTACTCCGCCCTCATGGCCCGCCACGGACCGGCAGTCCCCGACGGGGCCGAGATCGCGGGCGGCGTCCTCGTCCGCCGCCTCGAAGGACTGCGCACCGGCAGTCGTCCCACCTGGGCCTGGCCCCTGGCGGGAGGTGAGCACGAGTGGCAGCGGATCGTGGACGACCTGAGTACGAGTACGGATGGCGGGCCGCGATCATGGGCGGCAGAGTGGGGTTCATGACAACCCCCGTTCTCACCCCGTCGCGCCCTGTCGAACGCGGCACGATCGCGACCCTCGCTGTCGCCGGGCTCGTCGCCCTGGCATGGGTCTGCGCCATGACCTACGTGCTCGCGGGCTGGGTGATCGCGTGATCGGCACCCTGCAGTGCGTCGTGCTCGACTGTACGGACGTGCTCGAACTGGCCGGGTTCTACCAGCAGTTGCTCGGCGGCGAGATCAACCGCCCCGACCCGCAGTGGGCCGTCAGCGACAGCTGGGCCACCCTGCACGACGCCTCGGGCGCGCCGGTGCTCGCCTTCCAGGGGGTGGCCGACCACCGACCGCCGGTCTGGGGCGCGCCCGAGCAGCAGTTCCACCTGGACGTACGGGTCGCCGATCTGGAGGCGGCCCACCACGCCGTGCTGGCGCTCGGGGCGTGGCAGCTCGACGACGGGGACGGCGACCGGGGGTGGCGGATCTACGCGGACCCGGCCGGCCATCCCTTCTGTCTCGTACGCCACTGAGCTCCGTCCCGTACGGCACCGAGTCCAGGCGACTCCGTCCCGTACGGCACCGAGTCCAGGCGACTCCGTCCCGTACGGCACCGAGTCCGGGCGACTCCGTCCCGTACGGCACGGAGTCCGACGGCGTCAGCCCTCGTACGCCACCCGGAAGCGGATGCCCGCCGCCCGCAGCCGGTCGAGGAGTGCGTCGCCCATCGCCACCGCCGTCGTGACCTGCCCGGCGGTCTTCGGCAGGTCGTCGAAGGCGAGGCTCAGGGCCGACTCGGCGAGCATCTTCGCCGTCTCGTCGTACCCCGGGTCGCCGCCCGACACCTCCGTGAACACCCGCCGCCCGCCGCCCTCACCGACGAACCGCACGGAGAACCAGCTGCGTGCGCGCCGCTCCGCGCTGGGGCCGTCGCCCGGCGCGTAACGGTCCATCAGCCAGCGGCGTACGGGCGCCAGTTGGGCCGCGATGACGCCGGTTCCGATCGCGGCGGAGCCACCGAGAGCCATCGGCAGCGTCTTCACCGAGGCGTAGTGCCGGTAGCGGAAGTCCGGGCCGTAGGACTGCAGGGCCCGCGCCGACCGCGCTACCACCTGCGGATCGATCGTCGGAAGGGGCAGCGCCCAGGTGCCGGTCTCCCGGCTGAACCGCGGCGCGCCGAGCGGCGCCCGCGCCCTCCGGCCGACCAACCGGGGTTCGTGCAGGCGTCGTTCGTGCGACGCGCGCTGGATCTCCCGGCCGCGCCCCATCGCGGTCAGGGCCGACGCGAAGGTCCCGCCCGAGAAGATCGCTCCCGCGCGGACGAATCCGTCGATCCGCAGCGGCACATCCGACGGCAGCTGCTGGACGGTGAAGTAGACGCCCAGATCGTGCGGTACGGAGTCGAAGCCGCACGCGTGGACGATCCGGGCACCCGTCTCCCGGGCCCGCGCGTCGTGCCGTACGTACATCAGGTCGACGAACTCGGACTCTCCGGTCAGATCCACATAGTCCGTGCCGGCCTCCGCGCACGCGGCCACCAGACCCTCGCCGTACCAGACGTAGGGGCCGACCGTGGTGGCCACCACCCGGGTGGACTCGGCCAGTTCGCGTACGGCATCCGTGTCGGCGGAGTCCGCGACCAGCAGCGGCAGCTCCGCGCACCGCGGCCATCGGACGGCCAGCTCGGCCCGCAGGGCCTCCAGCTTGGCGCGGCTGCGCCCGGCGAGCGCCCACCGGCAGCCGGCCGGTGCGTGTTCGGCCAGATACTCCGCGGTGAGCTCGCCCACGAACCCCGTCGCCCCGAACAGGACCACGTCGTACGGCCGCTCCGCCGTCTCCCGCCCCGTGCCGTTCCCGGTCTCCATTCAGCCCCTCGCCTTCGCCTTCGGCTTCCCCTGCGAGCGCGGAGCCTAGCGGTACCCTCCGCGGGCTCCGTCAGCGGTAGTCGTCGGGGTGGTCCTGCATCCAGGTGTTGATACGGTCCCGCGTGCCGATCAGCAGGGTCTGGTGCTTCTTCAAGTTCGCGTAGGAGCGGTCGCCGGCCAGCGTGGTCCGCAGCTCCTCGATCCAGGCGATCGGCTGGGGGAAGTGGCCGGGCCCCTTCGGGTCTGCCTTCATGGCGGCGTCGAGCCCTTGGAGCTCGTCGTGGACGCGGCCGAGGAGCAGGAGATCAGCAGAGCGGCCGCGAGCGGCACCGCGAGCAGGGCGGTCAGGGCGCGCTTCGACAGGGACATGGCGGGACCCTACCGGCTCAAGATCCGGATCCTCCGCTTCCGTCGACGGAATTTCCAAGCGCTTGCTCGGCCGGGGGGCTTGTGCGGAGTGGAACGCGTTCCTAGCATCACTGGTGTTACATCATTGGTGTCACACACGGTCCTGGGGGCTCGATGGCAGCGCAGGCGAACGGTGGGAACGGCCCGCTCTCCGGGGTGCGCGTGGTCGAGCTGGCCGGGATCGGGCCCGGCCCGTTCGCCGCCATGCTCCTGGCGGACCTCGGCGCCGACGTCGTACGGATCGACCGGCCCGGCGGCCCCGGACTCGGTATCGACCCCGCGTACGACCTCACCAACCGCAACAAGCGCTCCGTCCTGGTCGACCTCAAGGCCGACGGCGGCCCCGCCACGGTCCTCGACCTCGTCGAACGCGCCGACATCCTGGTCGAGGGCTACCGCCCCGGTGTCGCCGAACGCCTCGGCGTAGGCCCGGAGGCCTGCCTCGCCCGCAACCCGAAGCTCGTCTACGGTCGGATGACCGGCTGGGGCCAGGACGGGCCGCTCGCCGCGAGCGCCGGACACGACATCGCGTACATCGCGATCACCGGCACCCTCGGCATGATCGGCCCCGACCCGGACGGCCCGCCCACGGTCCCCGCCAACCTCGTCGGCGACTACGCGGGCGGCTCGCTCTACCTCGTCGTCGGCGTGCTCGCCGCACTCCAGCACGCGCGCACGCACGGCGAGGGCCAGGTCGTCGACGCGGCCATCGTCGACGGCGCGGCCCACCTCGCCACCATGATCCACGGCATGGTGGCGGCCGGCGGCTGGCAGGACCGCCGGGGCGTCAACCTGCTGGACGGCGGCTGCCCCTTCTACGGCACCTATGAGACCTCTGACGGGGGGTACATGGTCGTGGGCGCCCTGGAGCAGCAGTTCTACGAGGAGTTCACGCGCCTGCTCGGCATCGAGGACGTCGCCCCCGCCCGTAAGGACTTCGGACGCTGGGACGAGCTGCGCACCGCCGTCGCCGACCGCTTCCGCACCCGTACGCGCGACGAGTGGACGGCCGTCTTCGAGGGGACGGACGCGTGCGTGGCGCCGGTCCTCTCGATGCGCGAGGCCCCCGCCCACCCCCATCTCGCCGCCCGGGGCACGTTCGTCGAGCACGCCGGCTTCACCCAGCCCGCACCCGCGCCCCGTTTCTCCGTCACCCCCGGAGCCGTCCGCTCCGGACCCGCTCGGCCGGGCGCCGACACGGACGTGGTCGCCCGCGACTGGTCCGTACCCGCACTGACCGGCAACGAAGCCCGGCCGGCAGCCCGCCCGGAAGCCCGCGACGAAGCCCCTCAGGAGCCCGAAGCATGAAGCGTCAGCTCTACACCGCCGACCACGAAGCCTTCCGCGAGACGGTCCGTACCTTCCTCGCCAAGGAGGTGCTGCCCCACTACGAGCAGTGGGAGAAGGACGGCATCGTCGCGCGCGAGGCCTGGCGCGCCGCCGGACGCCAGGGGCTGCTCGGCCTCGCCGTCGACGAGGAGTACGGAGGCGGCGGCGACGCCGACTTCCGCTACAGCGCCGTGCTCGCCGAGGAGTTCACCCGGGCCGGCGCGCCCGGCATAGCGCTCGGCCTGCACAACGACATCATCGGGCCGTACCTCACCTCGCTCGCCACCGAGGAGCAGAAGCGCCGCTGGCTGCCCGGCTTCTGCACGGGCGAGCTGATCACCGCCATCGCGATGACCGAGCCGGGTGCCGGTTCCGACCTCCAGGGGATCCGGACCACCGCCGAGGACCGCGGCGACCACTGGGTTCTCAACGGCTCAAAGACGTTCATCTCCAACGGCATCCTCGCCGACCTGGTGATCGTCGTCGCGAAGACGACCCCCGAGGGCGGCGCGCACGGTCTCTCGCTGCTGGTCGTCGAGCGCGGCATGGAGGGCTTCGAGCGCGGCCGCAACCTCGACAAGATCGGGCAGAAGTCGCAGGACACCGCCGAGCTGTTCTTCACCGACGTGCGCGTCCCCAAGGAGAACCTCCTCGGCGAGCTCAACGGCGCCTTCGTCCACCTCATGACCAATCTCGCCCAGGAGCGGATGGCCATCGCCGTGGCCGGCATCGCCGCCGCGGAGCACCTCCTGGAGATCACCACCACCTACGTCAAGGAACGCGAGGCGTTCGGGCGGCCGCTGGCCAAGCTCCAGCACGTCCGCTTCGAGATCGCCGAGATGGCCACCGAGTGCGCCGTCACCCGGACGTTCCTCGACCGCTGCATCGTCGATCACTCGAACGGGGAACTCGACGCCGTCCACGCCTCGATGGCCAAGTGGTGGGCCACCGAGCTGCAGAAGCGGGTCGCCGACCGCTGTCTGCAACTGCACGGGGGATACGGCTACATGGCCGAATTCCCGGTCGCCAGGGCCTTCACGGACGGCCGCATCCAGACCATCTACGGCGGGACGACCGAGATCATGAAGGAGATCATCGGCCGTTCCCTGCTCGGCTGACCTCCCTGTTGCCCACCCTCCTGAAAGGCTTCTCGTGAGCACCGAAGCGTACGTGTACGACGCGATCCGCACCCCGCGCGGCCGCGGCAAGGCCAACGGCGCCCTGCACGGCACCAAGCCCATCGACCTGGTCGTCGGCCTCATCCACGAGATCCGGGCCCGCTTCCCCGGACTGGACCCGGCCGCCATCGACGACATCGTCCTCGGCGTCGTCGGACCGGTCGGGGACCAGGGCTCCGACATCGCCCGGGTCGCCGCGATCGCCGCCGGACTGCCCGACACCGTCGCCGGCGTCCAGGAGAACCGCTTCTGCGCCTCCGGCCTCGAAGCCGTCAACATGGCCGCGATGAAGGTCCGTTCGGGCTGGGAGGACCTCGTCCTCGCCGGTGGCGTCGAGTCCATGTCGCGCGTCCCGATGGCCTCCGACGGCGGCGCCTGGTTCGCCGACCCGATGACCAACTACGAGACCGGCTTCGTCCCCCAGGGCATCGGCGCCGACCTCATCGCCACCATCGAGGGCTTCTCCCGCCGCGACGTCGACGAGTACGCTGCGCTCTCCCAGGAGCGCGCCGCGGCCGCCTGGAAGGACGGCCGCTTCGACCGCTCCGTCGTCCCGGTGACGGACCGCAACGGTCTCGTCGTCCTCGACCACGACGAGCACATGCGCCCCGGCACCACCGCCGACTCGCTCGCCGCCCTCAAGCCGTCCTTCGCAGCCATCGGCGACATGGGCGGCTTCGACGCCGTCGCGCTGCAGAAGTACCACTGGGTCGAGAAGATCGACCACGTCCACCACGCCGGCAACTCCTCCGGCATCGTCGACGGCGCCTCGCTCGTCGCCATCGGCTCCCAGGAGGTCGGCGAGCGCTACGGACTGACCCCGCGTGCCCGGATCGTGGCCGCGGCCGTCTCCGGCTCCGAGCCGACCATCATGCTCACCGGGCCCGCGCCCGCGACCCGCAAGGCGCTCGCCAAGGCCGGCCTGACGATGGACGACATCGATCTTGTCGAGATCAACGAGGCGTTCGCGGGCGTCGTGCTCCGCTTCGTCAAGGACATGGGCATCAGCCTGGACAAGGTCAACGTCAACGGCGGCGCGATCGCGCTCGGCCACCCGCTCGGCGCCACCGGCGCGATGATCCTCGGCACCCTCGTCGACGAGCTGGAGCGCCAGGACAAGCGCTACGGCCTGGCCACGCTGTGCGTCGGCGGCGGCATGGGCATCGCCACGATCGTCGAGCGCGTCTGACCGTCCGTCCCACCAGCCTTACGGAGAAGCAGCAATGAGCCAGAGCACCACCATCCGCTGGGAGCAGGACGAGACCGGCATCGTCACCCTCGTCCTCGACGACCCCAACCAGTCCGCGAACACCATGAACCAGGCGTTCAAGGACTCCATCGCGGCGATCGCCGACCGCGCGGAGGCCGAGAAGGACTCCATCCGCGGCATCATCTACGCCTCCGCGAAGAAGACCTTCTTCGCGGGCGGCGACCTCAAGGACATGATCCGGCTGCGCCCGGAGGACGCGCGGATCGCCTTCGACACCGGCACCGAGATCAAGCGCTCGCTGCGCCGGATCGAGACCCTCGGCAAGCCGGTCGTCGCGGCCATCAACGGAGCGGCGCTCGGCGGCGGTTACGAGATCGCCCTCGCCTCCCACCACCGCGTCGCGCTCGACGCCCCCGGCTCCAAGATCGGCCTGCCCGAGGTCACCCTCGGTCTCCTCCCGGCGGGCGGCGGTGTCACCCGTACCGTACGCCTCATGGGCATCGCCGACGCGCTGCTCAAGGTGCTCCTCCAGGGCACCCAGTACTCCCCGCAGCGCGCGCTGGAGAACGGCCTGATCCACGAGGTGGCCGCCACTCCCGAGGAGATGCTCGCCAAGGCGCGCGCCTTCATCGACGCGAACCCCGAGTCGCAGCAGCCCTGGGACGTCAAGGGCTACAAGATCCCCGGCGGAACCCCGTCGAACCCGCGGTTCGCCGCCAACCTGCCGGCCTTCCCCGCCAACCTGAAGAAGCAGCTCAACGGAGCTCCCTACCCGGCCCCGCGCAACATCCTCGCGTGCGCCGTCGAAGGCTCCCAGGTCGACTTCGAGACCGCGCTGACCATCGAGGCCCGCTACTTCACCGAGCTGGTCACCGGCCAGACGGCGAAGAACATGATCCAGGCGTTCTTCTTCGACCTCCAGGCCGTCAACTCCGGCGCCAACCGCCCCCAGGGCATCGAGCAGCGACAGGTCCGCAAGGTCGCCGTCCTCGGCGCGGGCATGATGGGCGCCGGCATCGCCTACTCCTGCGCCCGCGCGGGCATCGAGGTCGTCCTCAAGGACGTCACGGCGGAGGCGGCGCAGCGCGGCAAGGAGTACTCCGAGAAGCTGCTCGCCAAGGCGCTGACGCGGGGCCGCACGACCGAGGCGAAGCGCGACGAGCTGCTCGCCCGGATCACCCCGACCGGCGACGCGGCCGACCTGGCCGGCTGCGACGCCGTGATCGAGGCCGTCTTCGAGGACACCGCGCTCAAGCACAAGGTCTTCGAGGAGATCCAGGACATCGTCGAACCGGACGCGCTGCTCTGCTCCAACACCTCGACGCTGCCCATCACGGTGCTCGCCGAGGGTGTGGAGCGCCAGGACGACTTCGTCGGACTGCACTTCTTCTCGCCGGTCGACAAGATGCCGCTGGTCGAGATCATCAAGGGCGAGCGGACCGGGGACGAGGCGCTGGCGCGCGCCTTCGACCTGGTGCGGCAGATCAACAAGACCCCGATCGTCGTCAACGACTCGCGCGGTTTCTTCACGTCCCGCGTGATCGGGCAGTTCATCAACGAGGGCGTCGCGATGGTCGGCGAGGGGGCCGACCCGGTCTCCGTCGAGCAGGCCGCGGCGCAGGCCGGCTATCCGGCCAAGGTCCTCTCCCTGATGGACGAGCTGACCCTGACCCTGCCCCGCAAGATCCGCAACGAGACCCGGCGCGCGATCGAGGAGGCCGGCGGCACCTGGGTCGGGCACCCCTCGGACGCGGTGATCGACCGGATGGTCGACGAGTTCGGGCGTACGGGACGCAGCGGCGGCGCGGGCTTCTACGAGTACGGCGAGGACGGCAAGCGGGCCGGGCTGTGGTCCGGACTCCGCGAGCACTTCACCCGGACCGGCGTGGACATCCCCTTCGAGGACATGAAGGAGCGGATGCTGTTCTCGGAGGCGCTGGACTCGGTCCGCTGCCTGGAGGAGAACGTCCTGACCTCGGTCGCCGACGCCAACATCGGCTCCATCATGGGCATCGGCTTCCCCGCGTGGACCGGCGGTGTGTTCCAGTACATCAACGGCTACGAGGGCGGGCTGCCCGGTTTCGTGGCACGCGCGCGTGAGCTGGCGGAGAAGTACGGGGACCGCTTCCAGCCGCCCGCGCTGCTGGTGGCGAAGGCGGAGCGGGGCGAGGTGTTCACGGACGAGCCCATCAAGGGCTGAGGGCCGGGCGCCCAGGACTACGGGGTCCTGAAGGCCGTCCGCAGCTCCTCGCTGAGGGAGCGCTGGAAGGCCGTGACGAGGGCCTGGATCACCATCGGCTGCATGTGCGCGGAGAGCGACTTCATGGCGGCGAGGTGGTCCGGGTCCTCGGCGCTCTCCCGGTACGGGTTCCACACCTCGTCCCGGAAGAGCCGGGAGAGCTCCTGCGCGGCGGCGCGGGCGTGCTCCAGGAGGACCGTGCGGGAGGCGAGGATCGTCTCGTGCGCGATGGGCACGTCGAGGAGTTCGACCCCGAGACGCAGCAGCGTCGCATCCAGCCGGAAGACGTCCGGGTCGGCGCTCTTGTCGAGGACGCCCATGGCGGCGAGCCGGTCGACGTCCGTGTCGGCGAGGGTCCGCCCCGCGCGCCGTTCCAGCTCGCGCCGGGTGATCTCCTCGGCGGACTCGGGGGCCCAGGAGGCGACCAGAGCCCGATGGACGGCGAGGTCCCGCGCGCTGAGGTCGGGCGGCAGCTGGTGCAGATACCGCTCGATGGCGGCGAGCGTCATGCCCTGCCGCTGGAGCTCCTCGATCAGTGCGAGCCGGGAGAGGTGGTCGGGCCCGTAGTGCCCGACCCGCCGCGGCCCGATGGCCGGCGGCGGTAGCAGCCCCTTGGTGCTGTAGAACCGGACGGTCCGCACGGTGACGCCCGCCCGCGCGGCCAGCTCGTCGACGGTGAACGTCGGCTGCTGCTCCTCGGTCTCGGTGCCCATCTGAGCTGCCTCGCTTCCGGTGCCGTGCCGTTCCCCATCGGTGCAACAGTATTGCTGTCTCACCAGCGTTGTAAAAGCGTTCGGCGTTGTCAGTGGTGCCTCGTACGGTAGGGACATGTCGGGGATCACGTATGTACGGGGGGACGCCACCGCCCCACAGGGCAAGGGCGTCAAGATCATCGCGCATGTCTGCAACGACCTGGGCGGCTGGGGCAAGGGCTTCGTCCTCGCGCTGTCGCGGCGCTGGCCGGAGCCGGAGGCCGCCTTCCGCCGCTGGCACCGGGAGCGCGCACGGAACGACTTCGGGCTGGGGGCGGCCCAGTTCGTACAGGTCGGACCGTATTTCTGGGTGGCCAATCTGGTGGGCCAGCGCGGCATACGGACCGGCCGCAGCACCGGCGTACCCGTGCGGTACGAGGCGATCGACGCGGCGCTCGTGCTGCTCGCCGACAAGGCGGAGGAGCTGGGGGCGTCCGTGCACATGCCGCGGATCGGATGCGGTCTGGCCGGCGGGAAGTGGGCGCGGGTGGAGCCGCTGATAGCCGAGCGGCTCACGGCCCGGGGGATACCGGTCACGGTGTACGACTTCGAGGCGTAACGGGCCCTATGGGGCACCGTCCCACCCAGGGCACGGTATGGCGTGTACCTGCCGCTAGAGTCACGTGCTTGTTCGAATTCGGGGAATGGTGACTGGGGAGGGTCATGTACACGGAACTCAGGGAGACGGCCACGGAGTTGGCCGCGGTCCTGTGGCGGGAACACACCGTGTACCGGGAGCGGGGCGGCGGTGTGGTGATCCGCGGCGAGCACGTGGGGCGCTGGATAAGCCTGGCCCCGACCGGTGGCAAGGACCAGGCGCGCCTGCGGGCCGGACGTCTCCTCGACGGCGGCACCACGGCGCCGGCCCGTTCGGAGATCGTCGTCGACCTCTCCGTGGGGACGGCCGAGTTGGCGGCGGTCTGCCGCCGTCTGCTCGCCGACGTCGCCGCCGCGGACACCACACCGCCGCGGGCCCGCACCGAGCGGCCCACCCGAGCCGGGCGCGCCGCGCGCAACGAGCGCCGGGCCAAGCCCGCCCGCCCCCGCAAGAGCCGTCACACCGGCTTCGGCTCCTGGGTCGTGATCCTCTGCGTGGCGGGGATCGTGGGCCTCTGGGCCTACACCCAGTTCGGCAGGTACGGGTACTAGCGGCGGGCGCCGGTCGGGCCCCGCACGACCCGGCCGGTCACGATCGACCGTGGCCGGGGGCCACGGTCGATCGGTGATCAGATCGGTGATCAGATCGGTGATCCGGACGTCCGGTGCGCTCAGTAGGCCGTCACCGGGTAGTGGTCGGAGAGGTTGGTGTACGTGTACTTCGTGCCCCAGCTGGAGACCGTCCAGGGCGCGCTCTGCTCCAGGACGACGTTGTTCGTCCAGTTCGCCGGGCGCGCGTTGCCCGAGCGGTACAGGACGTAGTCGAGGTCCTCGCGGGGGTCGTCCGGGTAGCGCTCGGAGGCGATCGAGTTCAGCTCGGTGTCGAAGGAGTACGGGTGGCCGGTGCGGGCGTCCGCGCCGGCCAGGCCCGCATCGCTCAGCATGGTCGAGTACTCGGGCGTCCGGGAGTCCACATTCAAGTCGCCGGCCACGATGACCTGCTCGTTCGCCGGGATGTTCTTGGTGTCGAGGAAGGCGTCCATCGCCTTGAACTGGCGGCTGCGCATCTGCGCCGCCTCGCCCGCCGAGCAGCCCGGGTCGGTGGACTGGGCGTGCGTGCCGACGACGTGGACCTTGGTGCCGTTCACGTTCAGGACGGTGTAGACGAAGCCCTTGTTCGAGTACCAGTCGGCGCCGCACGCGTCCTTGTAGACGTACTGCTCCTTGCGGACGATCGGCCACTTGCTGAGGATCGTCACGCCCCCGTCCTCGGGGGTGGTGGCGGAGTAGGCCCCGCTCGTGGCGTCCCAGCCGCTCTTGCTCCGGCCCATGACCGGCGTCTGGTACGGGTACTGGGCGGCCGAGTTCGCCTTGAGGGCGTCCGAGGAGGAATTGTCGAAGGCCTCCTGGATCACGACGACGTCCTGACCCTGGTAGAAGCCGGCGGCGGGGATCGCCTTGGCCCGGTGGTCCTGGCCCCAGTTCGGGTAGAGGGTCTTGCTGAAGAGGAAGGCGTTGTAGCTGAGCACCTTCAGGCGCGGGGCCTCGGCAGCCGAGGCCGAGGGGGCTGCCGTGGCCAGGGTCGCGGCGGCGAGCGCCAGGGACAGGGCGGCGCCGGAGGCACGACGGTGGTGAGCGGCGATCGGCACAGAAACTCCCGTGTGTGGGTGGGGGGTTGGTGCGGCGCGGCACATCAAACCAGCCGTAGTTACCTTCCGGTAGACTCTGGGTGCCGGGAATCTTGCGCGGTCGGCACGAACATGCCAACAGTTGAGCACCCGCGGAAATTGTCGCCTTTTCGAGCAGGTATCATGCGCGCATGACCCTCGCGCAGAACTCGACGATCTTCGACATGGACCTCGGTCCGCTCAACCCCGTCACGGCTGAGCTCATCCTCGGCGTGGTGTTGTTCGCCCTCACCTTCCTGATCCTGGCGAAGGGCATCCTGCCGAAGATCAACCGCACCCTCGCCCAGCGCGAGGACGCCATCGCGGGCGGCACCGAGCGCGCCGACGACCTGCGCGCCGAGGCCACGCAGATCCGTGAGCAGTACGAGGCCGAGCTCGCCGAGGCCCGCCACGACGCAGCCCGCATCCGCTCCAAGGCCACCGAGGACGGCACGGCGGCCATCACCGCCGCCCGCGCCGAGGGCATCGCCGAGCGCGACGCGATCGTGGCCGCCGGTGCCGCGCGCATCGCCGAGGAGCGCGCCGCCGCCGAGCGTGAGCTCTCCGCCGACGTCGACGCCTGGGCCCGCGCCCTGGCCGGCCGCATCGTCGGCGAGCCCGTCGGCGCCGACCGCGGCTGACACCCACGCACCACGAGATCGGGGCCGTGTCCCGGGCTGAGGCCCGGGACACGGCCCCGACCCATGTGTGCCCTTTGCCGGAAAAGCCCGGCAGGGGCACGCTGAGAACGTGAGGAGAGTGCCCCTATGACCGGACCGACGAGGCCCGTCGGGCCCACCCGGCCCGCCACGGACGAAGGCCCGAAGGAGACCGATCCCGCGCCGCCGCCAGTCGGCGGCGTGCTGTGGAGCGTCGCGGGGGACGTCCGGGGCCTCCTGATGCTGCCCTCCGCGCTCGCCCTCCAGGTCGCCCACCCGGCCGTCGGCGCCGGCGTCGACCAGTACTCCGTCTTCCGCACCGACCCCTGGGGCCGCGGCGAGCGCTCGCTGCGCTCCGCGCTGCTCTGGGTGTACGGGGGCGAGGGCGCGGCCGAGGAGGGGCGCCGACTCCGTAAGCTCCACCGGACCATCCAGGGCACCGACGCGCACGGCCGCCGCTACCACGCGCTCACCCCGTCGAACTACGCCTGGGTGCACGCCACCGGCTTCCCCGTCTACCACCACGGCCTGCGCCTGCTCCACCGCCCGCTGACCGAGGCCCAGGAGCGGAGGCTCTACGCCGAGTGGCTCCAGGTCGGTCGCATCCTCGGCATCCACGACCGGGACATGCCCCAGACGATCGAGGAGTTCTGGCCGTACTACCGCAAGATGCTCGGCGAGCTGGAGGCCACCGTCGTCCTGCGCGAGCTCGTCGCCACCGACCAGCCGGTGCCCCCGCCCGACCGCGGCCCGCTGCCGCTGCGGCTGCTGCTCAAGGTGCTGTGGCCGATGATCCTGCCCCGGCTCGCCCGCTTCCGCTCCTTCGTCACCGTCGGCCTGATGCCGCCGGACGCCCGCGAGGCCGTCGGCCTGGAGTGGACCGACGAGCAGGAGCGCCGGCTGCGCCGCTTCGCCCGGGTCGTACGGGCCGTGGTGCCCGTACTCCCCGAGCGGCTGCGCTACCTGCCGCTCGCACGCGAGGCGCGCCGCGACGCAAGGCTCAGCGGGCCAGGCCGCCGCGCCTGATCACCTCCCCGTACCAGCGCGCACTGTCCTTCGGTGTACGGCGCTGGCTCGCGAAGTCCACGTGCACGATGCCGAAGCGCTTGCCGTAGCCGTACGCCCACTCGAAGTTGTCGAGGAGCGACCACAGGAAGTAACCGCGCACATCGGCGCCGTCGGCGATCGCCCGGTGCACGGCCGCGAGATGGGCGTCGACATATGCCACCCGCTCCGGGTCGTGGACCTCGCCCTCCGGATCGGCGTAGTCGTCGTACGCGGCGCCGTTCTCGGTGATCAGCAGCGGTACGCCGGGCAGCTCGTCGCGCAGCCGGACCAACAGCTCGTGCAGGCCGTCCGCGTCCACGGGCCAGTCCATCGCGGTGCGCGGCCCGGGCGCGGGCAGGAACCGTACCCGGTCCGCGGCGCCCGGCCAGGGCGACGGTGCCTCCGAGGTGCCGGCGGCGACGACGGAGGGGGAGTAGTAGTTGATCCCGAGCGAGTCGATCGGCGTGGAGATCGTCTCCAGGTCGCCCTCCCGGACGAAGGACCAGTCCGTGATCCGCTGTGTGTCCTCGACCAGATCGGCGGGCAGACGACCGTGGAAGACCGGATCGAGGAAGATCCGGTTGCCGACGGCATCGATGCGGCGGGCCGCGTCCACATCCTCCGGGGCATCCGAACGTGCCCTGATCGCATGGAGGTTGAGGGTCAGGGAGAGCTCCGCCGTGGACGGCAGGGACGCGCGCAGCACACCGGCGGCCAGACCGTGGGCGAGATTGAGGTGGTGGGCGGCGCGCAGCGCGGCCGCGTCGTCGGTGCGGCCCGGGGCGTGCACCCCGGAGCCGTAGCCGAGAAAGGCCGCGCACCAGGGCTCGTTGATGGTGGTCCAGGTGGTGATCCGGTCGCCGAGCGCCTCCGCGGCGAGGCCCGCGTACTCGGCGAACCGCTCGGCGGTCGCGCGCTCCGGCCAGCCGCCCGCGTCCTCCAGCTCCTGGGGGAGATCCCAGTGGTAGAGGGTCGCGACCGGACGGATACCGGCCTCGAGCAGCTCGTCGGCCAGGGCGCGATAGAAGTCGAGCCCCTTCTGTACGGCCGGTCCCCGCCCGGTCGGCTGGATCCGGGGCCAGGAGAGCGAGAAGCGGTAGTCCGTCAGGCCCAGCTCCCGCATCAGGGCGACGTCCTCGCGCATCCGGTGGTAGTGGTCGGCGGCGATGTCACCCGTGTCGCCGTTGCGTACCTTGCCCGGCGTACGGCTGAAGGTGTCCCAGATGGACGGGGTACGGCCGTCCTCGGCCGCCGCGCCCTCGATCTGGTACGCGGCGGTGGCCGCGCCCCAGCGGAATCCGTCAGGGAAGAGAGCGTTCATGAACGGAGAACTCCTGTGAGAGTAAGGGGAGATACGGGTCGGTCATGGGCGGCGCCGCCACTGGCGGCTCGGCGAATCGCGGCTCGTTCCTCGGTGGCTCGGCTCCAACGGCGGGCCGGCCTCGGCCGGCTCAGCCCTTGACGGCGCCCTGCATGATGCCGCCCACGATCTGCCGGCCGAGCAGGCCGAAGACCAGCAGCACAGGCAGGGTGCCGAGCAGCGTGCCCGCCATGATCACGGACTGGTCGTGGACATAGCCGCCGCCGAGCTGACGCAGCGCGACCTGCACCGTCGGCTCCTGCGAGGACAGTGCGACGATCGGCCAGAAGAAGTCGTTCCAGGCGGCCATGAAGGTGAGCAGCCCGAGCACTGCCATCCCGGGCCGGGCGACGGGCACCACGATCGACCAGAAGATCCGGGCGGAGGACGCCCCGTCGACCCGGGCCGCCTCGATCAGCTCGTCCGGCAGCGACTGGACCAGGTACTGGCGCATGAAGAAGACGCCGAAGGCGGAGACGAGGCCGGGCAGGATCACCGACTGCAGCTGGTTCACCCAGCCCAGCTCGGCGATCAGCATGAAGAGCGGGATCACCCCGAGCTGCGGCGGGATCATCATCGTGCCGACCGTGATCGCGAGCAGCGCGCCCCGGCCGCGGAAGCGCAGCTTGGCGAAGGCGAACCCGGCCAGCGTGCAGCACAGCACGGTGCCGACCGTGATGGAGCCGGAGACCACGAGGGAGTTGAGGAGCGCCGTGCCGATGTCGGCCTCCTCCATGACCGCCTCGAAGTTCCGGAAGAGGTTCGGCCCCGGCAGCAGGGTCGGCGGCACCTGCGCCAGATCGGCGTTGGAGCGGCTGGCGGCGACGATCGTCCAGTAGAAGGGGAAGGCGGAGACGAGAACGGCCAGGGCCAGGATCGCGTACGTGATCCGGCCTCCGTGGCCCGTACGGCCCGCGACGCGCACGCTCATGCCCGGCCCTCCTTCCGTGAACGGCGGTGCAGGAGCAGGGCGTTGACTCCGACCAGGACGAGAATCAGCAGGAACATCAGCCAGGCGATGGCGGCGGCCCGGCCCAGGTGGAAGAAGCCCCAGCCCTGCTCGTACAGATAGAGCCCGAGGGTCTGGTACTGGTGCGAGATGCCGCCCGAGATCGAGCCCTCGAAGAGCAGTGGCTCACCGAAGAGTTGGGTCGCGCCGATGGTGGAGACGACCGTGGTGAAGACGATCGTCGGGCGCAGGCCGGGCAGGGTGACGTGGAAGAACTGCCGCCACCGTGAGGCACCGTCCATCTCCGCCGCCTCGTACAGCTCGGCGGGGATGGACTGCATCCCGGCGAGGTATATCAGGGCGTTGTAGCCGGTCCAGCGCCAGACGACGATCGAGGAGACGGCGATCTGCGAGGCCAGCGTGCCGTTCTGCCAGTCGACGGGGCCGACACCGACCAGGGAGAGGGCGTAGTTGACGAGCCCGAAGTCCCGGCCGAAGAGCTGGGCGAAGACGAGCGTGGCGGCGGCCACGGAGGTCGCGTACGGCAACAGCATCGCCGTACGGAAGAACGTCCGGCCACGCAGCTTGTAGTTGAGCAGATGAGCGAGGCCGAGCGCCATGGCGAGCTGCGGCACCGTCGACAGGACCCCGATGGTGAAGGTGTTGCGCAGCGCGGTCCAGAAGAACTCGTCGGTGAGCAGCGCCGCGTAGTTGCCGAGGCCGCGCCACTCCATGTCGCCCGGGGTCTGCAACTCGACCCGGTAGAGCGAGACGAAGGCGGTGTAGAGGAGCGGGAAGAGACCGAACGCCGCGAACAGGGTGAAGAACGGGGCGAGATAGGCGTACGGGACGAGGGCGGCCCACCTGCGGCGGGGCGCCCGGCGGGTGGACCGGGCCGGCGACGGCGGGACGGGCGCCGTCGCCGGCCCGGAGGCGGTGAGGGTCACGGTGCGGCCCTTCGGGATGGTCGGGAGGGGTGCGGTGGAAGCGGGGCCGGTCGCCTGCGGGGGCTCTCGGCCCGGACGGCCTGGGCGGGGCCGGGGAGGGGGCCGGGGTGCGGCGGGCCGCCCCGCCCGGGGCGGGGGCCGACGTCGCGGCCCCCTCCCCGGCACTCAGCCGATGGCGTTCTCGACGCCCTTCCGCGCGTTCGACCACGCCTTCTCCGGGCTGGTGCCCTTGCGCTCCACCTCGCTTAGCGCGTTGGTGATCTGGTCGGCGACGTTCTTGTCGTGGACACCGAGCACCTGGACCGGAGCCGCCTTGGCCGCGTCGCCGAAGATCTGACCGATCGGGGCACCGGAGAAGTACGGGTCCGTCGCCGTCGAGACCTGGGCGATGGCGTCGGTGGCGGAGGGGAAGTTGCCCTGCTTCGTGAAGAGGGTGGCCTGCTGCTCGGGGGCGGTGAGCCACTTGATCAGCTCGTACGCCTCCTTCTTGTGCTTCGCCGCGCGCGGTACGGAGAGATAGGAGCCGCCCCAGTTCCCGGCGCCGCCGGGCAGCTTGGCGATGTCCCACTTGCCCTTGCCCGCGTCACCGGCCTGGCCCTTGATGTAGCCGAGCATCCACGCGGGGCAGGGGAGCGTCGCGAAGGAGCCGGTGGAGAACGCCTGGTTCCACTGCGGCGACCACTGGTCGAGCTTGGCGCTCAGGCCGTCCTGTGCCGCCTTCGCCGAGGTTTCCCAGGCCGTCTTCACGGCAGGGCTGTCGGCGTAGATCAGCTTGCCGGAGGCGTCGTAGTAGCGCTCCTTCTCCTGGCCGATCATGACGGTGAAGAGGCTGCCGACACTGTCCATCCACGTGCTTTTGGCCGGAGCCTTGGCCTTGTACTGACGCCCGAGCTCCAGATAGCCGTCCCAGGTGGCCCACTTCTGCGCCAACTCGGCGCGGTCCACGGGGAGTCCGGCCTGCCTGAAGAGGTCGGTGCGGTAGCAGACGGCCTCCGGGCCGACGTCGGTGCCGAGGCCGAGGACCTTTCCGTCCTTGGTGGTCGCGGCGGACCACTTGGCTTCGGCGAACTCGCCCTTCAGCGCGTCCGCGCCGTACTTCGTCAGGTCCTCGAACTTGTCGGACTGCTGCTGGGTGACCGAGGCGATCCGGCCGACCTCCAGGCCCTGGACGTCGGCGAGTCCGCCCCCGCCGGCCAGCCGGGTCTGGAGCGACTTCCAGTAGTCCTGCTCGTCCTCGGTGTCGGTCTGCTTGATGGTGACGTTCGGGTGGAGCTTCTCGTACGCGGCGTACAGTCCGGCCTCCTTGTAGCCGAAGGAGCCGTAGAGGTCGACGGTGATCGTGACCTTTCCGCCCGCGCTGTCGGAGGCGCCGTCGGATCCCCCGGATCCGCAGGCGGCGAGCAGGGCGCCGGTGAGGACGACGGCGCCGAGTCGTGCGGCGGTCGATCGGGCGGATCGGGCAGTGGGCATGGGAAGCCTCCGTCTTGAGAGCGCTCTCAGGAATGCGTCAGGAGCGTGCCTCTCCGGCGTGGTTCCCGTCAAGAGTCGAACGCGTAACAGCTCGATGTACCCGGGCCGTTCGCCCCGGAGTTCAAGGCCCTTACGCGGACTTCCCGGGCGTCTTCGTCACGCGGAGGCGCGCCGGACCAGCTCGGTCGGTGTGATCACGGGCTCGGCGACGCCCGCGCCGTCGAGGGTGCGCATCAGGAGCCGTACCATCAACCGGCCCATGCCCTCGATGTCCTGACGGACCGTCGTGAGCGGGGGGTCGGTCGCCTCGACCACCTGGAGCATGTCGTCGAAGCCGACGAGCGCCACGTCCTCGGGGACCCGGCGGCCGTGTTCGCGCAGGATCCGCAGCGCACCCGAGGCCATCAGGTCGTTGGCCGCGAACACGGCGTCCAGGTCGGGGCGGCGGCCCAGGAGCTCGCTCATCGCCCGGGCCCCGCTCTCCTCCGTGAACGCGCCCTCGGCCACCAGGTCGGGCCCGGCGTCCGGCAGTTCGTCGCGGTATCCGTCGAGGCGGTCGAGCGCGGAGGTCTGGTCGCGGGGGCCGGTGATGTGCGCGATGTTCCGGCGGCCCAGCGAGCGGAGGTGCCGCACGGCGGCGCGGGCCCCGCCCCGGTTGTCGCAGTCGACGTACGGGACCGGCGGCTCGTCCTCGGGACCGGTCCAGCCCGGGCGCCCGCCGAAGACCGTGGGTACCTGGACGCGCCGGACGATCTCGGGGAGTTCGTCGTCGTTGTGGAGCGAGAAGGCCAGCGCGCCGTCGACGTGGCCGCCCCCGAGATAGCGCGCGATCCGCTCGTGATCGCCCGGTCCCTCCACCCAGAGCAGCACCAACTGGGCGTCGTGCAGGGTGAGTTCGCGACTGATTCCGCGGACCTGCTGCTCGAAGAACGGGTCGGAGAAGATCCGGAACTCGGGCTCGGCGATGATCACGGCGACGGCGCCGTTGCGCCGGGTCACCAGGGTCCGCGCCGCGTGGTTCGGGATGTAGCCGAGCTCCTCCACGGCCTTGCGCACCTTCTCGGCCAGGGCCTCGCGGACCCCTGCCCCGCCGTTGACGACACGGGACACCGTCGCCCGGGACACGCCTGCGCGCGCGGCGACGGCTTCCAGGGTCGGGCGCGTCCCGGACGTCGACTCGCTCAAGGCTGGCTCCTCACGGGCACGGTGGGTGACGGTGCTGACAGCGTCGAGGGTATCCGGTGACGGGCGACGGGTCTGTCCGGGGAAAGCGCTCTCGGGTCCGGCGACGGCTGCTCAGAGCGTCGGGCCCCACCGCGAGACGGGTCGGGCCTCGCCGTTCAGCGCCGCCAGGCCGGTCGACCCCCGCCCCTCAGCGCGCCGGCCGCAGCACGTCCACGTGTGCGAGCGCGCGGTGGCGGTGGTGGGTCGCCGCGATCGTCGTGAGGGACGGGCGGTCGAGATCGCGGTACGCCACGGCCAGCAGTTCGCGTGCGTACTCCTCGCGCTGCGGCTCGCCGTACGACGCCCAGTGCAGGTCCCGACCGAGCACCAGTGCCTCCGACGGATCGCCGGCGGTGGCCCGTCGCAGGGCCTCGTCGCGGGCCGCCCGCAGCGCCTCCGCGTCCTCGAACAGCTTCTCCATGAACGTGCCGAAGCGGTACTCGTCCGCCCCGTTGTGCGGCGGGCGGTCCAGGGCCGTCACCCCGGGCACCAGCGCTCCCGCACCGTCCAGAGTCGTGATCCGGTCGGAGTCGACGGCCGGCCGGCGGGAGTCGTACGCGTCGGAGTACGCGAGGCCCGTCTCCGTACGCTCGCCGGTCTCGACGCCCGTCAGAGCCGCCCGCAGCCGCCCGAGATCAGCGAGCCGCTCGTGCACGTCCTCCCCGTCGGCCGCGTACTCCGCCAGGTCCCGCTGCGCCCGCTCGATCCGCGCCCGCACCGCCTCCAGCGGTGTTCGGTGGCGCCGCTCGATGCCGTCGCCGTCGTTGGAGTAGTACGAGGCGACGCCGTCGCACGTGCGCCCGTCGTCGGACCAGAGCCCGTGATGGAGTCCGTCCGACCCGCCGTGCAGAAACGTGAGGAACTCCGGCGGATCGCGGTAGTACCGCCCGTGCACCCGGATGTCGAGACCCTCGCGGGGGAACGCCGAAGGGTCCGCGAACAGGTCCATGACGCCGTACGGAGCCAGCTCCAGGTCCCGTAGCGCCCGCTCCTCGGCCGGACCGAGGGCGGCCAGGAAGTCGAGGAACCGGAAGAAGGAGCCGGGCAGTTCGAGCCCCCACTCCATGGCGATCCGCCCCGCCACGGCCTCCCGCACCGCCGGATCGCCGTACCGCTCCGACTCGGTCACGCTGTGCTCCCACCCTCCGGTTGCCTGTGAGGGCCGAGCCTACCCACGGCGTACGGACGCGCCCCGCCCCGCCCCTGGGGGCCGGAGCGGGGCGCGCCGCCGAGCTCAGTGCTCGTCGTGCTCGTGGATCGCGTTCGTCTCCGCGATCTTCTTCCAGGACTTCGGCTGCGCGGGCTTCACCGGCTTCGCGGCCGGCGCCGAAGCCGTGGTCCCGGCAGCGGCCGACCGCGCCGAGACTCCGACCCCTGCCGCCGTCGACGCCGCCGGCTTCACCGGCTGGTACAGCCAGGTGTCGAAGAGCGAGGCCAGCGGCTTGCCCGAGACCCGCTCCGCGTACGACACGAAGTCCCCGACCTTGGCGTTGCCGTAGGCGAACTCCGTCGGCCAGCCCTTCAGAATGGCGAAGAAGTCCTCGTCGCCGATCTCGTTGCGCAGCGCCTGGAGCGCCAGCGCGCCCCGGTCGTACACGGCGATGTGGAACTGGTTGTCCGGACCCGGGTCGCCAGGCTTCACCGTCCAGAACGGGTCCTCGGCGGTGCGGGTCGCGTAGACGTAGTCCGCAAGCTCCTGGGCCGTGCCCTCGCCCTCCTTCTCCGACCACAGCCACTGGCTGTAGCGGGCGAAGCCCTCGTTGACCCAGATGTCCTTCCACCTGTCGACCGAGACGCTGTCGCCGTACCACTGGTGCGCCAGTTCGTGGACGACCACCGACACGTTCGCCCCGTTGGCGAACTGCCGGGGGCTGTAGAAGGGCCGGGTCTGCGTCTCCAGGGCGTAGCCGCTGGTCACGTTGGGGACGTAGCCGCCGAGCGCGTTGAAGGGGTACGGCCCGAAGACCTCCTCCAGCCACTCCGCGACCTCGGTCGTCCGCTCGATCGAGGCCCGCGCCGCGCCCGCGTTGTCACCGAGGTCCCGGCTGTAGGCGTTGAGGACCGGGAGCCCGTTCGCCGTCTTGTCCGTGGTGATGTCGAACTTGCCGACGGCGAGCGTGGCCAGGTAGGTGGCCTGCGGCTTGTTTGAGCGCCAGTTGTAGCGGGTCCAGCCGAGCCGGGAGGACTGCGACTGCAGGACGCCGTTGCTGATCGCCTGCGTGCCGTCCGGCACCGACACCGAGACGTCGAAGGTCGCCTTGTCCAGGGGGTGGTCGTTGGACGGGAACCACCAGGCGGCGGAGTCCGGCTCCTGGGCGGCGACACCGCCGTCGGGAGTGCGGTGCCAGGCGGTCCAGCCGCCGATCTTCACCTCGGAGGGCTTGCCCGCGTACCGCACGACGACCGAGATCGTACGGTTCTTCTCCAGCGGGGTCGCCGGGGTGATCTCCAGCTCCTGCTCGCCGGTCGTGGCGAACGTCGCCTTCCTGCCGTTCACCCGCACCTCGCTGACCTTCAGTCCGAGGTCCAGGTTGAAGCGGGAGAGGTTCTGCTTCGTGGTGGCGAGGATCGTCGCCGTGCCCTCCAGGAGGTCGGTCGCCGGCTGGTACGTCAGCCGCAGGTCGTAGTGGGAGACGTCGTAACCGCCGTTGCCACTGGCCGGGTAGTAGGGATCGCCGATGCCCGATGCGCCCGGAACGTAGTCGGCGGCCGATGCCGGGATCGCCAGCAGGAGAGAGGCCGCGAGCGCGCTCGGAACGACAAGTCTGCGGTGCACGAGAGCTCCAAGTCAGTAAGAAGCACGAATGGTCTTCGGTCCTTATCGACACTATTCAGGGCCACGACGCCCCGTCATGTCCATGGCCCCATCCGCCACACGATCGCCATTCGGCCGAAATGAACGTTCCAGCCCCAGTGGGCGCGTTCATGCTCTCGACTGCACTCTTTTGCTCGGGAGTTGACCGGGGTACGTTCCGCCCCATGCCGATACCTGTGCGGAGAACCCGCAGAGCCCGTCTGTCGTGCAGAACCCTGGTGGCGGCCGCCGCGGCCGCCCTGATGACCGCGCTGGTGTCCCCGACCGGGGCTCAGGCGCAGGCCCCCGTACGGGAGTCGAAGCCCGTCCATTCCTACGCCGACGCGATCCGCGAGTCCGTCTGGGTGGACACCGGACTCGACGGCGACGGTGACGGCCGCAGCGACCGGGTCGCCGTGGACATCGTCCGGCCCCGCGAGCCCGCCGCCGCGGGCCGGAGGATCCCGGTCATCATGGACGCCAGCCCGTACTACGCCTGCTGCGGACGCGGCAACGAAGGCCAGAAGAAGACGTACGACGCGGCCGGGAACCCCGTCCAGTTCCCGCTCTTCTACGACAACTACTTCGTTCCCCGCGGGTATGCCTTCGTCGCCGTCGATCTCGCCGGCACCAACCGCTCCGACGGCTGCGACGACGTCGGCGGACGCTCCGACGTCCAGTCCGCCAAGGCCGTCGTCGACTGGCTGAACGGCCGGGCCCGCGGATACACCACCCGTACCGGCTCCGACCGTGCCCGGGCCACCACCTGGTCCACCGGCAAGGTCGGCATGATCGGCAAGAGCTGGGACGGGACCATCGCCAACGGCGTCGCCGCGATCGGCGTCGAAGGGCTGGAGACCATCGTGCCGATCGGCGCGATCTCCTCCTGGTACGACTACTTCCACTCCCAGGGCGCGCCGCTCTACAACGCCAACCCGAGCTGGCTCTCCGAGTACGTCAACAGCCCCGAGGCGAACGATCGTTGTGGCGCGGTCCAGGACCGCATCACCACCGCCACCCCGTACAGCGGCGACTGGACCCGCGCCTGGAGCGAGCGGAACCACGTCCCGGACGCCGGCAAGGTGAAGGCCAGCGTCTTCGTCGTGCACGGGCAGCAGGACCTCAACGTCCGCGCCAACCAGTTCGGCCAGTGGTGGGACGCCCTCGCCGCCCGCGGTGTCGAGCGCAAGATCTGGCTCTCCCAGACCGGTCACGTCGACCCCTTCGACTTCCGCCGTGCCGACTGGGTCCGTACCCTGCACCGCTGGTTCGACCACTACCTCCTCGGCTACGAGAACGGTGTCGACCGGGAGCCGATGGCCGACATCGAACGCGCCCCGGACCGCTGGACCACCGACCGGGTCTGGCCGCCGCGCGCCACCGAGCGCACCACCCTGCGCCCCGGCACGGGCACAGCGCCCGGCGTCGGAACCCTCGGCCGTACCCCCGCCGCGCCCGGTGCCACGGAGACCTTCACCGACGATCCGGGCCTGGGTGAGATCGACTGGGCCGCGCGGATCGACGAGTCGACCGCCGCCAAGTCCGGCTTCGTCACCCGGCCGCTCGCACGCGACCTGCGGCTCTCCGGCTCCTCCACAGTGACCGTCACCGCCACACCGTCCACCACGACCGCCCATCTGACGGCCGTCCTCGTCGATCTCGGCCCGGACACCATCCGGGACTACGCGGCGGCGGGCGAGGGCATCACCACGCTGACCCAGCGGTCCTGCTGGGGCGCGAGCACGAGCGGCGACAGCGCCTGCTTCAAGGACACCGAAGCTCGTACGGCGGACGTGGACTTCACCGTCGTCAGCCGTGGCTGGGCGGACCTGGGCACCTGGGCGGACCCCGGCAAGGGCAGGCCGCTGGCCCCCGGCAAGGCGTACACGATGACGCTGAAGCTGGCGGCCACCGACCATGTCGTCCCGGCCGGGCACCGGCTCGCCCTGATCGTCGGCGGCACCGACCGAGGCTTGCTCGACCCTCCCCCAAGCTCTTCGAGCAGGGGGTACGCCCAGTCCACCACGCCCACGATCACCCTCGATCTCGCCCGCACATCTGCCAAACTGCCCCTGGTCGGCGGCGCGGACGCCTTCACCCGGGCGACGGCCGGCACGGACGGCGCACGCCTGGCGCCCAGCGGGCGGGCGCTGAACGGTGTCGGACACCCGCGCTCGAACCACCCCGTTCCCGGAGAGGTCCGATGACGCACACCCCGCACCGCCGCTCCCGGCGCACGCTCGTCCTCGTGGCGGGTGTCGCCGCCCTCGGCCTCCCGCTCGTCGCCGTCCCCGCGGAGGCCGCCGGCACCGCGGCCGCCACACCGGCCCCGAGGACGGGCTTCGAGGGGAGCGGGGGCGCCCGGTGGACCGGCGAGCAGGAGGAGACGGCGTTCCTCGCCGCCGTCGACCGGGGCAGCGACCGGGTCTCCGTGCGCACCATCGGCACGACGAGACAGGGCCGTCCGCTCCGGCTCGCCACGGTGGGCGCGCCCCATGCCGGCACGACCGTACTGCTGGTCTGCAGCCAGCATGGTGACGAGCCGTCGGGCCGGGAGGCCTGTCTCACCACCGTGCGGGACCTGGCGTACGCCCGGGACCCGGAGACCCGCCGCTTCCTCTCCCGTACCACCGTTCTCGTCGTTCCCTCCGCCAATCCGGACGGGCGCGAGGCCGACACCCGGGGCAACGCCGACGGGGTCGACGTCAACCGCGACCACATCGCCCTGCAGACCGCCGAGGGCCGGGCGATGGCCGCGCTCATCCGCGACCGACGCCCGGAGGTGATCTACGACCTGCACGAGTACGGCGGGACGTCGCCCTACTACGACAAGGACCTGCTCGCGCTCTGGCCGCGCAATCCGAACGCCGACGCGCGCGTGCACGACGAGGCCCACACCCTGTCGGAGTCCTATGTCCGCCCGTCGGCCGGGGCCGCCGGCTTCGGCAGCGGCATCTACGGGATCTGGACCGACCCCCTCACAGGAAAGCCCATCAAGCAGGTCGCGGGCGACGGCCAGGAGCGGATCCTGCGCAACACGGCCGGCGTCAAGCACTCCGTGGGCCTGCTCGTGGAGACCCGTGTCGAGGCCCTGACCGACGCCGAGAGGGACGACACCGCACGCAACCAGCGACGCCGTGTGAACACCCAACTCGCGGCGTTGAAGGGTGCCTTCGCCTATGTCGACGAGCGGCGCGGGCGGCTCGGCGCGGCCACGGCCGCGGCCCGGCTCAGCGGGTTCGCCGACCGGGGTCCGGTGCTGCTCGGGGGCGCCGACAACGACCCGGCCGAGCCCGCCGAGACGATCCAGGACCCGCCCTGCGGCTACCGCCTGGACCGCGCGCAGTACGCCGAGTTCGGCGACGAGCTCGCCCTGCACGGGATCACCGTCCGGCGCGAAGGCGACGGGGTCCTCGTACCCCTGCGGCAGTCGCAGCGCGCGCTCGTCCCGCTGCTGCTCGACGGCCGCGCGACGTACCGGCTCACCACCGGACAGCCGGTGGAGGTCTGTTGATGGGCTGAGTTGATCCCGGAAGTGGCGCGTCACCTGTGGTACTGCCTTACGGAGCGAGTTCAGTCTGACCCGTAATGCTGTGAAAGGTGCCACCTGTGTCGCAGGAAGATCAGAGAGCGGGCGAACGCGGGAGGGGCGGAGGCCGGGGCGGAGGCCGGGAGGGGCTGTCGGTGACGGCGGCCCTCCCGGGCCGCCCCGGACACCACCCCAAGGCCCGGACCGACCGGATCGTGTTCGGCGTCACCGCCGTCCTCACCGTCGCCTTCGTGGTCTGGGGCGCCACGGCCACGGACAGCCTGGAGAGCGTCTCCAGCAAGCTCCTCGACGGCCTGATCCGCAACTGGGGATGGGCGTTCATGCTCGCCGCCTCCGGCTTCGTCGTCTTCGCCCTGTGGCTCGCCATCAGCCGGTACGGGCGGATCACCCTCGGCCATGAGAGCGAGCGCCCGGAGTTCCGGACCGTGTCGTGGATCGCGATGATGTTCAGCGCCGGCATGGGCATCGGCCTGATGTTCTACGGGGTGAGCGAACCGCTCGCCCATTACGGAACCCCGCCGCCCGGCACGAGCCCCGCCGACTCGGCGGAGCGGATGCAGGTCGCGATGGCGACGACCCTCTTCCACTGGACGCTGCACCCCTGGGCGATCTACGCCGTCGTGGGGCTCGCGATCGCGTACTCCACGTTCCGGCGCCGTCGACGGCAGACCATCAGCGCGGTCTTCGTCCCGCTGATCGGGAAGAAGGCGGCCAACGGCGGTCCCGGCCGGGTCATCGACATCCTTGCCATCTTCGCCACTCTCTTCGGATCGGCCGCCTCGCTGGGTCTCGGTGCGCTCCAGATCGGCAGCGGCGTCGAGGAGTTGGGATGGATGGAGAAGGCCGGCACCGGACTGCTCGTCGGAATCATCGCCGTCCTGACCGTGGCGTTCGTGCTGTCCGCCGTCTCGGGTGTCGAGAAGGGCATCCAGTGGCTCTCCAACATCAACATGGTGCTCGCCCTGGTGCTGGCCCTGTTCGTCTTCGTGGCCGGCCCGACCATCGTCGTGCTCGATCTGCTGCCCACCTCGATCGCCGCCTACATCGGTGACCTGCCACAGCTGATCGGACGCACCGAGGTGACCGCAGGGGAGAACGTCCACGACTGGCTCGGGAGCTGGACGGTCTTCTACTGGGCGTGGTGGATCTCCTGGACACCCTTCGTCGGCATGTTCATCGCCCGCATCAGCAAGGGCCGGACGATCCGTCAGTTCGTCGGCGGAGTCATCCTCGTACCGAGCACCGTGAGCCTCGTCTGGTTCGCCGTCTTCGGCGGTACGGCGATGAAGCTGAGCGAGCGCGGCGAGCTGGCGGAGGAGACGACCCCGGAGGGTCAACTCTTCGGCCTCCTCCAGGAGTTCCCCCTCACCGGAGTCATGAGCCTGCTCGTGATGATCCTCGTCGGCATCTTCTTCGTCTCGGGCGCGGACGCCGCCTCGATCGTCATGGGCACGCTGTCGCAGAGGGGCTCGTTCGAACCGACCCGTCCCGTGGTCGTGTTCTGGGGCGTGGTGACCGGTGCCGTCGCCGCCATCATGCTCCTCATCGGTGACGGCCAGGGTGACGCGCTCGCGGGGCTGCAGAACCTGACGATCCTGGTGGCGGCGCCGTTCGTCCTCGTCATGATCGGCATGTGCGTGGCGCTCATGCGGGACCTGCGCCACGACCCGCTCATCGTCCGGGGCGAGGTGGGCGAGGAGGTCATCGAACTCGCCGTGATCGCGGGCCACGAGAAGTACGACGGCGACTTCGAACTGCGCATCGGGCCGGGTACGGGGACACCGGGTGACGGGTCGTGATCGGTCTCGGTTATTGTTACTGACCGGTATTGACCGTACCTGAACGGGTCCCCACGGCCCGGAAGTTGGAGAACCACATGAAGTACGTGACGCCGCTGCGCCGCACCCTGACCGCCCTCACCACGACGACGCTGCTGGCCGGGGGCCTGCTGCTCGGTCAGACGGTGATCGCCGAGCCCGCGCACGCGGCCGGCAAGAAGATCGTCTGCAACGTCCCCAAGATGCGGCAGCAGGCGGCCGACCTTCGCTCGAAGGCCGCGCAGCTCCAGCGCCTCGGTGCCACGGCGGAGGCCCGCAAGGCCCGTGCCCAGGCCGACGCCCTGGACCGCCGGGCCCAGAGCTGCATCGACGCGGAGAACAACAACCCCAAGCCCTGGAACTAACCCCCCACAGGCCCGGCTCCGGCTCGATCTCCCGATCGAGCCGGAGCCTCGGCTTTTCGGCCGTCAGCCGGCGGCCAGATCCGCCGCCCTGCGGGCGCAGCCCCAGGCGACCGTCACCCCCGCGCCCCCGTGCCCGTAGTTGTGGACGAGGCGCCCGCCGCCCGGAAGCGGCTCCACCGCGATCCGTACCCCGCCCGAACGGGCGGGCCGCAGCCCCACCCGGTGCCCGAGCACCCGGGCGCCAGCGATCTCGGGCCGTACCCGCGCGCACCGCGCCACGATCTCCGCCGCCGTCGCCGGATCCGCCGTGAGCCGTTCGTCACCCTCCTGCGCGGTCCCACCCAGGATGAGCCGCCCCGGCTGCGGGAAGAAGTACGCCGTCTCGCTCGACGCCGAGTCGGCCGCGGTGAACCACTCCTCGATCCCCGGATTCTCCACCAGCACCAACTGCCCTCGCACCGGCCTCAGTCGGGCGTCCGGTACGAGCTCCCGAGCCCCGAGCCCCGCGCAGTCGATCACCACACGCGCCCGCTCGGCCGCCTCCGCGAACCCGGTCGTCGCCCGTCGCTCCACCACCCCGCCCGCCGCCTCGAACCGGGCCCGCAGCCACTCCAGATGGACCGGCATGTCGATCAGCGGCAGCCGCGCCGCCAGTCCCACCTCGTACGGCCCCGGCACCTCCCCGGCCGCCAACTGCCGCAGCCCGGAGACCTCCCGCGCCCAGTCGCCCAGCTCCCCGAGGACCGTGTCCGCGTGGACGCCGGGCACCAGCCGGACGCCCGTGCGTACCGGATCGTCCGCCAGCTTCTCGTACACCCGCAGCGAGTCGAGCGCCCAGGCGCCGGCCTCCGCCTCCGGCTCGATCCGGTACGGCCACCACAGCGCCCCCGCCACCGCGGAGGTCGTCTCCGCCACCGCGTCCCGCGACCACACCCGCACCCGAAGCCCGCGCTCCACCAGAGTCAGGGCCGTCGTCAGACCGATGACCCCGCCGCCGACCACGATCACCTGTTCGCTCATGAGCGGAACGTACCCGGGCCACCAGCGGACCGACCACACACCGACAGGTCACGCCCGCACGGACCATGCACGGATTGCCCGGCGCCGGGGAATACTTCCCAACATGTCTGCCGAGTACGCGACCTTCGCCCTCGCCCCCGCGATACGCACCGGAGCCGTCTCCCCGAGTGGCAGCCACCGCACGCACCGGGACTTCCTGGACTTCGTCGTCGACGGGCGGCCGCTGCTCTTCCGCCTCGCCGACCTCGACGCCGTCTCGCCCCTCGCCGCCGACATCCCGCCCGCGATCCTGACCGAGAGCGTCCGAGGGCTCCTCCTCGAGGCCGCGGCGCCGCTGGAGGGCGGTCGCCACCTGATCTACGGCTGCCCCGAGTGCGACGACCTCGGATGCGGGGCGGTCACCGCCGTCATCGAGCGCGACGGCGAGGACATCGTGTGGCGCGACTTCGCCTGGCAGACCGACGACACCGCCGACCTCGACTTCAACGGCTACCGGGGGATCGGCCCGTACCGCTTCCGCGGCGACCGGTACCGCGCCGAGCTGGAGCGACTGCTGCGGGACGGCGAGGACGAGACGGCGACGCCCTCCCACCGCCGTGTCCTGCTCATCGGCGCCCGCGCGGCCGTCCTCGGTAAGCTCGCCGCCGCCCTGCGCACCATCGGTATCGGCGCCGACATCGTCCAGGACACCGACGGGGTCACCGACGACGAGCTGCGCGGCTACGGCGCCGTCGCCTTCGGCCGAGCCGTCACCGGCGAGGTACGGGCCCGGGTCCGCCACTGCTTCCGGCGCGCCGGAGCCGACGTGGCGTACGTCGACGGGCTCGCCCCGGTCATTCCCGTCCTCGTCGCCCAGATCGTCACCGCCCTCGACCCGACCCCACCGGAGCGGCGGCGCGTCACCGCGCTGGCCGCCACGGTGGCCGAGGCCACCGTCGAGGTCAGCTCCGCGGTCGGCGTCCAACTGGTCGCCTACCGCCTCGACCGCCTCTACCGCACCCACGAGAAACTGCTGCTCGACGACGTGCTCGAGCCCGGCACCCACCGGATCCCGCTCGACGCCAAGGCGGTCAAGGGGGCGTCCTTCGTGGTGGCACGCACCACCGGCAGCGAGCTCGTGGTCCCGGTCGTCCGCCGATCGGCCGGGCACCGGGCGCATACGGACCCACCGGCGGGCCTGACCTAGGATTCATCCCCTGATGACTGCAACCCTCGTCGCCAAGGACCTCGCCGCCGGCCACGGCGAACGCTCCCTCTTCGCCGGCCTCGACCTCGTCGTCGCCCCCGGCGATGTCATCGGCCTCGTCGGCGTCAACGGCGCCGGCAAGTCGACCCTGCTGCGGCTGCTCGCCGGGCTCGACACCCCCGAGGACGGTGAGCTGAAGCTCTCCCCGCCCACCGCCACCGTCGGCCACCTCCCGCAGGAGCCGGAGCGGCGCGAGGGCGAGACGGTACGCGAGTTCCTGGCCCGCCGCACGGGCGTGGCCGCGGCGCAGGTCGCGATGGACGAGGCCACCCAGGGCCTGGTCGGCGGGACACCCGGCGCCGACGACGCGTACGCCGTCAGCCTGGAGCGCTGGCTCGACCTCGGCGGCGCCGACCTGGACGAGCGGGCCGAGGAGGTCGCCGACTCGCTCGGCCTGACCGTCGGCCTCGACCAGCCGATGACCTCCCTATCCGGCGGCCAGGCCGCCCGCGCGGGCCTCGCCTCCCTCCTCCTCTCCCGCTACGACGTCTTCCTGCTCGACGAGCCCACCAACGACCTCGACCTGGACGGTCTGGAGCGGCTCGAGGCCTTCGTGCAGGGGCTGCGCGCCGGCACGGTCGTCATCAGCCACGACCGCGAGTTCCTCACCCGTACGGTGACCAAGGTCCTCGAGCTCGACCTCGCCCAGCAGCAGATCACGCTCTACGGGGGTGGCTACGAGGCGTACCTGGACGAGCGGGACACCGCCCGGCGGCACGCCCGCGAGGACTTCGAGGAGTACGCGGGCAGGAAGGCCGCCCTCGAAGCACGCGGCCACATGCAGCGGTCCTGGATGGACAAGGGCGTCAAGAACGCCCGCCGGAAGGCCACCGACGGCGACAAGCTCGGCCGCAACGCCCGCAGCGAGGCCAGCGAGAAGCAGGCCGCGAAGGCCCGGCAGACGCAGCGGATGATCGAACGGCTCGACGCCGTCGAGGAGCCCCGCAAGGAGTGGGAGCTGCGGATGGAGATCGCCGCCGCGCCGCGCTCCGGCTCGGTCGTCGCGACCCTGCGCGAGGCCGAGGTCCGGCGCGGCGACTTCAGCTTCGGGCCGGCCACCCTCCAGATCGACTGGGCCGACCGCGTCGCCATCACCGGCGCGAACGGAGCCGGCAAGTCGACGCTGCTCGCCGCGCTCCTCGGCCGGCTCCCGCTCGACGCGGGGGACGCGGTCCTCGGCTCGGGCGTCGTCGTCGGCGAGGTCGACCAGGCGCGGAAGCTCTTCCACGGCTCCGAGTCGCTGCTCGACGCGTTCTGCGCGGCGGTTCCCGAGACCGAGCCCGCCGAGGTACGGACGCTGCTCGCGAAGTTCGGTCTCAAGGCCGAGCACGTCCTGCGCCCGGCCACCACGCTCTCCCCGGGCGAGCGCACCCGCGCCGCGCTGGCCCTGCTCCAGGGCCGTGGGGTGAACCTGCTGGTGCTCGACGAGCCGACCAACCACCTGGACCTGCCGGCCATCGAGCAGCTGGAGTCCGCCCTCGACTCGTACACCGGCACGCTGCTCCTGGTCACCCACGACCGGCGGATGCTCGACGCGGTGCGCACGACGCGTCGCATCGAGGTCGCGGACGGCAAGGTGACCGAGCTCTGATGGGTGTCACCTTCGGCTGGGGCCCGACGGAGGCGGCCGTCCTCGCCCGGGACGCCGCGTGCCTGGTCGTCGTCGACGTCCTCTCCTTCACGACGGCGGTCGGCGTCGCCGTGGAGTCCGGCGCGGCGGTGTACCCGTACCGCTGGAGGGACGAGACGGCCGTGGGGTATGCGGCGAAGCTGGACGCCGCGCTCGCGGTCGGCCGCAGCGAGGTGTCGCCCGAATCGCCGTGGTCGCTCTCCCCGGCGGCCCTGCGGACCGCCCCGCCGACCGAGCGTCTGGTCCTGCCCTCCCCGAACGGCTCCACGATCGCGGCGCAGGGAGGCGAGACGGGGGTACCCCCGGGCGGAGCTCCGGGGGACGGCGGGCTGCCGGTCGTCGCGGCCTCGCTGCGCAATCGCACGGCCGTCGCCCGTTGGCTCGCGGACCGGGGATACGGCTCCGAGTCCCTGCCTCTCACCGTCATCGCCTCGGGCGAACGCTGGCCGGACGGCTCCCTGCGCCCCGCCCTGGAGGACCTGCTGGGCGTCGGCGCCGTGCTGTCGGCGCTGCGCGCCCTGGGCCCGTACGACCTGACGCCCGAGGCGCGGGCGGCGGCCACGCTGTGGGAGGCGACGGAGGACCCCGTGGCGGAGCTGCACCGCTGCGATTCGGGGCGTGAACTGTACGAGTACGGCTATCCGCAGGATGTGGCGGTGGCCGCCGAGGTCGACACCTCGGAGACCGTCCCCGTCCTGACGGACGGCGCATTCCTGGAGGCATCATGACCGACCTGCTGACCCGGCTCACCGAGATGCTGGACGACCTCGACGCCGACGTCGACGAGACGATCGACCTGGCGGACGAGATCGCCGCCTCGGGCGACGCCGCGCTCCTGCCGCGACTCCAGTCCGAACTGGACCGCGCCCTCGTCGAGCGGAACGCCTACGCCCGCGAGCTGCTCGGCGGCGTCCTCGCCGCGATCGGCGGCCCGGACGCCCTCCCGGCGCTCCTGCGCGCCTCGTCCGTCGACCTCGGCGACGACCAGGACGCCCTGGCGACCGAGATCGTCGACCTGGTCCAGTCCGAACCGACCCGCTCCCGCGCGTTGCTGCAGCCCTTGACGGAGGACGACGACCTGACGGTGGCGAACCGCGCGGAATGGGCGCTTCGGTTCCTGCCGAACGCCTAGTACTGCAGCCCGCCGCCGCAAGATCGAGCCGGGGCGTGGGCTGTCCCCGTTGCGTACGCCCCGGCCGGGGTCGCCGATGGACGAAGCCGTGACACGCGACGGGGCCCGGCCTTCCGGCCGGGCCCCGTCCGTGTGTCAGCGGCCGCGCCGCTTCCCGCCGCCGCCCTCGTTCAGCAGCCCCGCCTTGCGCAGAGCGTCCGCCATCGCGCTGTTCGCAGGGGCGGCCGGGGCCGCGCCCTGGGGCTGGCCGCGGCGCTGCTGCGGCGGGCGGCCGCCACGCTCGGCGCGCTCACCGCGCCCGCCACGCTCACCGCGCCCGCCACGCTCGTTCCGCTCCCGCTTCGGGGCATCCCCGCCCGCCGTCGCCTCCGCCGTCGCCTCGTCGTCGAGCCGCAGCGTCAGCGAGATCCGCTTGCGCGGGATGTCGACGTCAAGGACCTTCACCCGGACGACGTCACCCGGCTTCACCACGTCCCGCGGGTCCTTCACGAACGTCTTCGACATCGCAGACACGTGCACCAGGCCGTCCTGGTGCACACCGATGTCCACGAACGCCCCGAACGCCGCGACGTTCGTGACCACGCCCTCCAGGACCATCCCCGACGCCAGGTCGCCGAGCTTCTCGACGCCCTCCTTGAACGTAGCCGTCTTGAACGCCGGCCGCGGGTCCCGCCCCGGCTTCTCCAGCTCGCGCAGGATGTCGGTGACCGTCGGGAGACCGAACGTCTCGTCGACGAAGTCGTCCGCCCGCAGCGACCGCAGCACACCCGTGTTGCCGATCAGCGACGCGACCTCGCCGCCCGTCGTCTTCACCATCCGCCGCACCACCGGGTACGCCTCCGGGTGCACCGAGGACCCGTCCAGCGGGTCGTCGCCGCCCCGGATCCGCAGGAAGCCCGCGCACTGCTCATACGCCTTCGGTCCGAGCCGCGCCACGTCCTTCAGCGCCCTCCGCGACCGGAACGGACCGTTGGCGTCGCGATGCGCCACGATGTTCTCGGCGAGGCCGGCGCCGATCCCCGACACCCGCGAAAGCAGCGGCGCGGACGCGGTGTTGACGTCGACACCGACGCCGTTCACACAGTCCTCGACCACCGTGTCCAGCGAACGCGAGAGCTTCACCTCGGACAGGTCGTGCTGGTACTGCCCGACGCCGATCGACTTCGGGTCGATCTTCACCAGCTCGGCCAGCGGGTCCTGGAGCCGCCGTGCGATCGAGACGGCGCCGCGCAACGACACGTCCAGCTCCGGCAGTTCCTGCGAAGCGAACGCGGAGGCCGAGTACACCGAGGCGCCGGCCTCGGACACCATGACCTTGGTGAGCTTCAACTCCGGGTGCTTGGCGATGAGTTCGGCCGCGAGCTTGTCCGTCTCGCGGGAGGCCGTGCCGTTGCCGATGGCGACGAGTTCGACCGCGTGCTCCTTCGCGAGCCGCGCCAGCTTCGCCAGTGACTCGTCCCACTTGTTCGCGGGGACGTGCGGGTAGATCGTGTCGGTGGCCACGACCTTGCCCGTCGCGTCGACCACGGCGACCTTCACGCCCGTACGGAAGCCGGGGTCGAGCCCCAGCGTCGCCCGCGTGCCCGCCGGCGCGGCGAGCAGCAGGTCACGCAGGTTCGCCGCGAAGACCCGTACCGCCTCGTCCTCCGCCGCCGTCCGCAGCCGCAGCCGCAGATCGATCCCGAGGTGGACCAGGATCCGGGTCCGCCAGGCCCAACGGACCGTGTCCAGAAGCCACTTGTCGCCCGGACGCCCTCGCTCCGCCACACCGAAGCGGGAGGCGACCATCCCTTCGTACGCGGACGGGCCGGGCGCCGCAGCGTCCTCGCGGTCCTCCGGCTCCAGCTCCAGGGAGAGGACGTCCTCCTTCTCGCCGCGCAGCATCGCGAGGATCCGGTGCGAGGGGAGCGCGGTGAACGGCTCGGCGAAGTCGAAGTAGTCGGCGAACTTCGCGCCCGCCTCCTCCTTGCCCTCCCGGACCTTGGCGGCGAGCCGGCCCCGGCCCCACATCCGCTCACGCAGCTCGCCGATGAGGTCGGCGTCCTCGGAGAACTTCTCGGTGAGGATCGCGCGGGCGCCCTCCAGCGCGGCGGCCGGGTCCGCGACGCCCTTGTCGGCGTCGACGAAGGCCGCGGCGGCGGCCGCCGGCTCCACCGACGGGTCGGTGAGGAGCCCCTCCGCCAGCGGCTCCAGACCGGCCTCGCGGGCGATCTGCGCCTTCGTGCGCCGCTTGGGCTTGAAGGGCAGGTAGATGTCCTCGAGACGGGCCTTGGTGTCGGCGGCCCGGATCTGGGCCTCCACCTCGGCCGTCAGCTTGCCCTGCTCCCGTACGGAATCGAGGATGGCGGTCCGCCGGTCCTCCAGCTCCCGCAGATAACGCAGCCGCTCCTCGAGCGTGCGCAGCTGCGCGTCGTCGAGCATCTCCGTCGCTTCCTTGCGGTAGCGCGCGATGAACGGCACGGTCGACCCGCCGTCGAGCAGCTCGACGGCCGCCCTCACCTGTCGCTCGCGTACGCCGAGTTCCTCGGCGATCCTGCCTTCGATGGACGTCGTCACGGTGTCCCGACTCGCCTTCTCGCGCTTCAAGCTTGCGACTGCATTGTGCCGGGTCGCCGACCGGATCGCCGCACCCGCCCCGCCCGCGCGGTGGTTCCGTCAGCCCTTGTCGCCGAGGTCCGCGGGGAAGGCACCCGCCAGGAACGCCGCGTCACGGAATCCCTTGCCCAGCTCGGTCAGGCGCTCGACGCCGGTCGCGCCCAGGTGCTCGTACGGGGCGGAGTCCAGGCGGTCCGTGTGCTCCTCCACCGCGTCGCGCAGGCTCATGCCCTCGGGCGTGAGCTCGCCGTCCGCGTCCAGCAGCCCGCGCTCCCGCAGCCGCGCGGCCGCGGCGTCCCAGTCGGCGCGCCGCCAGCCCCGGGCGCCCAGGGCCCAGCGCGGATTCATGCCCATGCCCGTGGCGGTGTGGCTGACCATCGCCTCCAGCGGGTCGAGGCCCACGCTCAGGAGGGCCGCGAGGTGACCGTCGCCCCGGTGCTCGCGCAGCAGTGTCGCGGCGTACCAGTAGCGCAGGTGGGCCTCCTCCGGGACCGGTAGGTCGGCGTGGGCCGAGTAGAGCGGCCGGGCGTGCCGGGTGCAGGCCTCGGTGGCGCGCAGGGCGAGCTCGGCGGCCTCCGCCATCTCGGCCGATGCGACCGCCTCCTCGCCGAGGAGACGGCGCATCGTGGTGTCCACGGCCCGCAGCCGTGCGGCCACCACGTCCGTCGGCGAGGCGATGTCCCAGACGGCGGGCAGATGCCGGGCCAGCAGCTCGACGTTGTAGTTGTAGAAGGCCGCGGCCACGGTTCCGGCGCCCACGGCCCCCATCGCGGCGCTGCGCGAGGCGAGCCGCATGGCCGACGTGTCCTCGAAGCCGAGGGCCCGGAACTCGGTGTCCAGGTCCGGTGAGAAGTACACCGTGGAGTGCATCGGGTTCAGCATGTGGTGGCAGCGGCGGCCCGCACGGGGCGGCAGAGAGGTCATGGACGGAACGTTACCGACTGGTCGGTACGACGGGAAGTCCGGGGCGGTCGCGGTCGGCGTCGCCCACGGCGGATGGCAGGAAAGGTGGGGTCTTCGTCATTGCGGACATCCCGTGCCCCGCCAAGGATGGAACACATGACGAAGCGACCCGTGCTCGTCGTCCTCTTCGACGATGTGCAGAGCCTGGATGTCACCGGACCGGTGGAGGTGTTCGCCGGGGCCGGCCGCGCCGCCGGCGGTGACGCCGCCTACCCGATCCGGACCGCCTCGCTCGACGGGGGTCCGGTCCGTACTCAGAGCGGCCTGCGGATGCTCCCGGACACGACGCTCGCCGACGCGGACCGCCCGCACACGCTGGTCGTCCCCGGGGGCGAGGGCACTCGCCACGCCGACCCCCGGCTGATCGACTGGCTGCGCGAGAACGCCCCGCACGCCGAGCGCCTGGTCTCCGTCTGCACGGGTGCGCTGCTGCTCGCCGAGGCCGGGCTCCTCGACGGCCACCGGGCCACCACCCACTGGGTCGCCTGCGACCACCTCGCCCGCTGCTATCCCGAGGTCGAGGTGGAGGCGGAGCCCATCTTCGTCCGCGACGGCAGGATCTCCACCTCGGCCGGCGTGACCGCGGGCATCGACCTCGCCCTCGCGCTCGTGGAGGAGGACCTGGGCCGTGACATCGCGCTGACCGTCGCCCGCCATCTGGTCGTCTTTCTGCGCCGCCCGGGCAACCAGGCCCAGTTCAGCGCCCAGCTGGCCGCCCAGACCGCCCGCCGGGCACCTCTGCGGGACCTCCAGCAGTGGATCACCGAGCACCCCGAAGGGGACCTCTCCGTCGAGGCGCTGGCGGCCCGCGCCCGGCTGTCGCCCCGCCACTTCGCCCGCGCGTTCCAGGCGGAGACCGGCACGACTCCCGGCCGGTACGTCGACGAGGTCCGGCTCGAACACGCGCGCAGGCTCTTGGAGGAGACGGCCGTGGGGGTCCAGGAGGTCGCCCGCGCGGCCGGCTACGGCACCCCCGAGGCCATGCGCCGGGCCTTCGTCAAGGCGCTCGACACGGCCCCGGCCGAGTACAGGCGCCGCTTCCACGCACCCGTGTCGACGACTCACTGAACCGACGTGCGTACGCGAACGACGCACGCACCGAACCGACCGCTGCACGACCACCGATCACCGACCACCGAGGGGAACACCATGCAGATCGCCGTCCTGCTCTACGACCGCTTCACCACGCTCGACGCCGTCGGCCCCTACGAGCTGCTCGCCCGGCTCCCCGGAGCCGAGACCGTCTTCGTCGCCAAGGAGGCCGGCCCGGTCCGCAACGACCAGGGAAGCCTCGCCCTCGTCGCCGACAAGACCCTCGCGGACGTACCGACCCCCGACATCCTGCTGGTCCCCGGCGGGCCGGGATCGCGTGAAGCGATGCACGACCCCGAGATCCTCGCCTGGGTCCGCACGGCCGACGCAACCAGCACCTGGACGACCTCCGTGTGCACCGGCTCGCTGATCCTCGCCGGCGCGGGCCTACTCGCGGGCCGCCGGGCCACCGCCCACTGGCTCGCGCTCGACGAGCTGAAGCCGCTCGGTGTCGAACCCACCGGCGAGCGGGTCGTCCTCGACGGCAAGTACGTCACCGCCGCCGGGGTGTCCTCGGGCATCGACATGGCGCTGCACCTGGTCGGCCGGATCGCCGGAGACGAGGTCGCGCAGACGATCCAGCTCCTGACGGAGTACGACCCGCAGCCGCCCTACGACGCGGGTTCGCCCGAGAAGGCGCCGGCCGGGATCGTCGCGCACTGGCGTGGGCAGGCCGAGAGGGTTCTCGCCCAGGAGGGCTGACGCCGGTCGGACCCGGCTCAGACCCCGTACGTGAAGCGGGGCGCGCGGCGCTCCAGGAAGGCGGCGACACCCTCGGCGGTGTCGCCGCTGCCGCGTGCCTCCTCCGCCCAGTACGCGTCCCGGTCGGTGCGACCGTCGGCGAACTCCTTCGCCGCCGCCTGCGTCAGCAGGGAGCGGGAGGCCAGGACGCGGGTGAACTCGCCCACCCGCTTGTCCAGTGCGCCCGCCGGGAGCACCTCGTCCACCAGGCCGGTGCGCAGCGCCCGCTCCGCGTCGATCAACTCGCCCGAGAAGAGCAGGTACTTGGCGGCCGAGGGCCCCACCAGCGAGGTCAGCCGACGGGTCGAGGAGGAGGGATAGACGATGCCGAGCTTCGACGGGGTGACGCCGAACCGCGCCCCCTCCTCGGCGAACCGCAGGTCGCAGGCGGCGGCGAGCTGGCTGCCGCCGCCCACGCAGTAGCCGCGGACGGCGGCGAGCGTCGGCTTGGGGAAGGCGGCGAGCGCCTCCTCGGCCCGTACCGCGAGCGACTGCTGCTCGTCGCCGGGCTCCCGCAAGGTCGAGATGTCCGCGCCGGCGCAGAAGGTCTCGCCGTCACCGGTGAGGACCAGGACGCGGACCTCGGCGTCGGTCGCGAGCGGGGCGAGCAACCCCGGCAGGGACCGCCACATCGCGGCCGTCATCGCGTTGCGCTTGGCGGGGTTCGAGACGACGACGGTGGCGACCCCGTCGGCGACGCTGACATTAAGCTGCGGCTCCATGCGACGGATGCTATCCGCGCACCCCGACCGTACGGTCAGGAAGGGGGTGCGAGGAGGAGGCGCCCCACGGCCCAGGGTTCCCACGACGCCGTACCGACGGATCGTCAGTATGGTCGCCCCTGAGGCGGCCTCTCCGCAGGCTTCCGAGCAGGCCCCTGAGCAGGCCCCTCCGCAGGCCTCTTCGCCGTCCGCGTCGGAGTCCCCTCCGAAGCCGTCAGAAGAAGATCAGGAGCAGTCGAACAACTGACGTTGGCATACTCACCCGATCAAAAGTCGGTCGATAAGTGTCGACTTCTGGTCAGTAGGCCGGTCCGGACCTACGGATTACCAAGACTCGATCCCGTGGCGACAATCGAGCACGAGGGTGGGAGCCGGACTATGGAGAGCCGCGGGAGCGTCCCCGCACGGCCACCGTCCTACGAAGGGGTCTGGCGCTTCACCGCTCCCGCGGTCGACGTCTCCGTTCCGCAGGCCCGGCACGCCGTTCGGGACCTGCTGATCCGTCAAGGGGTACCGGTCCACGACGACACGGTCCAGGGCCTGCTCCTGATCGTCTCGGAGCTGGTCACCAACGCCGTCAAGCACGCGGCGCTGCTCTCCCCCGAAGTGGCGGTGGAGGTGGCGATCGGCGCGGAGTGGATCCGGGTGTCCGTCGAGGACAACCATCCGTACCGCCCCAAGGCGCTGGAGGCGGACTACGGGCAGACGGGCGGTCGCGGGCTGCTCCTGGTGCGGGAGATCGCGCTGGAGTCCGGCGGGGCGTGCGACGTGGAGCACACCGCGAGCGGCGGCAAGATCATCTGGGCCGCCCTGCCCCTGGCACCGCAGGTGCTGGGGCCCGGGGCCGCGCCGGGAACCGGATCCCGGGCGCCCGCGACGGCGCCCGGAACCCCGATCCTGCCCGGGATCACCAGCCCCCGGACGGACCCGTCAGCTCCCTGACGGCCGGACGCGCCGCGTCCAGCACCGTCATGAACCAGGCGGAGAACGGCGCGGTCGCGTGCCGCTTCGCCAGCTCCTCCGCCGACACGAAGGCGGTCTCCTCGACCTCCTCCGGGTCCGGCCGCAGATCGGCCTGCACCATGCCGACGAAGAGGTGGTTGTACTCCTGCTCCACCAGGCCCGACGCCGGGTCCGGGTGGTTGTAGCGGACGGTGCCCGCCTCGGCGAGCAGCGAGGGCGAGATGCCCAGCTCCTCGTACGTGCGCCGGGCGGCGGCCGCGAACGGCGCCTCGCCCGGGTACGGGTGGCCGCAGCAGGTGTTCGACCAGACACCGGGGGAGTGGTACTTGCCCAGCGCGCGGCGCTGGAGCAGCAGCCGGCCGGACTCGTCGAACAGGAAGACGGAGAAGGCGCGGTGCAGCTGCCCGGGCGCCTGGTGTGCGGCGAGCTTCTCGGCCGTACCGATGGTGGTGCCGTCCTCGTCGACCAGCTCGAGCATGATCGACGCCGGGACACCGCCCGAAGTGACGCCGTTCGGCGAGCTGTGTTCCGCGGTGGCTGGTGTGGTCGGCATACCCATCCTTCGCTTCGATCCTCGGCCCGGTGGGGCCCCCTCAGTCTGCCGCACAAAAGCGGCTTGTCCGTACTTCGGAGGCCGGACATGGCCCGCTCCCACCACACCGGAGTACACCCGGTGCGGCGGGAGCGGGCGACGCGTCAGACGCCGAAGGCCGTCGGATAATGGATCATGCCCCGGGTGACCGGGGCGGAACCGTCGATGACCAGGGCCATCATGGCTTCGTCCGGAACCTCGAAACCTGGCTTGATCCCATACTCGGACGCCCGTACGAAGCCGAATCGCGGGTAGTACTCCGGGTGACCGAGCACCAGCACGAGTCGCTCCCCGCGCAGCCGCGCCGCGTCGAGCACGGCCCGGACCACGGCCTCTCCGGCACCCTGCCGCTGGAACGCCGGATCGACGGCGACCGGAGCGAGCGCGGCAGCGGGAGCGCCGCCGACGTGGCAGCGGGTGACGAGCGCGTATCCCGCCACCGTGCCCTCGGACGTCTCGGCGACGTACGAGAGGCCGGGCAGCCAGGCGCCGGCGTCCTCCCGCAGGGCGTCGACCAGAGCGGCCTCGTCCGCGGTGGCGAAGGCGGTCGCGTTGATCTCCCGTACGCGCGGAATGTCGGCGGCCGTCTCCTCCCGCGTTCGCCACCGGGGGTCGGCGGGCCGCAGGACGTAGCCGGTGTAGCCGTACTCGCCGCCGTGGTCACGGCGCATGGCGAGCTCCGCGCGGGTCGAGACGAGAGCCTCGGCCATGCCGGGAGCCGCCGGGTCGGCGGCATCGGCCCGCGCCGAGAGCGGGCCGTAGTACTCGTCCCAGTCGCTCTCGGGCTGGGAGACGACCCCGAGGACGTGATAGCCGGCCTCGGTCGCCGCCGTGGTGTTCGCGGCGGTGGTACGGAGCGGGTAGTGCGCGTCCCAGAAGGCGCGGGCCTCCTGGCTCGGTTCGTCCACCGTCCACTCGCACTCGGTGAGGACGAGGGTCCCGCCGGGAGCCAGGAGGCGGCGCCACTCGCGCAGCGCGGTGTCGAAGCCGATGGCGTAGGCCGAGCTCTCGGCCCAGACCAGATCGAAGGATCCGTCGGGGAACGGGAGCGCGCCCATGTCGGCGGCGAGCGTACGGACGGAGTCGCCGAGCCCGCGGGCGTCGGCGCTCTGTCGCAGCTCGTCGAGGAAGGGCTCGTGCAGGTCCACGGCCGTCACCTCGGCGCCGGCCTCGGCGGCCAGGAGCAGCGCGGAGCGGCCGGGGCCGCAGCCGAGATCGAGCACGCGGGGCCGCTCGGGGAGCGGTGCCGAGAGCGCGAGCAGGCGACGGGTGGTGGAGTCGGAGCCCGGACCCTGCCGCGGGAGACCGTGGTGCAGGGCGAAGAAGGCGGTGTACAGATCGTTGTCGGACAACGTGGGAAACCCTTGTGTGAGAGGGTCCCGGCCGACGACGTGACGAACCGGTTCGGAAGAACCGGGAGATCAGGTCAGCCGGTGACCCGGGAGCTGAAGCCGGACCGGGCGGTGCCGCACTGGGCAGCCTCCATCGCGACGGTCATCAACCTCAGCTCCTCTCTCACCTCACGTCTGTCGATCAACGGTAGCAGGAGCCGGGAGTCACAGACAGAGCTTGGCCTCGTGCTCGGCGTGACCGGCCGGCTCCAGCTGGAAGGTGCAGTGCTCCACGTCGAAGTGGGAGCCCAGGCAGCCCTGGAGGTCGTGCAGCATCTTCTCGTGGCCCACCGTGTCCAGCGCGGCCTGATCCACCACCACGTGCGCGGAGAGCACCGGCATCCCGGAGGTGATCGTCCAGGCGTGCAGATCGTGCACGTCCTCGACGCCCGGCAGCGCCAGGATGTGCGCGCGTACCTCCGCCATGTCGACGCCCTTGGGGGCGGACTCCAGGAGCACGTCGAGGGTCTCGCGCAGCAGCTTGATCGTGCGCGGCACGATCATCAGGCCGATAAGGATCGAGGCGATCGGGTCGGCGTACTGCCAGCCGGTCGCCAGGATGATGCCCGCCGAGATCAGGACCGTCACCGAGCCGAGGGCGTCGGCGAGCACCTCCAGATAGGCGCCGCGTACGTTCAGGCTCTCCTTCTGGCCGCGGACGAGCAGCGAGAGCGAGATCATGTTGGCGACCAGGCCGATCAGCGCGAACGCGATCGTCAGACCGCCCCTGGTCTCGGCCGGCTCGATGAACCTCTGGATCGCCTCGTAGAGCACATAGCCGCCGACGCCGAGCAGCAGCAGACAGTTGGCCAGCGCGGCCAGGATCTCGGCCCGGGCGAAGCCGAAGGTGCGGTTCTCCGTCGGCGGCCGGTTGGCGAAGTGGATCGCGAGCAGCGCCATCGCCAGGCCGACCGCGTCGGTCGCCATGTGGGCCGCGTCCGCGATCAGTGCCAGCGAGTTCGCGGCGATGCCGCCGACGATCTCGATCACCATCACGGACAGTGTGATCGCCAGCGCGATCCGCAGCCGGCCCCGGTAGGCCGCGGCCGCGGTCCCCGTGGGCGGCGGTCCGCCGTGGCTGTGTCCGTGGTCGTGTCCAGCCCCCATGACAAGGCCTCCCGGTCGTGTCGTCAGTGATCCCGATGGTCCCCGATTCGCAAGTGAACTACGGGTGGGGGGTATGCGCAACACGGTACTGAACACCGTTGTCATATCGTCTGACCTGCGATTATGTGCGCAGCTCGGGGTGGGGTGCGGCAGCCGCTTCGGGCGGCCGTGGAGCGCGGTTTGTGGGGCTGGGGGTCGATCGCCCATGATGATCTCCGCAGGACGGGGCGCGCTCGCGAGGATTCGAGTGGGCCCGGGGGAGTCCGCACCGCAAAGCCTCGATGAACTCCCGCTTTCGTTCATCCGATAGCCTCAGCCGACGTGCTGCCGCCCGATGCCGGGCCGTACCGCCGTGCCCGGGGCCGTGTCATGGGCCCTGCCGGCCCGCCCGTCAGCTCCAAGGAGTGAGTTCGTCCTGTCGACCGCAATCCTCACCGGTCCGCCGGTACCCGGATCGTCGCTCGACGGCGATCTGCGGTCGCTGGGCTTCGACGTCAAGGTGGCATCCGACCCACGTGACGCCGGCGCACTGCTCGCCGCCGTACCGGCCGGCGAGAGGGTCGCCGTCGTCGACCCCCGCTTCGTCGGACACCTCCACGCGCTGCGGCTGGGCCTCACCGACCCCCGCTTCCCCGCCTCCGCCGTGCCCGGCGCGCTCACCACGCAGAGCGAGGCCCGACCGGCGCTCGCCCGCGCGCTGACCGACGTGTCCGCGCCGGTGCCGGGAGCCGACCACGGGCCCGTCGTCGCCGAGGGCGAGGCGTTGCCCGACACCCTCGCCGCCGCGCTCGACGCCGACGGCGTCGCCGTGCACCGCCCCGAGCTCGGCTCGCTCGTGGCCGCCGTACCGGCCGACGCGGAGAGCCGGCACACGGCCCGCGGCGCCGTCGCGGACGTCGACGACGAGGCCGTACGACTCCGCTCCGCGGTGAAGGCCCACGACGGCTTCTTCACCACCTTCTTCATCAGCCCCTACTCGCGCTACATCGCCCGCTGGTGCGCGCGGCGCGGACTGACCCCCAACCAGGTCACCACCGCCTCGCTGCTCACGGCCCTGATCGCGGCCGGCTGCGCCGCCACGGGCGAGCGCGGCGGCTACATCGCCGCAGGCGTCCTGCTCCTGGTCTCCTTCGTCCTGGACTGCACCGACGGGCAGCTCGCCCGTTACTCCCTGCAGTACTCGACGATGGGCGCCTGGCTGGACGCCACCTTCGACCGCGCCAAGGAGTACGCCTTCTACGCGGGCCTCGCCCTCGGGGCCGCGCGGAACGGCGACGACGTGTGGGCGCTCGCGCTGGGCGCCATGGTCCTGATGACCTGCCGCCATGTCGTGGACTTCTCGTTCAACGAGGCCAACCACGACGCCACGGCCAACACGAGCCCCACCGCGGCCCTCTCCAGCCGCCTGGACAGCGTCGGCTGGACCGTCTGGATCCGCCGGATGATCATCCTGCCGATCGGCGAGCGCTGGGCCATGATCGCGGTCCTCACCGCCGTCACCACCCCGCGGATCGTCTTCTGGGCCCTGATCATCGGCTGCGCCTTCGGCGCCTGCTACACCACCGCCGGCCGGGTGCTGCGCTCGCTGACCCGCAGGGCGAAGCGGACGGACCGGGCCGCGCAGGCCCTCGCGGACCTGGCGGACTCCGGTCCGCTCGCCCAGCTCCTGGCGGCGAGCCGCCCGAACATCAAGGGCGCCTGGGTCCCGCCCGTGGTCGCCGCCGTCGGCGCGGTCGCCCTGCTGACCGCGGCCACCGCCTACGACTTCGGCAGCGCCCAGGTGGTCGTCGCGGCCGTGTTCTATGTCATCTGTTCGGCCATCGCCGTCGCGCACCCCCTCAAGGGCGCCCTCGACTGGCTCGTGCCGCCCGTCTTCCGGGCCGCCGAGTACGGCACCATCCTGATCCTCGCGGCCCGCTCCGAAGTGAACGGGGCCTTGCCCGCGGCCTACGGACTGGTGGCCGCCGTCGCCTACCATCACTACGACACGGTGTACCGCATCCGCGGCGGCACCGGCGCGCCGCCCACGTGGCTGGTGCGCACCATCGGCGGTCACGAGGGCCGCACGTTGCTGGTGACCGTCCTCGCCGCCCTGCTGGCGAGCCGTGGCAACGACTTCACCCTGGCGCTCACCGCCCTGGCGGTCACCGTCGCGCTCGTGGTGCTCGTGGAGTCCATCCGCTTCTGGGTGTCCTCCGGAGCACCTGCCGTACATGACGAAGGAGAAACAGCATGATTGGCCTCGTACTGGCAGCCGGTGCCGGAAGGCGTCTGCGCCCCTACACCGACACGCTTCCGAAGGCCCTCGTGCCTGTCGACGGTGACACCACCGTCCTCGACCTGACGCTGAAGAACTTCGCGGAGGTCGGCCTCACCGAGGTCGCCGTCGTCGTCGGCTACCGCAAGGAGGCCGTGTACGAGCGCAAGGCGGCCCTGGAGGCCACGTACGGCGTCTCGATCACGCTGATCGACAACGACAAGGCCGAGGAGTGGAACAACGCCTACTCCCTGTGGTGCGCCCGCGACGTCCTCAAGCGCGGTGTGATCCTCGCCAACGGCGACACCGTCCACCCCGTCTCCGTCGAGAAGACGCTGCTCGCCGCGCGCGGCGACGGCCAGAAGATCATCCTCGCCCTCGACACGGTGAAGAACCTCGCCGACGAGGAGATGAAGGTCATCACCGCCGAGGGCAAGGGCGTCCAGAAGATCACCAAGCTGATGGACCCGGCCACCGCCACGGGCGAGTACATCGGTGTCACCCTCATCGAGCCCGAGGCCGCCGAGGCGCTCGCCGACGCCCTGAAGGCCACCTTCGAGCGCGACCCCGACCTCTACTACGAGGACGGCTACCAGAAGCTCGTCGACGACGGCTTCACCATCGACGTGGCTCCCATCGGCGACGTCAAGTGGGTCGAGATCGACAACCACGACGACCTCGCGAAGGGCCGTGAGATCGCGTGCCAGTACTGACCCGGCTCATCCCCTCGCCGGTCGTCGTCGACATCCGCCGGGGAGCGCTGGAGGACCTCTCCACGCTCCTCGCGGACCAGCGGATCTCCAGCAACGGTCGGATCGCCGTGGCGATCAGCGGTGGCTCGGGCCTGAAGCTGCGTGAGCAGTTCGCCCCCGAGCTGCCCGGCGCCGACTGGTACCCGGTCGCCGGCGGCACGATCGACGCGGCGGTCAAGCTCGCCGACGCCATGCGCGGCAAGCGGTACGACGCCGTGGTGGCCCTCGGCGGCGGCAAGATCATCGATGTGACCAAGTACGCGGCGGCCCGGGTCGGCCTGCCGCTGGTCGCCATCGCCACGAACCTGTCGCACGACGGCATCTGCTCGCCGGTCTCCACCCTGGACAACGACAACGGACGCGGCTCCTACGGTGTGCCGACCCCGATCGCGCTGGTCATCGACCTCGACGTGATCCGGGACGCCCCGGTGCGCTTCGTCCGCTCCGGCATCGGCGACGCGATCTCCAACCTCTCCGCCATCGCGGACTGGGAGCTCTCGCACCGCGAGACGGGTGAGCCGGTCGACGGCCTGGCCGCGGCCATGGCCCGCAGCGCCGGCGAGGCCGTGCTCCGCCACCCCGGCGGCGTCGGCGACGACGACTTCCTCGTCACGCTCTCCGAGGGCCTGGTGATGTCCGGCATCGCCATGTCGATCAGCGGCGACACCCGCCCCTCCTCGGGCGCCTGCCACGAGATCAGCCACGCCTTCGACCTGCTCTTCCCCCAGCGCGCGGCCAGCCACGGCGAGCAGTGCGGCCTGGGCGCGGCCTTCGCGATGCATCTGCGCGGTGCCGCGGACGGCTCGCTCGGCATGGTCGAGACGCTGCGCCGGCACGGCCTGCCCGTGACGCCCGGCGAGATGGGCTTCAGCATCGACGAGTTCGTCGAGGCCGTCACCTTCGCGCCACAGACCCGTCCCGGCCGCTACACCATCCTCGAGCACCTCGACCTGTCCACCGACCAGATCAGGGACGCGTACGCCGACTATGCCAAAGCCATCGGTAGCTGAGCTCCGCCCGGTCGTTCACCCCGCGGGTGTGAAGGACCGGCGGAGCGGCGAACACTGGGCGGGCCGCCTGTACATGCGGGAGATCTCGCTGCGGATCACCCGGCACCTGGTGAAGACCCGGATCACGCCGAACCAGCTCACGTACGTGATGACGCTCGCGGGCGTCCTCGCCGCCCCGGCGCTGCTGATCCCGGGAATCTGGGGCGCCGTGCTCGGTGTGCTCATGGTCCAGCTCTATCTGCTGCTCGACTGCGTCGACGGCGAGGTGGCCCGCTGGAAGCAGCAGTTCTCGCTGGGCGGCGTCTACCTCGACCGCGTCGGCGCGTACCTGTGCGACGCGGCGGTCCTCGTCGGCTTCGGCCTGCGCGCCGCCGACCTGTGGGGCTCCGGGCGGATCGACTGGCTGTGGGCCTTCCTCGGCACCCTCGCCGCCCTCGGCGCCATCCTGATCAAGGCCGAGACCGACCTGGTCGGCGTCGCCCGGCACCAGGGCGGGCTGCCGCCGGTCAAGGAGGCGGCTTCCGAGCCGCGCTCGTCCGGCATGGCGCTGGCCCGCAGGGCCGCCGCGGCGCTGAAGTTCCACCGGCTGGTCCTCGGCATCGAGGCCTCCCTGCTGATCCTGGTCCTCGCGATCGTGGACTCGGTCAGGGACGACCTGTTCTTCTCGCGGCTGGGTGTCGCCGTGCTGGCCGGCATCGCGCTCCTGCAGACGCTGCTGCACCTGGTGTCGATCCTGGCGTCGAGCCGGCTGAAGTGAGGACAAGCGTGAGTACGCCGATGAAGCTGGGCGCCGTCATCATCACCATGGGCAACCGCCCCGACGATCTGCGCGCGCTCCTCGACTCGGTCGCCAAGCAGGAGGGCGACCCGGTCGAGGTCGTCGTGGTCGGCAACGGCGCCCCCGTGACGGGTGTGCCCGACGGCGTCCACACCATCGACCTGCCCGAGAACCTGGGCATCCCCGGCGGCCGCAACGTCGGCATCGCGGCCTTCGGCCCCGGCGGGCCCTGCGGGCCCGTCGACGCCCTGCTCTTCCTGGACGACGACGGTCTGCTCGCCCACGAGGACACCGCCGAACTGGTCCGCCAGGCGTTCACCGCCGATCCCCGGCTGGGCATCATCAGCTTCCGGATCGCGGACCCCGAGACGGGTCTCACCCAGCGCCGGCACGTCCCGCGGCTGCGCGCGGCCGACCCGATGCGGTCCTCGCGCGTGACCACCTTCCTCGGCGGCGCCAACGCGGTCCGTACGAAGGTCCTCACCGAAGTCGGCGATCTGCCGGGCGAGTTCTTCTACGCCCACGAGGAGACCGATCTCGCCTGGCGGGCTCTCGACGCCGACTGGATGATCGACTACCGTTCCGACATGGTGCTGCTGCACCCCACCACACCCCCCTCCCGGCACGCGTCCTACCACTTCAACGTGGCCCGCAACCGGGTGTGGCTGGCTCGGCGCAATCTCCCCGCACCCCTCGTTCCGGTCTATCTCGGTGTCTGGCTGCTGCTGACTCTGGCGCGGCGCCCCTCCCTCCCCGCCCTCAAGGCGTGGATCGGCGGATTCCGGGAAGGCTGGGCCGTTCCCTGCGGACCGCGACGGCCCATGAAATGGCGTACGGTGTGGCGGCTGACCCGACTGGGACGCCCGCCCGTCGTGTGACAACGTGGTACCCGACTTGCCGCGCATCTGGATACGAAAGTTTCGACTTGTGAGTGACACAACCCACGACGGTGCGGTCGCGACGAGCGCCCCGCCCTCTGCCGATGACGGCCTGACCCCGGCCGAACTGGCGGCCAAGTACGGTCTCGCGGTCAGCGGTGCCCGGCCCGGCATCTTCGAGTACGTCCGCCAGCTGTGGGGGCGGCGCCACTTCATCCTGGCCTTCTCCCAGGCGAAGCTGACGGCGCAGTACAGCCAGGCGAAGCTCGGCCAGCTGTGGCAGGTGGCGACCCCCCTGCTCAACGCGATGGTCTACTACCTGATCTTCGGCCTGATCCTGGACGCCGGCCAGGGCATGACGACCTCGGTCTACATCCCCTTCCTGGTGACCGGGATCTTCGTGTTCACCTTCACGCAGAGCTCGGTGATGGCGGGCGTGCGGGCGATCTCCGGCAACCTCGGACTCGTCCGGGCGCTGCACTTCCCGCGCGCCACTCTGCCCATCTCCTTCGCGCTCCAGCAGCTCCAGCAGCTGCTGTTCTCCATGATCGTGCTGGCGGCCGTCGCGATCGCCTTCGGCAGCTACCCGTCGCTGAGCTGGCTCCTCCTGGTTCCGGCGCTGCTTCTGCAGTTCGTGTTCAACGTCGGGCTCGCCATGATCATGGCGAGGATGGGTGCCAAGACGCCCGACCTCGCCCAGCTGATGCCCTTCATCATGCGGACCTGGATGTACGCCTCCGGCGTGATGTTCTCGATCCCGGTGATGCTCGCGGACAAGCCGGCCTGGATCGCCGACGTCCTCATGTACAACCCGGCGGCCATCTACATGGACCTGATCCGGTTCGCCCTGATCGACGGCTACGGCTCCGGCAACCTGCCGTCGCACGTCTGGGTGGCCGCGCTGGGCTGGGCCGTGGCGATGGGTCTCGGCGGTTTCGTCTACTTCTGGAAGGCAGAAGAGAGGTACGGCCGTGGCTGACATCGACCAGGGACGCATTCCCACCGTCATCGCCGACGAGGTCCACATCGTCTACCGGGTCAACACCGGTGGCGGCGGCAAGGGCAGCGCCACGGCGGCGCTCAGCCGGATCCTCGGCCGCGGCAAGGCCGAGGTCTCCCGGGGCGTCCGCAAGGTGCACGCCGTGCGAGGCGTCTCCTTCACCGCCTACCGGGGCGAGGCCATCGGCGTCATCGGCAGCAACGGCTCCGGCAAGTCGACCCTGCTGCGCGCCATCGCGGGGCTGCTCCCCACGGAGAGCGGCAAGGTCTACACCGACGGCCAGCCCTCGCTCCTCGGCGTCAACGCGGCGCTGATGAACGACCTGACCGGCGAGCGCAACGTGATACTCGGCGGCCTTGCCATGGGAATGAGCAAGGAAGAGATCCGCGAGCGCTACGAGGGGATCGTCGACTTCTCGGGCATCAACGAGAAGGGCGACTTCATCAGTCTCCCGATGCGTACGTACTCCTCCGGCATGGGCGCCCGACTCCGGTTCGCCATCGCGGCCGCCAAGAACCACGACGTGCTCATGATCGACGAGGCGCTCGCGACCGGTGACCGCCGGTTCCAGATCCGCTCGGAGCAGCGGATCCGCGAGCTCCGCAAGGAGGCCGGCACCGTCTTCCTCGTCAGTCACAGCAACAAGTCGATCAGGGACACCTGCGACCGCGTGCTGTGGCTGGAGAAGGGCGAGCTGCTCATGGACGGGCCCACGGACGAGGTCATCAAGGCGTACGAGCGCGAGACCGGGAAGTAGTCCCACCACCGCGTCGCGGGGCCCCTGCCGGACCGGCAGGGGCCTTCGCGTTCTCCGCGGCGCGGCGCGCCCCCCGCCTGGAATGTTCATGCGGTCAACATCGGGCAGGATGAGAGCATGGCAGCGATCTCGGGGGGAAAGTCCTACCACCACGGCGATCTGCGCAACGCGCTGATCTGCGCCGCCGTCGACCTGGCCACCGAAGGCGGCCCCGACCGCGTCGTCCTGCGGGAGGCGGCCCGCCGGGTCGGCGTCTCACCCACCGCCGCCTACCGGCACTTCGACGGGCGCGGAGAGCTTCTCAGGGCCGTCAAGATCCACGCCCAGCGCGCACTCGCCGAGTCCATGGAGCGCGCCGCCGACCGCGCTCCCGGGGCCGACGACGCCACCGTCGCCGCCGAGCTGCGCCTCGCAGCCCTCGGCCGCGGCTATGTGGGCTTCGCTCTGGATCAGCCCGGCCTCTACCGGGCGGCGTTCTGCACTCCTCGGCCGCCCTGCGGCGAGGAGTGGGCGCCGCTCGGGCGGCCACCCGAGCCCGAACCCGAGATCCGGGCGTTCACGCTGCTCACGGATGCGTTGAGGGCCCTTGCCCGGGTCGGCCGCATCCCGCGGGAGGCCCGCCCCGCCGCCGAGGCGGCCGCGTGGTCGGCCGTTCACGGACTGTCACTTCTGCTGCTCGACGGCCCGTTGCGCCGCCTCCCGGAGCGGCGCCGCGCGGACGTCGTCGAGTCCACCCTTGCCATGGTCGTCTCCGGCGCCCGCGCGGACTGAGCGTCACGAATCCGTGAACTTCCGTGCCGCGCGGGAACGTTGGCGCGACCGGTGATGTTTTCGCAAAGCGCCGCGCACCCCGACGAGGCGGCGGGCGTTGTACAACGTAAGCTGTACCGGTGCTGATTCGTGGCAAGTGGGGCGATACCCCCTAGGCATTCCGGCCGTCGGGCGGCGAGCCCTCTGGGGAGGCCCGGTGGCGTGTCCGAAATAGGATGGATTGGATCGGCAGTGTAGAACAGGAGATGTGACGGCCATGACGCAAAATCTCCAGCTCCACGAGGGTGTCGCCGTCCCCGCGTCGGGCAGCCCCGAGTGACGGGAAACCGGCAGGTGCGCCCCGATGCCTCCTCGCGCACCACGCTCGACAAGGCCGCGGACGAGAACTTCCCCGTGGCCCCCTTCTTCCTGCCGCGCGCCTGGCGCGACGACCTCATGGCCGTCTACGGCTACGCCCGTCTCGTCGACGACATCGGCGACGGCGATCTCGCACCCGGCGGAGCCGACGCCCGCCACCTCGGCGTCGCCCCCGAGCGGGCCGAGGACCGGCTCGCGATGCTGGACGCCTTCGAGGCCGATCTGCTGCGGGTCTTCGACGCCGTCCCGCGCCACCCCCTGCTGCGGGCGCTCCAGCCGACCGTGCGCCGCCGCGGCCTGACCCCCGAGCCCTTCCTCGGTCTGATCCAGGCCAACCGCCAGGACCAGCTGGTGCGCCGTTACGAGACGTACGACGACCTCCTCGCGTACTGCGAACTCTCCGCGAACCCCGTCGGCCGGCTCGTCCTCGGGATCACCGGCACCGCCACCCCCGAGCGCATCCGGCACTCCGACGACATCTGCACCGCGTTGCAGATCGTCGAGCACCTCCAGGACGTCGCCGAGGACCTCGGCCGCGACCGGATCTACCTGCCCGCCGAGGACATGAAGGCCTTCCACGTCACCGAGGCCGACCTCGCCCAGCCCACCGCCGGCGCGTCGGTCCGCGCGCTGATCGCCTTCGAGGCGCAGCGCGCCCGCGAGCTGCTGATCGACGGCATCCCGCTGGTGGCAAGCGTCCACGGCAGGCTGCGCCTGCTGCTCGCCGGCTTCACGGCCGGCGGACTCGCCGCGCTCGACGCGATCGCCGCCGCCGGTGGCGGGTACGACGTACTGCCGAAGCCGCCCAAGCCCACCAAGCCGAGTCTGATGCGCGAAGCGGGAGCGGTCCTGCTCAGAGCGCGGAGAGAGGGGTGAGCCGGACCGTGGAAGGACAGACGGAGACGTCGGCGCCGGTACAGGCCGCGTACAGCTACTGCGAGGCCGTCACCGGACAGCAGGCCCGCAACTTCGCCTACGGCATCCGACTGCTGCCGACGGAGAAGCGGCAGGCCATGTCGGCGCTGTACGCGTTCTCGCGACGGGTCGACGACATCGGCGACGGCAGCCTCGCGCCCGAGGCGAAGCGGGACCGGCTCGAATCCACCCGCGCGCTCCTGGAGCGGATCCGCCGGGACGAGGTCGACGACGACGACACCGACCCCGTCGCCGTGGCCCTCGCCGACGCCTCCCGCCGCTTCCCGATCCCGCTCGGCGGCCTCGACGAACTCATCGACGGGGTCCTGATGGACGTGCGCGGCGAGACGTACGAGACCTGGGACGACCTCAAGGTCTACTGCCGGTGCGTCGCCGGTGCCATCGGGCGGCTCTCCCTCGGCGTCTTCGGTACCCAGCCGGGCGCGCAGGGAGTGGAGAAGGCCCCCGAGTACGCCGACACACTTGGGCTTGCCCTGCAGCTCACCAACATCCTTCGGGACGTCCGCGAGGACGCCGGGAACGGGCGCACCTACCTGCCCGCCGACGACCTGGCCAAGTTCGGCTGCGGTGACGGCTTCGCGAACGAGACCCCGCCCGAGGCGGCCGACTTCACCGGCCTGGTGCACTTCGAGGTCCGGCGCGCCCGCGCCCTGTTCGCCGAGGGCTACCGGCTGCTCCCCATGCTCGACCGGCGCAGCGGCGCCTGCGTCGCCGCCATGGCCGGGATCTACCGGCGCCTGCTCGACCGGATCGAGCGCGACCCCGAGGCGGTGCTGCGCGGCCGCGTCTCGCTGCCCGGCCGCGAGAAGGCGTACGTCGCGGTGCGCGGCCTCTCCGGCCTGGACTCCCGCCACATCTCCCGACGGACCATCAGGAGGCGCGCGTGATGCGTGTCCACGAGCCAGGGCACCGGGCAACCCGGCGCCGCACGGCGGCGTCCCTGACTGCGACGGCCGGAAGGGGGAGCGTATGACCACCGACGAGTCCGTGCCGCAGGCACCGCACGCCGTCGTGGTCGGCGGCGGCCTCGCCGGGATCACCGCCGCGCTCCAGCTCGCCGACGCCGGGCTGCGCGTGACGCTGCTCGAAGGCCGGCCGCGGCTCGGCGGTCTCGCCTTCTCCTTCCGCCGCGGCGAGCTCACCGTCGACAACGGACAGCACGTCTATCTGCGCTGCTGCACCGCCTACCGCTGGTTCCTCGACCGCGTCGACGGCGCCCGCCTCGCGCCCCTCCAGGACCGACTGGACGTACCCGTCCTCGACGTCGCCCACCCCCGCGGCCCCCGCCTCGGACGGCTGCGCCGTACCGCCCTGCCCGTACCGCTGCACCTCGCCAAGAGCCTGGCGACCTATCCGCACCTCTCCCTCGTCGAGCGCGCGAGCGTCGGCCGCGCCGCGCTGGCGCTCAAGGCGCTCGACCCCGCCGACCCGGCCCTCGACGGCATCGACTTCGCCACCTGGCTCGGCCGCCACGGCCAGTCCCCGCGCGCCGTCGAGGCCCTGTGGGACCTGGTCGGCGTCGCCACACTCAACGCCACCGCGCCGCACGCCTCCATGGGCCTGGCCGCCATGGTCTTCAAGACCGGCCTGCTCTCCGAGCCGGGCGCAGCCGACATCGGCTGGGCGCACGTGCCCCTCGGCGAGCTCCACGACACCCTCGCCCGCAAGGCCCTCGACTCCCTCGGCGTACGCACCGAACTGCGGGTCAAGGCCGAGCGGATCTCCCGTACCGACGACGGGCGGTGGAGCGTCGAGGTGCCGGGGGAGACCATCGAGGCCGACACCGTCGTGCTCGCCGTGCCGCAGCGCGAGACCCGCGCGCTGCTGCCCGAGGGCGCTCTCGACGACCCCGACCGGCTCCTCGACATCGGCACCGCGCCCATCCTCAACGTGCATGTCGTCTACGACCGCAAGGTGCTCAAGCAGCCGTTCTTCACCGCGCTCGGCTCCCCGGTGCAGTGGGTCTTCGACCGCACCGACTCCTCCGGCCTGCTGAGGGGTGGGCCCGAAGGGCCCTCGAGCAAGGGCGGTGGTGGGCTGGGGGCACCTCCCAGCGGTAGCTGGGGGAGGGTGGGCGGCCAGTACCTGGCCGTCTCCCAGTCCGCCGCGCAGAGCGAGATCGACGAGCCGGTCTCCGTGCTCCGCGAGCGGTACCTCCCGGAGCTGGAGCGGCTGCTGCCCGCCGCCCGCGGCGCCGGGATCCGGGACTTCTTCGTCACCCGGGAGCGGACTGCGACGTTCGCCCCCACCCCGGGCGTCGGCCGGCTCCGCCCCGCCGCCCGCACCCACGCCCCCGGCCTGTACCTGGCCGGCGCGTGGACCGCCACCGGCTGGCCCGCGACCATGGAGGGCGCCGTTCGTAGCGGCTTCAGCGCAGCGGGCGCCGCGCTCTCCGCCCTCGGCCGCCGCCATGAACATCCGCTGCAGGAGGCGGTATGAGTGTGAGTACTGGAACAAGAGGAGAGACCGTGCCGACTGTGCCCCCGGTGAAACCGGCCGTCGACACCGCGGACGTGACCGCTCTGCTGGAGCGCGGGCGGACCCTGTCCACCCCCGTCCTGCGGGCGGCCGTCGACCGGCTCGCACCGCCCATGGACACCGTGGCCGCCTACCACTTCGGCTGGATCGACGCGCAGGGCAACCCCACCGAGGGGGACAGCGGCAAGGCCGTCCGGCCCGCGCTCGCCCTGCTGTCCGCCGAGGCGGCGGGCGTCGCTCCCGAGGTCGGCGTCCCCGGCGCGGTCGCCGTGGAGCTCGTCCACAACTTCTCGCTGCTGCACGACGACCTGATGGACGGCGACGAGCAGCGACGGCACCGCGACACCGTCTGGAAGGTGCACGGCCCCGCCCAGGCGATCCTCGTCGGCGACGCCCTCTTCGCGCTCGCCAACGAGCTGCTGCTGGAACTCGGCACCGTCGAGGCAGGCCGCGCCACCCGCCGGCTGACCACGGCCACCCGCAAGCTCATCGACGGGCAGGCCCAGGACATCTCCTACGAGCACCGCGAGCGGGTCACCGTCGAGGAGTGCCTGGAGATGGAGGGCAACAAGACCGGCGCCCTGCTGGCCTGCGCGGTCTCCATCGGGGCGGTCCTCGGCGGCGCCGACGACCGCACGGCGGACAAGCTGGAGGAGTACGGCTACCACCTCGGCCTCGCCTTCCAGGCCGTCGACGACCTGCTCGGCATCTGGGGCGACCCCGAGGCCACCGGCAAGCAGACCTGGAGCGATCTGCGCCAGCGGAAGAAGTCCCTGCCCGTCGTCGCCGCCCTGGCGGCCGGCGGACCGGCCTCCGAGAGGCTCGGCGAACTACTCGCCGCCGACGCCAAGAGCACCGACTTCGACTCCTTCTCCGAGGAGGAGTTCGCCACCCGCGCGGCCCTCATCGAGGAGGCGGGCGGCCGTGAGTGGACCTCCGAGGAGGCCCGCCGCCAGCACACCATCGCCATCCAGGCCCTGCACGAGGTGGACATGCCCGAGCGGGTCAGGGCGCAGCTCACCGCGCTCGCCGACTTCGTCGTCGTTCGGAAGAGATGATCACCATCACCCTGATATGAGTGCGCAGTCGCCGGCCGGTGCCACCGGGCATCGGCCGACGGCAGACCCGAGGAAGCAGAAGTATTCGACTGCACGAAGGGGAAGCCATGACAGCGACGACCGACGGAAGCGCCGGGGCCGTGGGACCCCGGGCGGCCGCGGCCAGCGACACCACCGACACCGCGCTCGCGACCGGCCTCGAAGAGGCCGCGAAACGGGCGGCGGAACGCTCCGTCGAGCATCTGCTCGGCCGCCAGGACGCCGAAGGCTGGTGGAAGGGCGATCTGGAGACCAACGTCTCCATGGATGCCGAGGACCTCCTGCTGCGCCAGTTCCTCGGCATCCGGGACGAGGAGACCACGCGCGCGGCAGCCCTCTTCATCCGGGGCGAGCAGCGCGAGGACGGCACCTGGGCGACCTTCTACGGCGGGCCCGGTGAACTCTCCACCACCATCGAGGCGTACGTGGCGCTGCGCCTTGCCGGGGACCTCCCGGAAGACCCGCACATGGCCCGCGCCGCCGCCTGGATCCGGGACCGGGGCGGGATCGCCGCCGCCCGCGTCTTCACCCGGATCTGGCTCGCCCTCTTCGGCTGGTGGAAGTGGGACGACCTGCCCGAGCTGCCACCCGAGCTGATCTTCCTGCCGAAGTGGTTCCCGCTCAACATCTACGACTTCGGGTGCTGGGCCCGGCAGACCGTCGTGCCGCTCACCGTGGTCTCCGCGAAGCGGCCCGTACGCCCCGCGCCCTTCCCGCTGGACGAGCTGCACACCGATCCGGCCCGGCCGAATCCGGTGAAGTCATCGGCGTCCATGGTCAGTTGGGAAGGCGCCTTCCAGCGGATCGACAAGGCGCTGCACGTCTACCACAAGGTCGCCCCACGCCGGCTGCGCAAGGCGGCCATGAACGTCGCGGCCCGCTGGATCGTCGAGCGCCAGGAGAACGACGGTTGCTGGGGCGGCATCCAGCCCCCGGCCGTCTACTCGGTCATCGCCCTGCATCTGCTCGGCTACGACCTGGAGCACCCCGTCATGCGGGCAGGGCTCGAGTCCCTCGACCGCTTCGCCGTATGGCGCGAGGACGGCGCGCGCATGATCGAGGCCTGTCAGTCCCCGGTCTGGGACACCTGCCTGGCCACCATCGCCCTCGCCGACGCCGGCCTGCCGGCCGACCACCCGGCGCTGGTGAAGGCCGCCGACTGGATGCTGGGCGAGGAGATCGTCAAGCCCGGCGACTGGGCCGTGCGCAGGCCCCAACTTCCGCCGGGCGGCTGGGCGTTCGAGTTCCACAACGACAACTACCCGGACATCGACGACACCGCCGAGGTCATCCTCGCGCTGCGCCGGGTGAAGCACCCCGACCCCGCGCAGGTCGAGGCGGCCATCACCCGCGGCGCCCGTTGGACCCTCGGGATGCAGTCGAGGAACGGGGCCTGGGCCGCCTTCGACGCGGACAACACCAGCCCCTTCCCCAACCGGCTGCCGTTCTGCGACTTCGGCGAGGTCATCGACCCGCCGTCGGCCGACGTCACCGCCCATGTCGTGGAGATGCTCGCCTACGAGGGCAAGGCCCAGCACCCGCGTACACGCAGGGGAGTCGAGTGGCTGCTCGCCGAACAGGAGCCGACCGGCGCCTGGTTCGGACGCTGGGGGGTCAACTACGTGTACGGGACGGGCTCGGTGGTGCCCGCGCTCACCGCGGCAGGGCTGCCCCGTTCCCACCCCGCCATCCGCCGCGCCGTCGCCTGGCTGAAGTCCGTACAGAACGAGGACGGCGGCTGGGGCGAGGACCTGCGCTCGTACAAGGAGCAGCCCTGGATCGGGCACGGCACCTCGACCGCCTCGCAGACCGCCTGGGCGCTGCTCGCACTGCTCGCCGCGGGCGGGCGTGAGTCCAAGGCCGTGGAGCGCGGCATCGCCTGGCTGGCCGAGACACAGCGCGCGGACGGGTCCTGGGACGAGCCGTACTTCACCGGAACCGGCTTCCCCTGGGACTTCTCCATCAACTACCACCTGTATCGGCAGGTGTTCCCGCTCACGGCGCTCGGGCGCTATGTGAACGGCGAACCCGCCCTCTCCGGGGAGGGGTGATGGCCGAGGAGCCGGCGCCTTCGTCCGCCGGCGCGCCGCCGCTGCTGATCGCGTGCGCGCTCGGCATCGAGCAACTGGCCCTGCGCAGCGGCGAACGAGGCGGCGCGCCCGGCCCGTTCACCGTCGTGCGCACCGGCATGGGGCCGGACCGCGCCCGCCGTGCCGTGTCCCGGGCGCTCGACCGGGAGCCCTGGCGGGACGCCGTCGTCATCGCCTCGGGCTTCTGCGCCGGACTCGCCCCGGGGATGCACCCCGGGGACCTGATCGTCGCCGACGAGACCCGGGGCCCCGACGGAACGACCGCCTGCACCGGCGCGGAACTGCTGGTCAAAGCCCTGGCCCGGGCCCTGCCCGGCAGCACGGTCCACACCGGCCCGCTGACCGGCTCCGGCCATGTCGTGCGCGGCCACGAGCGGGCAGAGCTGCGGGCCACCGGAGCGATCGCGGTGGACATGGAGTCCGCTGCCACGCTCGGCACCGCGCTGGCCGCCGGGCCCCGCCCGGTTGCGGCCGTACGGGTGGTCGTGGACGCTCCAGAACATGAACTGGTCCGGATCGGCACGGTACGCGGTGGAATATCGGCTTTCCGCGTTCTTCGTGCCGTCCTTCCCGCATTCTTCGAATGGCACCGTTCTTTGCTGCTCCCCAGGAGGTGAGCGAGTTATGGCCATGCCGCTCCGTCAGTCCATCCGGGTCGGGACCTATCTCATCGAACAGAAGCTCCGCAAGCGGGACAAGTTCCCTCTGATCGTCGAACTGGAGCCGCTGTTCGCCTGCAACCTCAAGTGCGAGGGCTGCGGAAAGATCCAACACCCGGCGGGTGTGCTCAAGCAGCGGATGCCGGTCGCGCAGGCCGTCGGCGCGGTCCTGGAGTCCGGGGCGCCGATGGTCTCCATCGCGGGCGGCGAGCCCCTGATGCACCCTCAGATCGACGAGATCGTGCGTCAGTTGGTCGCGAAGAGGAAGTACGTCTTCCTCTGCACCAACGCCATGCTGCTGCGCAAGAAGCTGGAGAACTTCACCCCCTCCCCGTACTTCGCCTTCGCGGTGCACATCGACGGGCTGCGTGAGCGGCACGACGAATCCGTCGCCAAGGAAGGCGTGTTCGACGAGGCGGTGGCGGCGATCAAGGAGGCCAAGCGGCGCGGCTTCCGGGTCACCACCAACTCGACCTTCTTCAACACCGACACCCCGCAGACCATCATCGAGGTGCTCAACTACCTCAACGACGACCTCCAGGTCGACGAGATGATGATCTCGCCCGCGTACGCCTACGAGAAGGCCCCCGACCAGGAGCACTTCCTCGGCGTCGAGCAGACCCGGGAGCTGTTCAAGAAGGCCTTCGCCGGCGGCAACCGCGGCCGCTGGCGGCTGAACCACTCGCCGCTCTTCCTGGACTTCCTGGAGGGCAAGGCCGACTTCCCCTGCACCGCGTGGGCGATCCCGAACTACTCGCTCTTCGGCTGGCAGCGCCCCTGCTACCTGATGAGCGACGGCTACGTCCCCACGTACCGGGAGCTGATCGAGGAGACCGACTGGGACAAGTACGGCCGCGGCAAGGATCCGCGCTGCGCCAACTGCATGGCGCACTGCGGGTACGAGCCGACCGCCGTCCTCGCCACCATGGGCTCGCTCAAGGAGTCCCTGCGGGCGGCCCGCGAGACCGTCTCCGGCAACCGAGGGTGAGAAGAGGCGCCCGGGGAGCCCTGTCCAGGACTCCCCGGGCGCGTAGCAGGAGCCGGGTCGACAGGTCGAAGGGGGCCGAGCATGACGATTCTGGAGAACATTCGGGGGCCACGGGACCTCCGGCCGCTCGGCGAGGCCGAGCTCGACGAACTGGCCGAGGAGATCAGGCAGTTCCTGATCCAAGCCGTCGCCAGAACCGGCGGCCATCTGGGCCCCAACCTCGGCGTGGTGGAGCTCACGCTCGCCCTGCACCGGGTCTTCGACTCGCCCGCCGACCGCATCCTGTGGGACACCGGTCACCAGACCTACGTCCACAAACTGCTCACCGGCCGCCAGGACTTCTCCAAGCTGCGCGGCAAGGGCGGACTCTCCGGCTACCCCTCACGCGAGGAGTCGCCGCACGACGTCATCGAGAACTCGCACGCCTCGACCGTTCTCGGCTGGGCCGACGGCATCGCCAAGGCCGACGAGGTGTCCGGCCGCCCGGACCACGTGGTCGCCGTCATCGGCGACGGAGCCCTCACCGGCGGCATGGCCTGGGAGGCGCTCAACAACATCGCCGCCGCCAAGGACCGGCCCCTGATCATCGTCGTCAACGACAACGAGCGCTCCTACGCGCCCACGATCGGCGGCCTCGCCCACCACCTGGCGGCCCTGCGGACCGCAGACGACTACGAGCGCTTCCTCGCCTGGGGCAAGGACGTCCTCCAGCACACACCGGTCGTCGGACAGCCGCTGTACGGCTCACTGCACGGCGCCAAGAAGGGGTTCAAGGACGCCTTCGCGCCCCAGGGCCTCTTCGAGGACCTCGGCCTGAAGTACGTCGGCCCCGTCGACGGCCACGACATCGGAGCCGTCGAGTCGGCGCTGCACCGCGCCCAGCGCTTCCACGGGCCCGTGCTCGTTCACTGCCTCACCGAGAAGGGCCGCGGCTACGGCCCGGCGCTGGAGGACGAGGCCGACCGCTTCCACGCCGTGGGGGCCATGGACCCGCTCACCTGCGAGCCGCTGACCCCGTCCGGCGGCCCGTCCTGGACCTCCGTCTTCGGTGACGCGATCGCGGAGATCGGGGCCGAGCGGCCGGACGTGGTCGCGATCACCGCCGCCATGCTGCACCCCGTCGGCCTGACGAAGTTCGCCGAGCGCTTCCCCGACCGGGTCTGGGACGTCGGCATCGCCGAGCAGCACGCCGTCGTCTCGGCCGCGGGCCTCGCGGCCGGCGGCCTCCACCCGGTCGTCGCCGTCTACGCGACCTTCCTCAACCGCGCCTTCGACCAGCTGCTCATGGACGTCGCCCTGCACAAGTGCGGAGTCACCTTCGTCCTCGATAGGGCGGGCGTCACGGGCACCGACGGGGCCTCCCACAACGGCATGTGGGACCTGTCGCTCCTCCAGGTCGTGCCGGGACTGCGGATCGCCGCGCCGCGCGACGCCGAACAGCTGCGGGCCCAGCTGCGCGAGGCCGTCGAGGTCGACGACGCCCCGACCGTGCTGCGGTTCCCGAAGGAGACCGTGGGCGCTCCGGTGCCGGCCGTGGGACGGATCGGAGCCATGGACGTACTGCTCGCCCCGCGGCCTGATCCGGGCTCGCAGCCGGATCTCGCTGCCCGGCCGGACTTCGCCGTCGAGCGGGACCTCGGCTCGGAGCCGGATACCGCCTCGCAGCCGGACGCGGAGGTGCTGCTGGTCGCCGTCGGCGTGATGGCGGAGGTCTGCCTCCAGGCCGCCGAGCTGCTGGCCGGGCGGGGCATCCGGTGCACCGTCGTCGACCCGCGCTGGGTCAAGCCCGTCGACGAGGCCCTCGCCCCGCTCGCCGAGCGGCACCGGCTGGTCGCGGTCGTCGAGGACAACAGCCGCACGGGCGGCGTCGGGGCGGCGGTCGGCCAGGCCCTGCGCGACGCGGGCGTCGACGTACCCCTGCGGACGTACGGAATCCCCGAGCAGTTCCTCGCGCACGCGAAGCGCGGCGAGGTGCTCGCGGATCTCGGCCTCACCCCGGTGGAGATCGCCGGAGACATCAGCGCGGCACTGACCCGGAAGAAGGGGCGATGACCAAGGAGTTCGACCTCGCGGCGCTGCTCGCCGAACGCGGCGCCGAGCGCTACGAGCTGCACACCCGGTACCTCAACCACCAGCTTCCGCGGATGCTGCACACCATCGGCTTCGACAAGGTCTACGTGCGGGCCGAGGGCGCCCACTTCTGGGACGCCGACGGCGGCGACCACCTCGACATGCTCGCCGGCTTCGGCGTCATGGGCCTCGGCCGGCACCACCCCGTCGTCCGGCAGGCCCTCCACGACGTCCTGGACGCCTCCCTCGCCGACCTCACTCGCTTCGACTGCCAGCCCCTGCCGGGGCTGCTGGCCGAGAAGCTGCTCGCCCACAGCCCGCACCTCGACCGGGTCTTCTTCGGCAACAGCGGCACGGAGGCGGTGGAGACCGCGCTGAAGTTCGCCCGGTACGCCACCGGGAAGCCGAGGGTCCTGTACTGCTCCCACGCCTTCCACGGCCTGACCACCGGTTCCCTCTCGGTCAACGGAGAGGACGGCTTCCGGGACGGCTTCGCCCCGCTGCTGCCCGACACCGCGATCGAGCTGGGGGACCTGGAGGCCCTGGAGCGGGAGCTGCGCAAGGGGGACGTGGCCGCGTTCGTCGTCGAGCCCATCCAGGGCAAGGGGGTGCACGAGACGCCGCCCGGCTTCCTGCGCGCCGCCCAGGAGCTGCTGCACGCGCGCGGCGCGCTGCTGATCGTCGACGAGGTGCAGACGGGGCTCGGCAGGACCGGGGACTTCTACGCGTACCAGCACGAGGAGGGTGTCGAACCGGACCTCGTCTGCGTCGCCAAGGCGCTCTCCGGTGGCTATGTGCCGGTCGGCGCGACGCTGGGCAAGGACTGGATCTTCAAGAAGGTCTACTCGTCCATGGACCGGGTCCTCGTCCACTCGGCCAGCTTCGGTTCGAACGCCCAGGCCATGGCCGCCGGGCTCGCCGTGCTCTCGGTCATGGAGAACGAGGGGACGGTGGCGCATGTGCGCCGGGTGGGTGAGCTGCTGTCCTCGCGCCTGAAGGAACTCGTCCCGCGCTACGAACTGCTGAAGGAGATCCGCGGACGCGGGCTGATGATCGGGATCGAGTTCGGGCGGCCGTCCTCGCTCGGGTTGCGCAGCCGGTGGACGATGCTGCAGGCGGCCCGCAAGGGGCTCTTCGCCCAGATGGTCGTCGTCCCGCTGCTCCAGCGGCACCGGATCCTCACGCAGGTGTCGGGTGACCACCTGGAGGTGATCAAACTGATCCCGCCGCTGATCATCGACGAAGAGGACGTGGACCGCTTCGTGACCGCGTTCACGGCCGTGATGGACGACGCCCATGGAGGTGGCGGACTCATGTGGGACTTCGGGAAGACACTGGTCAAGCAGGCCGTGGCGCAGCGCTGATCTTCGGGGCCGTGAGCCCTTTTGCCTCTGAGGCAAGAAAGTTGCCTCAGAGGAAAGTTCCTGGCGGAATGGAGGCATGGAGCACCTCCCCGGGGAGCAGTCCCCGGATCCCGCCGCACCGGACGCGCCCGATGCCCTGCCGGACGTCGCGCCCCAGCTGCGCGCCCTGCGACGACGTCGCGGGCTGACCCTGGAGGCCGCCGCCCAGCGGGCCGGTCTCTCCCCGGCCCATCTGTCCCGGCTGGAGACGGGCCGCCGGCAGCCCTCGCTGCCCATGCTGCTCGCCCTGGCCCGCATCTACGGTACGACGGTCGCCGAGCTCCTGGGTGAGGTTCCGCCCGAGCGTGATCCGGTCGTCAGGGCGGGCCGGTCCGAGCCCGTCGAGGCCGACGGGTGGATCTACCGCCAGGCCGGTGGCCCCGGCCGCGCGATGCAGGCCCTCCGGGTCCATGTGCCGTACGCCACCCGAACCGACATCGTGCGCGTCCACCCCGGGGAGGAGTGGCTCCACGTCCTCGAGGGGCAGGTGCGCCTCGCGCTCGGCGACACCGTCCACGTACTCGACCCGGGGGACAGCGCGCACTTCGACTCGCTCACCCCGCACCGCATCGGCGCCGCCGGCCGCGGCGGGGCCGAGCTGCTCTTCGTCCACACGCTGATGCAGAGCCCCGCTGCCGAGCTGTGCCTCGGCGACGGAACTCCGCATCAGCGCTGAGCCCTTCGGAAGGGGCCGATATGTCCGAGAAGTCCGCACCCGTCACCGGCGAAGAGCGCGACGGGGGCAAGTTCCCCAAAGGCCTGGTGCTCCGGCTCTTCGCCTATCTGGTGGCCGGGCACCTCTTCGCCGGTTTCCTCTACCTGCTGTTCACGCTCGGCGGGCAGAACCAGTAGCGGGCGGGGTCACGCCTCGACGACGAGCCGCTCGCGCAGCCGCTCCCGCGTCCCGGTGCCGAGCTGGAGGCCGTCCGTGAGGTAGCTCTCGACCGTGCCCCAGGTCTGCTCGATCGTCTCGAACGCGGCCCGCAGGTACTCGACGCGCGCGTCGAAGAGCGGGCTGAGCAGCTCCATCACCTCGGGCGACATGGCGTCCGCGGAGGTGGAGCTGCGGCGCACCTTGTACCGGCGGTGCGGGTCGTTCGACTTCACGTAGTCGGCCTCGATCGCCTCGCGCTCGACACCCACCGCGAGCAGCGAGATGGCGATCGACAGGCCCGCGCGGTCCTTGCCGGCCGCGCAGTGCATCAGTGCCGGAACGCTGTCCTCGGCCATCGCGTGCAGGATGCGGCTGTGCTCCGCGGTCCGCGCGACAATCATCTTCCGGTATGAATCGGACATTCGGGCGGCCGCCTTGCCGTCACCCAGGATGGCGCGGAGCTGCTCCAGCTCGCCCGTGCTGACCAGCTTCCAGAACTCCTTGCCGTCGGCCGGGTCATTGAGCGGTATGTTCACATTTCGTACACCCGGAAGGTCGACGTCCGGGCCCTCGACCTTCCGGTCCGCCTGGTTGCGGAAGTCGAAGATCGTGTGCAGCCCGAGGGTGGAGAGGAAGGCCGCGTCCTCCTCGGTGGCGTGCGCGAGGTGGCCGCTGCGGAAGAGGCGTCCGAATCGCACCGATCCGCCGTTCACGGTCGGCAGGCCGCCCACGTCCCGGAAGTTGCGTACCCCGGTGAGCTCGGGTTCGGTCGACGGGACCTGCGGCAGCTGCTGCGTCACGAGTGCTCCTGAAGGTTGGCTGATCGAGATCGGTTCCTGGGGTAATCATCCCGGGTGGCGTCGGCTCCGCACACCCCCGGGGCATGGGAATGGGTGTTCTGTCCGAATTGGGCCCTTAGTTATAACGCGCCCTGGTAATAGGGGAGATGGGTTCCGGTGCGTGAGCAGCGTCATAAAAGTGACGGACCGTGCCTGATCGTTCCGGACAATCTCCATACCGGAAAAGGGAATCGACGCTCCGCCCTCCACGGAGTGTGACCGGAATTCGGCGCGAATATCCCGGTCCTGAATGCGAGAGAAAAACGGTGGCTTGTTCGCGCCGACCCCGCTCGTCTACGGTCACCGTCAATCCGGTCGGACCGCCGAATCCTGCCACCGCCCGGAATCCGCACCCATCCACGTACGGCAGGAGCGGGGGACCCAGGTAAGTACGCCGAACCGGTCGATCCGGACGGCTCGGGGTTAAGTCGCGTGAGAACGCGGCCGGACATCTCCAGTCCGAACCCGACAGCTCACCTCGCAGGCGACGGAGAGGAATTCGCCATGCCCGCAAAGGGTAAGCACCGCCGTCCCAAGGTCAACCCGATCACGCGCGGATTCGTCGCCGCCGGCACCGGTGGCGCAGTCGTCGCCCTGCCGCTCCTCGGTGCGACCGGAGCCCACGCCGCCGACAAGGGCGCCCCGACCGTGACGCCCGAGCAGGCCGTCGCCGCCGTCGCCGCCGCTCCCGCGAAGGCCCCGGCCGCCGACAAGGCCGCCAAGCCGAAGACGTACTCCGTCGTGCGCGGCGACTACCTGTCGAAGATCGCCTCCGAGCACCACCTGGCGGGTGGCTGGAAGAAGCTCTACGCGGACAACCGTCAGGTCGTCGGCGGGAACCCCTCGCTGATCCTTCCCGGCATGAAGCTCACCCTCGGCGCCAAGTCGACGGCGAAGGCGCCCGCGCCCAAGGCCGCCCCGAAGGCCGCGCCCAAGGCGGAGAAGTCCTCCACCGGTTCGGGCGAGCGCAGCTCGCGCAGCGCCGACCGCGGCACGGTCGAGTCCACCCCGGCCTCGACCTCCACTCCGGCGCAGTCCGCCCCCGCGAAGGCCGCGTCCTCCGGCTGGGTCGCCCCGGTCGGCGGCGGCATCTCCACCCCGTACCGCGCCTCCGGCGCCATGTGGTCCTCCGGTTACCACACCGGTGTCGACTTCATCGCCTCCTCCGGCACCTCGGTCAAGGCCGTCGGCGCGGGCACCGTCTACTCCGCGGGCAACAGCGGCTCGTACGGCAACGAGGTCGTCATCCAGCACGCCGACGGCACGTTCTCGCAGTACGCCCACCTCTCCTCCCTGGGCGTCTCCGCCGGCCAGACCGTCACGGGCGGCCAGGAGATCGGTCTCTCCGGTTCGACCGGCAACTCCACCGGTCCGCACCTGCACTTCGAGATCCGCACCGGACCGAGCTACGGCTCGGACATCGACCCGCTGGCCTACCTGCGCTCGCACGGCGTCAGCATCTGACGTACGCCCAGCACCCGAAGGGCCCGGCACCTGTGTGCCGGGCCTCTTCGTGTTCCGCCGTATTCCGGCTTGGCGGAATCTTGACCGGTGGCGTATCTCACCCGGCGTCAACCCCTCCTTACGGTCGCGTAGGTCACACCCATAAGGGAAAGATGAGCTCCCGTGGCAGACGATTCGAGATCAAGAGACATGGACGTGTTCGGGTCGTACGCGGCGATCGGTGACAGCTTCACCGAGGGTGTCGGAGACCCCGGGCCCGATGGGAAGTACGTGGGCTGGGCGGACCGCTTCGCGGTCCTGCTCGCCGACCAGCTGCCGGAGCACGACGCATTCCGTTACGCCAATCTGGCCGTACGCGGCCGCCTCCTCGACCAGATCGTGGAGGAGCAGGTCCCCAGGGCGAAGGAGCTCGCCCCCGACCTCGTGACCTTCTGCGCGGGGGGCAACGACATCATCCGTCCGGGCACCGACCCGGACGACGTCGCGGAGCGCTTCGAGCGCGCCGTCGCGGATCTGACCTCGGCCGTCGGCACGGTGATGGTGACGACCGGCTTCGACACCCGCGACGTACCCGTGCTGCGCCATCTGCGCGGCAAGATCGCCACCTACACGGCCCATGTCCGGGCCGTCGCCGACCGCTACGGCTGCCCGGTCCTGGACCTGTGGTCGCTCAAGTCGGTGCAGGACAGGCGGGCTTGGGACGCCGACCGGCTGCACCTGTCGCCCGAGGGGCACACCCGGGTCGCGCTGCGCGCCGCCCAGGTCCTCGGCATGGAGGTGCCGGCGGACCCGGACCAGGCGTGGCCGCCGCTGCCGCCGCGGAACACCCTGGACGTGCGCCGCGACGACATCCACTGGGCGAAGGAGTACCTCGTCCCGTGGATCGGGCGGCGGCTGAGGGGTGAGAGCTCGGGGGATCACGTGGAGGCCAAGCGCCCGGACCTCATGCCTCTCTGAGCACGGCGGGGATCCGTTCCAGGACGCCGCCGGCGAACACGTCGTACAGCGGCAGCGTCTCCAGATGGACGTAGCCGATGTGGCAGTCGCAGACCGCCAGGGGGCAGGCGCGGGGCCGCAGGGCGGCGCGGTACGAACCGTCGTACAGGTTGCCGAGCTCGGACTTCACGAAGTGGCAGCGTCGCACCGTCCCGTCACCGTCCACCGAGATCACCGACTCGCCGGTCCGGCAGGGGAGACCGGCCGAGGGGTGCGGACGGCGGCTGTACGGGAAGAGGGGGTCGAGGGCGGTCCAGCCCTCGGCCTCCTCGTCGGTGTACGTGTGCCCCTCGGCGGCGTTCACCCAGAGGTAGACCTGGGGCGGGAGATCGTCCCGCAGCCGCCGCGCGTGCTCCCGGTGCTCCGGCAGGCCGACGATCCCGACGCTGAAACGCGTGCCCCGGGCGGCCAGTTCGCGGCACTTGGCGAGGAAACGGTCGTACGGTGTCTGCCCCGGGTGGTACGTGCACCAGAGCGCGAGGGTCTCGGGGTCGGCCTCGGCCAGCCAGTCGGTGCGGCAGCTCAGATTCGTCTGGATCGCCACCCGCTCGATGTGCGGGAGGCGCGACAGCTCGGTGAGCGTGCGCCGGTACCAGGACCTGACCAGGCCCTCGCCCCACGGGGTGAAGAGAATCCTCAGCCGGTCGCCGGTCTGCGCGGCCGCCCAGGCGGAGAAGCGCTCCAGCGCGGCGCGGTCGGCACGCAGCTGCTCGCGGCTGTCACGGCGCTTGGCGAAGGGGCAGTAGGGGCAGTCGTAGTCGCAGGAGGCGAGCGGGCCACGGTAGAGGATCGTCAGGTCCATGCCGTCACCTCCGCTACTTCGGCTCGTAGGCGGCCATCGCTGCCCGTACGGCAGGCGAGAACAGCGCGGGACCGAGCGCGTCCGAGTGGGCCAGGCCCTCGGGCGAGAGCCGCAGCAGGCCGGCGGGGGCCGTCGGATCCAGCCAGCCGAGCTGCTCGAACCGGCCCAGTTCGGCCGGGAAGTCCGCGAACGGCGAGGTGCCGAACCGCTCGTCGTAGTCGACCGTGGACATGCCCCGAGCCTGCAGGAGCGACTGGAGCAGATGGCGTCGGCGCGCCTCGTCCGCGTCGACCCACCGGCCCACCTGGGCGCGTGTGAAGTCCTGCGTCCCGGTGTAGGAGTCGATGATCGAGCGGACCTCCCTCATGTCGACGGCGTAGTCGAAGGAGTAGTGCAGCGAGGAGGTGTACGAGCGCGCCCCGCAGCCCAGGCCGATCATCCCGTCCGTCTGGCAGGCGTAGTCGTCCGCGCCCTGTGGCGGAGCGTCCGCGCGCCGGAACATCCGCATCGACTGCTGCTCGTACCCCCGCGCGAGCAGATGGTCCCGGCCGTGACGGTACAGCCGCAGTCGCTGCTCGTCCCACTCCCGGTCCGCGGTGGGCGAGAGCCGGCCGAGGCCGGTGAGCGGGCGGATGTAGAGGGGATAGAGATAGAGCTCCTCGGGCGCCCAGGCGAGCGCCGCGTCGAGCGAAAGGGTCCAGGACTCCTCGGTCTGGCCGTCGATGCCGTAGATCAGATCGATGTTCAGTACGGGGGCCCCGGTGTCCCGGATGCGGGCGAGCGCGGCCTCGACATCGGCGCGGCGCTGCGGCCGCACGGCGGCGCGGGCCTCGGCCTCGACGAAGCTCTGCACCCCGATGCTGAGCCGGGTGGCGCCCCGGTCGGCCAGAACCGCGAGCCGGTCGGCGGTGGCCGTCGAAGGGGAGGTCTCCACGGACAGCGGGACGGCCCGCAGATCCGCACCCATCCGCTTCTCCGCGATGTCGCAGAGCCGCTCAAGCTCGCCGGCGGTGAGGAAGGTGGGGGTGCCGCCGCCGAAGGCGGCCGTGGCGAAACGGACCGGTCCGGCGTCGCCGAGCGCCTCCCTCACGGCTGTCGCCTGTCGGTCGAGCGCGTCCAGATAGCGGCTGGTCAGCTCGTCCGGGGCGCCGATCCGGGTGAAGAGGTTGCAGAAGCCGCAGCGGACCTCGCAGAACGGTATGTGCGCATAGAGGGAGAGCGTGTCCTTCGGCTCGTCCGCCCACAGAGCCGCGAGGGAGGGCGCGGGGTCGGGGAGTGGCCGGTACGCCGTCTTGTGCGGATAGGCGTAGACATAACTTTCGTACGGACGCGGGGCCTCGGTCATGCGACCGCCTCCCGCTCCGGGCCGTCCAGCAGGAAGTGGGCGTACGGGACGGTCCAGACGACCTCGTGGCCGAGGCGGTGACCGGTGAAGCCGTCCTCCCCGTATGCCGTGCCGTGGTCGGAGCAGACGATCGCGAAGCAGCTCCGGCGGCTGCTCATGGCGGCGAAGAGCCGGCCGATGTGCCGGTCGACGTACTCCAGCGCCGCCGCGTGCGAGGCGCGGGTGTCCCCGCACTCCCGGGTCGCGCCGGGCAGATGGAACCAGTTGGGCTGGTGCAGGGCGGAGACGTTGACGAAGAGGAAGAGGCGCTGCTCGTGCGGGAGCGCGGCGACGATCTCCTCGGCGCGGGTCACCTGGGACTCGAAAGAGGTGGGGGAGGCGACGCCGAAGTCGGGCTCCCAGTGGCTCTCCTGGAAGAGGCCGGGCAGCACGGAGCCGAGGGGGCCCTGGCCGTTGAAGAAGCCGACGCCGCCGACGCAGGCGGTGCGGTAGCCCTCCTTCGCGAGACCGGAGACCAGATCGGGGGTGTCGTGGACGAAGGTGCCGTCGGCGGTGCTCTCACTGCCCGCGAACCGTGCGGCGAAGAGTCTGGGGTGCGGGCCCTGGGCGTCCGGCGTCGGCAGGAAGCCCGCGAAGATCGCCTGATGGGAGGCGTAGGTGAAGCTGCCGGGGGCGTGCCGGCGCTCCCAGCTGCCGCCGGTGAGGTGCCGGGCCAGGTTCGGGATGCGGCCGGCCGCGGCGAGCTCGGTGGCGACGTCGTACCGGAGGGTGTCGAGTGTGACCAGGAGGAGATCGTGGCTGCCCACGATCTCGTTCATGTCGGGTGCGGGAGGCTGGTTCACACGATGCTCGTTCCTGTGGTGTGACTGGTGCTGCTGGTGGTGCTGTCAGGGCTTCCGCGGAGGAGTGCGGAGACCTGGGCCGCGTAGGTGTCCTGGCCCTCCGCGCCGCTGCCCGGGAGGCCGGTGAGCCCGGGGAGGAGATCGCCGAAGGCGTTGACCTCGCCGACGGCGAAGCGCCGCCAGCCGACGGCCGGAAGCAGATCGACGCCGACGCACTGGGTGCTGGGGAAGGCGTCGGCGGCCCGCTCGCACACGTCGAGCGCATCCGCCCACCGTCCGCCCGCGCCGACGACAGCCGCGCGCACGGCGCCCAAGTCGCCCCGGGTACCGCCCAGATGAAGATTGGTCATGGGGGAGCGGCTGGTCCGTACGACGGCATGGGTGGCCCGGCCTGCGATCACGACCACGCGCAGATCGGCCACACGGCCGCCTTGGGCCGCCTTCGGCAACCAGCGCTCCATGTGCAGCCCGTCGGGGGCGAGCGCGTCCACGATGGCGGCCACCTCGCGTTCTGTCGTATAGCGGCGCACCCGGAGGGAGTTGAAGAGACGTCCGTCCGGGGCGCGTTCCACGGAGGTGGTGGCCTGCACGCGGTCGGCGCCGTTCGTCTCCACGGCCAGTACCCCCGAGGCGGACGAGCCGTGGGCGAGCTTCACGAACACCCGGCGCAGGCCCGATTCCGCCATCAGGGCGCGGACGTCCGACCAGCCCCGTACGGCTGGGGCGTCCGCCCCTGATGTCGGCGAGTCCGGCACCGGGACCCCGGCCTCGCGGAGCCGGGCATGGGCGAGCCGCTTGTCGAACAGCACCGCCAGCTCGGCCGGGTCGTCGACGAGGACCGCCCCGGCATAGCCCACGCTCCGCGCGAGCTCTGCCGTGGCCGCCGTGAACGACTCGTACCAGCGGCCCGTGCCCTCGACCCGGGTCGGGTCGTCCGTGCCGCGCAGCAGCCGGTCGACCTCCGGCTCCTCGCCGGGCGACTCGAGCCGGACCGTCTCGCCCGGGTGGAACCGTGCCCCGCCCCGCAGGACGTCGAGCCAGGGCTCGACCCGCACCTCGGGCAGCCCGGCGGCCCGCACCGCGTCGCGGAAGAACGCGACCCGGCGGTTGGCCGGGTTGCCGACGACGACGAGGCGGGGGTGCGCGAGGGGCGGGGAGTGCGTCATTCGGCGACCGCGACGTACCGGTAGATCTCGCCGTCGCCGTCGTCCTCCGGATCCTGCGCGTCGTCGACGTCGACGGTCACGCCGTGCGGGGTGAGGGCGTCGACGATCCGCTCGCTCATCTTCTCCGACAGGTAGTGGTGGAAGAGGTCGAGGTGAGTGAGGTGGGTCAACGGCTGCCCCACGAGCAGCGCCTCGGCCCCCTCGTCGGTGAGCGTGCCCATCGACAGGTCGAGGCGGTCGAGCCGGGCGACCACCGGGGCGCCCGCCACGGCGGCGGCGATCTCGTCCTGGATGACGCTGTTGCGCAGCCCGAGATGGCGCAGGGCGGGGAGATGGGTGCCGGCGAGCAGCGGCTCCAGGTCGGTGACCGTGGAGTCACCGCCGTACTCGTCCGTGCCGAGCCACAGGTCCAGCTTCTCCAGCGCGGGCAGGTCGCTCCCGGCGATACCGCGCACGACCTCGGCACCGAGACCGCCCGACTCCACCACGAGCGTGCGCAGTCCGGAGTGCCGGATCGCCGGGAAGACGAGCTCCGAACCGCCGCGCACACCGAACTCCCGCAGGGCGGGGTAGGCCGCGAGCAGCGGCGTCACATCGGACTGCTGGATCCAGCTGATCTCGCAATCCTCGAAGCCCATGTCGCCGAGGAAGAGCGCCTCAAGACCGGGCAGCCGGTCCTTTGCCGCGACGAGGGCGGCGACGATCGCCGCGGACGAGGTCTCGTACGCCTCGTCCCAACCGCCGACGATCAGCGCGCGGACCCGCTCCGTGTCGACGTCCGCGAGGAAGCGGGCGAAGAACTCCTCCCACTGCTCGTCGTCGGGTTCGCAGTACGTCGGGCCGGAGACGCGCCAGGCCACGGAAGCGGCGTCCGGCAGCTCGACGACGGTGTCACGATCCGGGAAGTGGAACACGGGCAGGCCGTGGAACTCCTGCAGATATCCCGAAATGGTCATGAATGCTCCAGACACCGGACGGCGTTGATCGGCTGACGCGAGCAGTTGTACCAAGCCGCACCGACAACTCCGCGCGCCGGGGGCGATCGGGGGGCGTTGTCCGTCGGCACCCCTGACGTCGAACGGGTGGTCGGCACGCGGCGTGTTCACCACGGAGGGGCGTCAGGACGGGGGCCCGGGGTCGGCGTACCGCAGCAGGGCGCCCACGCCCTCGTGCAGAGTCAGCTCGCTCTCGGGCACGGCGACCAGCTCCGCACCGGTGCCGACGAGGGCCCGGACGAGGGCCTCGTCGGCGCGTTCCTCGCGCGGGGCCCGCACACCGAAGGAGATCAACTCTGGTTCGCTCAAAGCGAGTTGCGTGGGATGGGGGCCTACCCAGAGCCGCAGTGAGGACCCGGGCGGGCGGTTCAGGAGCAGCGCCGAGACCTGGCCGCGTTGCAGGGCGGCGACGGTGGCGGCCAGCCCCTCCGTCGTGGGCCCGTCGGCGGCGCGCCGGCCGATGAAGATCTGTACCAGTTCCCAGTCGTGCGCGGCCATGTGGCCGCGGAAGACGGCGTCGAGCTGCGGCTCCAACAGGGCGCGTCCGGTTTCGGTGGGGGTCCGGCCGCCCACGCGAACGACCTTGTCCCGCAGGGTGCGCGGCAGACGGCGGACCAGCACGTTGCCCGCCCACTCGTCCCCGCCCACGATGACGGCGTCGGCATGGGCGCGCCGCGCCTGCTCGTCCAGCCGGTGGCCGAGCCGGAGGGAGGTGTGGTGCCAGGTCGCCACCGGGACCCTGCGGTGCAGCCGCTCACCCGGAGTCACGGTGGAGGTGGGCCAGGTGCCGGTCTCCGCCTCCAGCGTCACCCAGCCGTGGGTCTCGGCCGTGGGAAGGCCGCGGTAGTGGACGACCACGGCGATGTAGGGGATCTCCGGAACATGCTGGGTGACCAGGGGCATCGCGTCGGGCAGCGTGCTGTAGCGCGCGGAATCGTGCTCGGGCGGCCTCGGTAGCTCCCCGTCCAGGACGAGCGTGCCGTGGGCGGCGAAGACTGCCTGCCCGTGCACCCCCGGCACCTCCGCGTCGGCGCCGACCGCCTCCTCCAGCACGTTCAGCAATGTCCTGTCCGCGCCCTGACGGGACAGGCTCTCGCGCAACCGCTGCCAGCGCAGCGCGATCGCCCGCTCGGGATGCTCGGCGTCTCGGGAGGTGTCCAGGTACACGGAGGCGTACGGGCCCGGCTCTGCGTAGAGGGGCTCAAGGAAAGACAGCCTCATCGCCGCTCCTCGTCGATGGTCTCCCTACGTTCGATGATGCACCGGCCGCCACCAGGGTCGTACGCGCTTCACGCCGACCTTTTCCCGCCCTGAGCCGTCAGGGGTGATCAGATGCCCACGGATGTTCAGTGTATTGAAATCTTCAGCGCTATTGAAGGCCCTACTGTAGTGAATACTGGAGGATGAAGTATTCCTGTTTCACTATAGATTGACAATCGCTCAGTCTCTTGATGAGGATGGCGCGGCGCGCCGGGGGTCCCGGAGATCCGTGCGACCGAGGGCGCGTTCCGTCATGCAGCACCTTCCTCAGAGGGAGACTCATGCCCAGCAGACGCTCAATCCTTCGCGGTGCCACCGCCGTCGCGGCCGCCGCTGTCGTTCCCGTCGCGGCTGCGTCACAGGCTCACGCCGACACCCTGGTGTCGGGTCAGTGGATCCGACCCACGTCCAACGGCTCGCTCGGCAACGGCGACCTCGGCGACCCCATCACCCGCCAGCAGGTGCTCGCGCGTGGCCGCGTCTGGGTCGACCTGCAGGTGCCGTACAGCCCCAACGGACTGAGCAGCCCGTGGGGTTGGTGGTACGACAGCAAGACCGGCGGCCGCTACCGGCAGGACTGCTCCGGCTTCGTCTCCATGGCCTGGCAGCTCCCCGAGAGCCTCAACACCTGGACGCTGCGCGGTGTCTCCACGCGTCTCGGCAGCCTTGACGCGCTGCTGCCGGGTGACGCCCTCAACAACATCGACACCCATGTGATGCTGTTCGTCGGGTGGGCGGACGGCAGCCGGCAGACCGCCGTCATCATGGAGGAGTACGGACGCAGCGGGCCGACCCGTCAGCGGAACGTGTCGCGCTCGGAACTCAACTCCCGTGGCATGCTCGCGTACCGCTACCACCGGATCACGGACGGCCCTGCCCAGGAGTCATGGCAGGGACGCCTCTTCCACGAGTACCGGCGGGCCGACGGCACATGGACCGGGTTCGCCCCGCTGAACGGCTACGACGGCGCTCCGTACTTCCACGGCCACGGCGTGGGCATCAGCGGTGCCCCCGACGGCTCGGCCCAGATCGTCGGCATCGGCACGGACGGCAACCTGTACCACAACTCCCGCTACGTCAGCGGCTCGTGGACCGGGTTCGCCCCGCTCGACGGCTTCGGCGGCTCCTCCCGCTTCGCGGCGAGCAACGCCGCGATCGCCGGTGCCCCGGACGGCTCCGCCCATGTCCTCGCGGTCGGCAACGACGGCAACGTCTACCACACCGTCCGCCTCGAGAGCGGTTCGTGGACGGGCTTCGCCTGGCTCGACGGCTACGACGGGGCGCCGCGTTTCGCGGCGGCCGACGTGGCCGTCGCGACCACTCCGAACGGCAACACCCATGTCCTCGCCGTCGGCAACGACAGGAACGTGTACCACAACGTCCGCCACGCCTCCGGTTCCTGGTCCGGGTTCGCCCCGCTCGACGGGGTCGGCACGAGCCGGATGTCCGCCACCAGCGTCGCCGTCGCCGGACTCGGCGACGGCTCGGCGCAGGTCCTCGCGGTCGGCAACGACGGATACACCTACCACCGCATCTTCCGTGCGGACGGCACCTGGACGGCTTTCGCTCCGCTCGCCGGGTTCGGTGGGGCCTCCCGCCTCGCGGCCAGTGACATCGCCATCGCCGGTCTGCCCGACGGCTCCTCCCAGGTGCTCGCCATCGGCAATGACGGACACGTCTACCACGACGTGCGCACCCAGGCCGGCCACTGGCACGGTCCGGCTCCGCTGGCCGGGTACGGCGGTGCGGCCAAGTTCGCCGCACAGCGGGTCGCGATCGCCGGTATGCCGGACGGCACGGCGCAGGTGCTCGCCACCGCGCGCTGATCCCCTCATCGGCCCGGACTGGCCGGCCGGACGCCCGGCGCACCGCCGTCCGGCGGTGTGCTGAGCCTCTCCCCACGCGCCACGCGAGCGGCGGCCGAAAGGAAGGAATGGGAAGGTGCCCGGCATCTCCTCGTACGTGCCGCACCCCGCCGGGTCGGCCGCGCCGTCCCCCGCTAAGGCCGAGCGGACGGCGCCCCGGCGCCGTCCAAAGTGGGGAGGCCGAGCTCGCGGGCCAGCGCGGCGTCGGCCCACTCCAGCATGGCGGCGCGCGAGAGCGACCCGGCGTACGAGGTCATCTGCACCGCGAGCCCGTCCAGGAAGGCCGTCAGCCGCCAGGCCGCGGCGGCGGGGTCCGGGCAGGGGAACTCGCCGGCCGCCGCCCCCTGGGCGATCACCTGTGTCAGGGCGGCCTTCCACTGCTGGTCGAGCGCACCGGCGACCTCGCGCAGCGCGGGTTCCCGCAGGCAGGCCGCCCAGCCCTCGATCCACAGCCGCCAACCCTTGGCCTGCCCCGTCGGTGCGTACCAGCGGACGGCCGCGCGCAGCCGGCGCAGGGCGGTGGTCCGCCGCCCGAGGAGGCGGCGAAGATGCGCGAGGTCGGCCTCGGCGGCGTAGGCGAAGGCCGCGGCGACGAGCTTCTCCTTGGTCGAGAAGTGGTAGAGCACCAGTGCGTTGCTGACGCCGAGCGCGGAGGCCACGTCGGCGATCCTGACGGCCGCCACGCCCCGTTCCTCGATCTGTTCGACGGCGGCCCTGAGCAGTTCCTCCTGCCGTTCCGCCACGCTCAACCGCACTCTTGCCACGTCGGTCAGCCTACACAGCACATGACGCGGGCATGATCGTTTACGTGGGGCGTGGCGCCGTTGCGGTCAAGGCCGGCGCCGTCAGTACCAGCCGTAACGCTCGGCGATCTCCGGCAGCCGCTCCTCCACCAGCGCGTGCGCCGCCGCACGTGGCGTACTCCCGTCCGCCTCCGCCCGGTCCAGCATCCGGCCCACCAGGGACCGCATGGCCCGCCGGGTGAACCCGAAGGCCTCTTCCGCGTCCGCCCCGATGTCGCCGAAGAGCGTCCACCACCACCAGGCGTTGGTGCCCGAATTGACGACGACGTCCGGGAGCACCACGACCCCACGCGCGGCGAGCAGCACCTCCGCCTCGGGGAGGACCGGCATGTTGGCCGCCTCGACGACCCACCGGGCCCGGATCAGGCCCTGTGCCTCGGTGTCGATCGCGTACGAGACGGCCGCCGGGACCAGGACCTCCGCGTCGACCGACAGCCAGGCATCGCCGGACTCCTCCCGGTCCCCGGGCCGCAGAGCCGAGCGGTCCACGGTCCCGTGCGCGTCGCGGGCCGCGAGGAGCGCCTCGACATCGAGCCCCTCCGGGTTGACGATCGTGCCCTTCACATCGGCGACCGCCACCACGACGAGTCCGGCCCGTTCCAGGAAGCGGGCGGTGGCCCCGCCCATGGTCCCCAGCCCCTGGATCGAGACCCGCGTTCCCGCGTACGGCCGGTCGGAGCGATCCAGGGCCACGAGGACCGACTCGGCGACCCCGCAGCCGCCCACGAGCTCGTCGAGCCCGATCCCGTCCACATCGACCTCGAAGGCGTCGGCGAGGCGCTGCCGGGCCGCCGCCTCGTCCTCCAGGAGGGGGTACACCGCCTGGATCGAGGAGACGAGCCCCGCCTCCGCCGCCGCCCGGTCGACCAGGTCCTGCGTCAGACCCAGATCCTCGCCCGTGGTCCAGAAGCGCTCGATGTACGGCCGCATCGCCCGGAGGTAACGAACCAGTACGCCGTACGCCTCGGGGGAGCGGGGATCGCAGTCGATGCCGCCCTTGGCGCCGCCCAGCGGGACGTACCGGCTGGTCGGGTCGTAGTGCAGGGCCTCCTTCATGGTCATGCCCCTGGCGAGTCCGGCGACCTCCTCGGCCGTGCACCCTTCGCGCATCCGCAGCCCGCCGCTGGCCACCCCGCGCACGAGCCGGTCGACGACCAGATGGCCGCGGCGGCCGGTCACGTGGTCGGTCCAGCCGACGGACAGCAGGGGTGCGGGGCTCATGGGAATACTCCTGAGTTCGGCCAGCGCTACTGAACAGTGATTCAGTATCACCCATCGTCCCGGCCGTAAGTGGCGCGGGTTGCCCATAATGGAACGACACCGACCATCAGGAGGCCTCGTGACCGGCACCGGCTCCGACCACTCGCTGCGGGCCCGCCTGCGCGCCCTGCGGCCCGAGGCCTTCGGCGCCGACCCGGCCGGGGAGCGCTGGGAGCGCATCCGGCGCTCGCCGAACTTCGCCGACGGGGTCTTCCAGAACCCGGTGGCCGCCCGGACCCGGCCCTCCGGTTCCACCGTCGAGTTCGCCAAGATCTACTTCCAGAAGGAAGCGAGGGCGCGCCGAGCCCCCACCGGCGCGATCCCCGTCCACCCCACCACCCTGGCCGACCTCGCCAAGCCCCCGGTCTCGGGGCTCCGGCTCACCTGGATGGGGCACTCCAGCGTCCTCGCCGAGATCGACGGCCGGCGGGTGCTCTTCGATCCGGTCTGGGGCGACCGCTGCTCGCCCTACACCTTCGCCGGACCGAAGCGGCTGCACCCCGTGCCGCTGCCGCTCGCCGCGCTCGGCCCGGTCGACGTCGTCGTGATCTCCCACGACCACTACGACCACCTCGATCTGCCCACGATCAAGGCTCTGGCGTCCACGGACACGATCTTCGCGGTCCCGCTGGGAGTCGGAGCCCATCTGGAGCGCTGGGGAGTGTCTCCGTCGCGTCTGCGCGAGCTCGACTGGAACGAGTCCACCGAGATCGGCGAGCTGCGGCTCACCGCGACCCCCGCGCGCCACTTCTGCGGCCGGGGTCTGCGCAACACCCAGCACACCCTCTGGGCGTCCTGGGTCGTCTCGGGCCCCGACCACCGGATCTTCCACAGCGGTGACACGGGCTACTTCCCCGGCTTCTCCGAGATCGGCGCCGCGCACGGCCCCTTCGACGCGACCATGATCCAGATCGGGGCGTACTCCACCGAGTACTGGCCCGACATCCACATGACGCCCGCCGAGGGCGTGCAGGCCCATCTCGACCTCCAGGGCGGCCGTCCGCACGGCGTGCTGCTGCCGATCCACTGGGGCACCTTCAACCTGGCCCTGCACGCCTGGGCGGAGCCCGGCGAGTGGACGAGCGACGCGGGTGCGGAGGCCGGACAGGCCGTCGCGTCCCCCCTCCCGGGCGAGCCCTTCGAGCCTTCCGGAAAGCTCCCCGCCGACCCGTGGTGGCGAGGCATCTCCGTCCCGATCGCCCGCCCCTGGCGCCGCCCCAAGGGGCAGGCTCCGGCCGCGGAGGCCCGCGGAGACCTGGACCTCGCGGGCGAGCGCTGACCCCGGGGCGCGCACAAACCCGACGAACGCACGGCTACCGGGGTCGGGCCGGCTGACTCCGTAGCCGACCGGCCCGGGCCGAGCCCGACCGTCCCCGCCTGGCCGCCGACCGGACCCGACCCGCCCGGACCGCGCCCGACCGGCCCGGACCAGGCCCTGCCGGCCCCCGGCAGCCCGGCCCGCGCCCCGACTGGCCGGGACCGAACGCCGCCGGCCCGCACCGCGCGCGACCGGCCGGACCGCCGCCGGCCCGGCAGGTTCCGTGTCCCGCGCCGCGACCCCGCCCGCGCCGGGACGGACCCTCACCCGGGAACACGAAGCGCCCGTACGCGCCCGCCGCACCTCGGGGCCCGACGGCAATTCCCAGTCATTTCGTACAAGTTCGTGAACTCCCCGCGATGCGCGCCCCGCTCGGCCGTGAACTCTCCGTGCCGCCCGGCCTGCGCATTCCGCTTACGCCGTCGAGCGGGCTCAATGTCCACCAGGTACCCCCCTGTTGACGATCGGTCACCTGTTCGTCGCCCGGTGATACGATCATCCCGCTTGCGGGGCGGGGGATGGGCGAAGACGACATCTCCGACCGCGGTGGCCATCCGCGCAATGACCGGCACGGACGGGTCCGCCGGTCCACCCGCATTGACGGAATTCAGCAGCTGGCCGTCAGTCGCCTGAAGAGAGTCTTATGACGCATTACGCACAGAACCCAGTGCTCTGGGTCCTTCTCGTCGCCGTCATCGGCGCAGTCGCCGTCATTGTTCGCCAGCGCAGGGGGACAAGGGCTCTGCGGGGTGAGATCGAAGAGATCAAGGCCCATTACACCGAGCTGGAGATCAGCTTCTCGAAATCCGTCGAGGTCGAGAAGGAACGTGCCCAGGACGCCACCAAGTCGGTCCTCAAGTCCGCGATGCGGACCCTGCAGGGCCTTGCCGCCGAGCAGCAGTCGGTCATCTCCGGACTGCAGAACAAGTACGGCGAGTCCGTGATTCTCCAGGACCTCTTGGAGATCGACCACACGAACTCGCAGTTCGGCCGGCGTGCTCAGTCCATCGCGGTGCTGTGCGACGGCTGGCTGGGGCGACAGCGTGACGTCGCCTCGGTCTACGACGTGGTCCGCAGCGCCCAGGGCAGGATCCGTCACTTCCGCCGCGTGGAGATCCTTTCGCAGGTCGACTTCGCGATCACCAGTCGCTCCGTCGAACCGGTGGCGCTGGCTCTCGCCGAGCTGCTCGACAACGCCACCAGCTACTCCAGCCCGGACACCGTGGTCGAGATCAACATCCGTACCGTGCCCAAGGGCATCTGCATCGTCGTCGACGACGCCGGTGTCGGTATGAACGACGAGGAGCGGGCCAGGGCCGCGAAACTCCTCTTGAGCGAGCGCGTCTCCGGTGTCTCGGGGCTCGGCAGCCCCCCGCAGTTCGGATTCGCCGTGATCGGTGTGCTCTGCGAGCGCTTCGGCTTCGAGGTGTCCGTGGACTCCAGCTCTCCGTACGGAGGCGTCCGCGCCGTACTCCTCCTGCCGCACGAGCTGCTCACCAACATGCCGGAGAGGAAGGCGCCGACGCCGGCCGTCCCCGCGGCCTCCGCGACGGACCCGAGCGGCCCCGAAGCCGCGGTGGCCGGCTCCTCGACCGCCGACGGGCTGCCGAAGCGCCGCCGCAAGCGGCCGATGGCCATCGTCCCGGGCAGCACGACCGCATCCGCGGCGACGCGCTCCGGTGCCGAGACCGCGGCGATCATGGGGGCCTTCCAGCGAGGCACGCAATCCGGCCGGGCCACACGCCCGGACTCCGCGGATCGAACCAGCAGCACACGTGATGCGAGCAGCGAAGGGCATGAGATCTCGTGAACGACGATCTGTCATGGATGCTTGACAGCGCCTTGGAGATACCCGGGGCGCTGCACGCGGTCCTCGTCTCCGCCGACGGTCTGCTGATGGCCCGGACGAAGGACTTCGACAAGGACAACGCGGACACCGTCGCCGCCGCGATGAGCGGTGTGCAGTCGCTCAGCCGCTCGCTCGGGTTCTTCGTCGACGGCGGCCAGCTGCGGTGGCGACAGACGCTGGTCGAGTTCGACGGGGGCTGGGTCTTCCTCATCTCCGCCGGGGAGGGCGCGTACCTCGGTGTCTCGGCCTCGCCGGACGTCGACATGCAGGACATCACCTTCCGGATGCAGCAGCTCGTCGGCCAGTTGGGCAAGGCCCTGACGACACCGCCGCGCGAGAACCTCGGCGTCCGCTCATGAGCGGCTTCGGAGAGCTGGAGCCCGAGGCCGCGGAATTAGTGCGTCCGTACGTCATCACCAAGGGACGCGGCCTGCCCGACGAGGAGCAGCTGTCCCTGATCACCCTGGTCACCGCGGCGGGTGACGAGGAGCAGCGTCCGACGCGGCTGTCTCCCGAGGAGCAGGGCCTGTTGGACCTGTGCACCGCCGGCTATCTCTCGGTCGCCGAGATCGCGGGGCACACGCGGCTGCCCATGGGCGTGGTGAAGATCCTTCTCTCCGCACTCACCGAGGGCGGCTACCTCATCACCCGCCCGCCCGTACAGCGTGCCGCGCTCGCGGACCGAGACATCCTCACGGAGGTGCTGAATGGACTACGCACCAAGTTTGGGTGAGCAGGCGTACGTCCGAGGCGGAGCGACGCAGATCGCGGTGAAGATCCTCGTCGTCGGTCACTTCGCCGTCGGCAAGACCACCTTCATCGGTGCGATCTCGGAGATCCCTCCGTTGTCCACCGAGGAGACGATGACGCGCGCAGGCGAGTCGTTCGACGACCTCAAGGGTGTCCGGAGCAAGACCACCACCACGGTGGCCATGGACTTCGGCCGACTGACCATCAGCGACCGCGTCGTGCTGTATCTGTTCGGGACGCCTGGCCAGCAGCGCTTCGTGCAGATGTGGGAGGACATGGCGCGCGGCGCGCTCGGAGCGCTGGTGCTGGTCGACCCCGAGCGGCTGGCGGACTCCTTCGCCGTGATCGACCTGATCGAGCAGTACGGCCTCGACTACGCGATCGCGGTCAACCGATTCGACGGCACGGCGGATCGAGAGGTACGGGCACTGCGCGAGGCGCTCGACCTGCTCGACGACACCCCGGTCGTCACCTGCGACGCGCGCGACGAGCAGTCGTCCGCCGACGCGCTGATCACACTTGTCCGGCATCTGCTGGACCGCGCTCACTAGGAAGCAGACATGGACGCTCAACCCACGGCCGCCCCCGTCCCCCCGCCCGGGTGCCCCGCCCACAGCGCCGGCGGCCGGGTGCCGCTGCACGGGCCGGAGTTCGCGGCCGATCCGCAGGCGTACTACTCCTACCTGCGGCACTTCGGCCCGACCGCACCCGTGGAGCTCGCTCCGGGGGTGGAGGCCACGCTCGTCACCGACTACGCGACGGCGCTGCAACTGCTGCAGGACTCCGGCTCCTTCCGCAAGGACGCACGCCGCTGGCGGGACCTCGCCGAGGGCCGGATCAGCCCGGACAGCCCGGTCGTCCCCGTGCTGGCGTACCGGCAGAACTGCATGTTCAGCGACGGCGCCGAGCACCTGCGGCTGCGTCAGGCCGTCACGGACAGCATGGCCCGCGTCGACTCGCGCAGGCTGAGCCGGAGCACCGAACAGGTCTCCAACTACCTCATCTCCCAGTTCGGTACACGTGGATCCGCCGATCTGCTCGGTGACTACGCCAAGCAGCTGCCGCTGTTCGTGTTCAACGAACTCTTCGGCTGCCCCGCCGACATCGGCGACCGTGTGGTGTTCGGCATCACCGGCATGTTCGACGGCGTCAACGCCGAAAGGGCCATCGAGGTGCTGTTCGGCGCCGTCGGCGAACTGGTGGCGCTCAAGCGGGCCAGGCCGGGTGACGACGTCACCTCGTGGCTGATGCAGCATCAGGCAGCGCTGACCGACCAGGAGATGGTCCATCAGCTCGCGCTCCTGCTGGTCGCGGGCAATGAACCCCTGCGGAATCTCATCGGCAACATCCTGCACCGGCTCCTCACCCACGATGCGTACGCCCACCGGGGCGGGCTGATCGACGAAGCGATCGACGACACCCTGTGGGAGAACCCGCCCATGCAGAACCTCGCGCCGCACTATCCGGCGCACGACATGGAGTTCGCCGGGCAGAAGCTGAGCGCGGGCGATCTCGTCCTCGTCAGTTTCGCGGCCGCCAACTCCGGTCCGGCGCTGAGCGAGGCGCGTCAGGCCGGCAGCAACCGGGCCCATCTGGCCTGGAGCGCGGGCCCGCACGCCTGCCCGTCGAAGGAGCCCGCCCGGCAGATCACGGTGACCGCCATCGAGAACCTGCTCAACCAGCTCCCCGATGTCGAACTCGCCGTCCCGGAGGACAGCCTCGTCTGGCGCCCCGGCCCGTTCAACCGGGGCCTTGCCACGCTGCCCGCCCGGTTCACCCCGGCCGAGACCCTCCGCGGGACCGTCCCCGAGGCACGTCCCGAGGCGCCCACCCGCCCCGAGGCGGCGGCCGCGGCGGGCGACAAGCGCGAACGCGCAGGAAAGTGGAGCCAGTTCCTCAACTGGCTCACCAAGTGACACACGTCATTCCGACCGCCTCATCTGTCACGGCATGAACGTTCCGCCTCGGGGGTAGTGAGCATCGCGCCATCCATCCTGTTTACGAGGCAAGGAGTGTCGTGGACCACATATCCGCCGACGCCGATCTGATGCACCACCCCACCGAGTTGGGAACCCTCGATACCCGCCTCTCCAGGCGGGTATCTTCTTGGGCGCTCCGGCCCGGGGCGGACGGGTCGGTGGCCGCCTCCCCGCCAGGTGGCCCGAACCCGCCCGACGGGGGGACACTCGGCGACCACGCGGCGAGACAGGTGCTGCGGCTGTGCGAGGCCGCGGGGTTGAACGGGTCCGACTCCGCGGACTACGCACGGACGCTGCTCATGGTCCTGGGTCCCGTCGCCGAGCGGCCGCTCGCGCTGCCGGCCCCCGACGACTCCCTTCTCTCCGACGACCACACGCCGGTGGAGTACTCGCTCGCCTTCGTACCGAACGAGGACCCGACCCTGCGGGTGCTCCTCGAGCCGGGCTGCGGAGCCGACAGCCTCGCGGAGAACGGGCGTACGGGACTGCGGGTCGTCCGCGACATGGCGCGGCGCTGGGGATTCGACACGAAGCGCCTGGACGAACTGGAGGACCTGTTCTTCCCGCCGAACCCCCAGGGCCCTCTCGCGCTCTGGTGCGCGCTGGAGCTGGTCCCCGGCGGAATCCCCCGGATGAAGGTCTATCTGAACCCCGCGGCGTCCGGACAGGAACGTTCCGCCGCCACGGTACGGGAGGCTCTGCGCCGGCTCGGTCACCGGAAGGCGTTCACGGCGCTGCCCGAGGGCGACCGCCATCTGTTCTTCGCGCTTGACCTGGGTGACTGGGAAGAACCCCGGGTGAAGGTCTACCTCGCGCACCACAACCTGTCGGCGCCGGAGGCGGCCGGCCTGTCCCGCGTGGACGGCGGCCCCGGACGGACGGAGATCACGGGGTTCTTCCGCATGGCGGCCGGACACGACACCGGGATCGAGGGCACGGACGGGCACGAGGTACGGCTGGACCGCAGGCCCGTCCAGTCCTGCCACGCCTTCACCGAGACGGCGACCGGCCGGCCGAGCGGCTTCACCCTCTACATCCCGGTCCGCGACTACGCCCGGCACGACGGCGAGGCCCTCGACCGCGCGGTGGCCGTACTCGGCCGGCACGGCATCGACCCCGGCCCGCTCCGGCGGTCACTGTCCGCCGTGACCTCCCGGAGGCTCCGGGACGGTGTGGGGCTCATCGCCTATCTGGGACTCGCCCACCAGCAGGGCAGGCCCCCGCGGGTGACCGCCTACATCTCCTCGGAGGCCTACGCGGTCAGGCCACCGGTCGCCGCACCGGCCCGGCAGGTCGAGACCGTCCACTGACAGGCACCCACAGGTGCCGACACGGGCCGGTGAAGCTTCCCGAGGGCCTGCCACCGGGAGCTTCACCCACCCCGGAACGCGGAACCTACGCGTCCTGCAACTCCCGCAGCTCGCGCAGGTACGGTCCGACGTCCACCTGGATGGAAGCGCCCTCGGTCCGCCCGTAGCGCTCCTCGATACCGCTCAGATACGCACTGATCTCCTCGCGCATGGCCTCCGCGGACGGCAGGGTGACGTCGCCGTCGACGATCCGCGCCACCCACCGCGACTGCGCCTCCACGAGGCGGGTGATGGAGCCCACGGGACGGATCAGCCCGACGAAGTACAGGCCGGGGCGGTCGGGGGCGACCACCCTTTTGTACAGTTCGACGGCGCCCTGCCGCGGATCCGCCGGACATCCGGCGGGAAGGAAGGGGAAGGCCATCCGGAAGCCGGTGCAGTAGACGATCGCGTCCGCCTCCACCGTGGTTCCGTCGGTGAAGGTCACCGTGCTGCCGTCCAGGGAAGCGATCGCGGGCCTCGGGATCACCCCGCCGTGCCGTATTCGGCTGAGAATCTCGTCCGAGATGGTCACGGCCGAGGAGAAGACGGGGTGGTCGGGCTCGGGGAGGCCGTAGTCCGACAGCTTGCCCCGCGCCACGAACAGGGCCTGCTCGACGAAGCGCCGCCGCTCGTCGAAGGACATGTCGTTGAACCACGGCGCATCGGCGATCAGGTCCACGGACATGCCGAAGAGCTGCTTGGGCACGATGTGCAGCCCCCGGCGGACGGAGAGCACGGTCTGCGCGGCGTGCCGGGAGAGATCCGCGGCGATGTCCACGCCGGACGCCCCCATCCCCACAACGACCACGCGCTGCCCGGCGAAGTCGCCACCGTCGCCGTAGTCCATCGAGTGGAGAATCGTTCCGGCGAAGGAGCCGGAACCGGGGGGCAGCGAATCCGGCAGCGCCGCCTCCGTGTTGTGGCCCGAGGCGACGATCACCTGCTCGAAGCGCCGTTCCGTCACCTCTCCGTGCGCGTCGCGGCTGACGACCGTCCAGCCGCCACCGGCCTCCTGTCGTACGGAGAGCACCTCGGTACGCAGTTCGACACGGGGCAGCAGGCCGGCCCACTCGGCGAAGGAGCGCAGATAGGCGGCGACGTCGCTGTGGCTGGGATAGAGGGGCAGTTCGGACGGCATCGGGAAGTCGGCGTAGCCGGTCAGCTGCTTGGCGCTGTTCAGATGCAGCGACCGATAGGCCGGGCCCCGCTCGCCGGCCCCCGGCTGGCGCCAGATCCCGCCGACGTCCGGTGACTTCTCGAGACAGACGAAGTCGACTCCCCTGACCGAGAGCGCGTGCGCCGTCGCCAGCCCTGACAGACCCGCACCGATGACGCACACGGTCGCGGCAGTGGCACCGGCATGTGACCCGCCCAAGGAACCCTCCACAGAACACCATCCGTCCATGCACCGGGCGTTGACCGCGACGGATGTCGCGGCTGTCTCCGTGCGGGAGCCCGGGCGACACACGATACCGATCACCCTTCGGCCCGACGGCCGCCCGTCCCCGCAGGTGGGTGAGGTGGTTCCGGTCGTACGGACAGTCACACCGTCGACCAGGGCGTCCGCCCGAACGGAAAGGACGCGAACGCGAATTCGAGGGTCGTGGGCCTGGCCGAAAAGTGGCCCATGGGATTCGGCCGGTGCGTGCCTGGGCGCCCGCCCGCTCCCGATGTCGGCTCCCATCTGCCGATTCCGGTCAAGGCTCGTTTCTGCCTAGTTCTACGGCGTGTACGGTCCTGAACTCTCTTCCGCTCCGTCGTTCTCCGGGGTTCTGTCGGGTTCCGGCCATACGTTCTCGGCCGGTCGTGCGAAGGGTGATACCAGAGTGCGGCGCTCTACGGGTAAGTTTGCCAACTGCGCACCGCACATGAACGGTTGACGACTACAGTGTGTGCTTGGTGATCATCGGTAGGCTCATCACACCCACGTAGTACACACCCCCGTAGTGACAGAGAAGTACGCCGATTCCTGGGCACGTACCAAGGACACTCATGTCTCAACTTCGCGCACCCGCCGCGCGGTCCGAACGCCGCGAGGGCGGGCGGCACGGCCGGTCAGGCGCCCGTTCCGCTCCCGGCGCGGGGGCTCCCAACCCCGCGCAGAATTCCGTGCCGCCTCCGTCGGAGGCCCGTATACGCTCGCAACTCCTGCGCACCTCCGTGCTTCCGGCCGTCGCCGTGGCACTCGGCGGCGCCGCAGCAGTCATCTTCACCATCCGCTCCACCGGAGCCAGCCCCACCGCCGGCCTCTGGGCCGCGCTGACCGGCGCCGCCGCCCTCACGGTCGCCTCCGTGACCGCGGCCGCGCTCGGTGCGGACCGGGCGGCCAAGTCCGTGCTCGACCGCTGCAACGCCCTGCGCCGCTCCAGCGCCCGCGGCCAGAGCGAGCTGCGTGCGGTCGTCGAGCAGCTGCGCCGCGGCGACGGCCCCCCGGCCCGCCCGGCCATCCAGCCGGCCGTGGCGTCCGGCGACGAGTTCGACCTGCTCGCCCAGGAGTTGACCCGCTCCCACGAGGCCGCCGTGGCCGCCGTGGTGCAGGCCTCCCGGCTCTCCAGCAGCGTCGGCAACGAGCAGAAGGTCGAGGTCTTCGTCAACCTCGCCCGTCGCCTCCAGTCCCTCGTCCACCGCGAGATCCAGCTCCTGGACGAGCTGGAGAACGAGGTCGAGGACCCCGAGCTGCTCAAGGGCCTGTTCCACGTCGACCACCTGGCGACCCGCATCCGCCGCCACGCGGAGAACCTCGCCGTGCTCGGTGGCGCCATCTCCCGCCGCCAGTGGTCGAATCCGGTCACCATGACCGAGGTCCTGCGCTCCTCCATCGCCGAGGTCGAGCAGTACCCGCGCGTGAAGCTCGTCCCGCCGATCGACGGTACGCTGCGGGGCCATGCCGTGGCCGACGTCATCCACCTGCTCGCCGAACTGGTCGAGAACGCGACGCTGTTCTCCGCCCCGCACACCACGGTGCTGCTGCGGGCCCAGTACGTCACGGCCGGCCTCGCCATCGAGGTCGAGGACCGCGGCCTGGGCATGCCGGTCACCGAGCAGAACAAGATGAACGCCCTGCTCGCCGACCCCGACCAGGTCAACGTCGCCCATCTGCTCCAGGACGGCCGCATCGGCCTCTTCGTCGTCTCCGCGCTCGCCCGCCGCCACGGCATCGCGGTACGCCTCCAGTCGAACATCTACGGTGGCATCCAGGCCGTCCTCGTGCTGCCGCAGGGCCTCCTCGGCGCCGACCCCGAGGGGCTCGCGCGGACCGAGAACCAGCCGGGAGCCATCCCCGCGAGCCGGCCCTCGCACGCGCCGCAGATGCCTCAGCCGACCGCGGCCCCGTCGGTCCACGCTCCCCCCGCCGCCCCGGTCCCGACCGGGACGCACGGCAACGGAACGCCCACACCGGTACCCGTACACCCGCAGATGCCAGCGCCCGTCCACGCGTCCGCGCACACCCCCGTTCGGACGCCGGCCCCCGCACCGGAGCCCGCGGCCGAACCTCCGCACCGGCCGCTGACGTACACCACCTCCGCACCGGCGATTCCGTTCCAGCAGCCGAACGCGGGCGCGCCCGCCCCGGCCGCCCCGGCGCACGACGGCGCTCCCCTCCCCGTACGGGGAGATCACGCCGTGCGTGCCAACCCCGGCACGATCCCGCCGGCCCCGCGCGTGGAGGCGCCCGGCCGACCTCTCCTCCCCAAGCGGCGCGCGCAGGAGCACATCGTCCCGCAGCTGCGCGACGAGCCCGCCGCCCGCCCGCCCGAGGAGCACGCCTTGCACGACCCGGGTCTGATGGCCGCTTTCCAGCGCGGTATCGGACTCGCCGAATCCCAGCCCCCAGCCCATGAATCGCTGCGTCCCGGTGACGCGCACAAGGAGTAGATGCACCATGGCGAGCAATGTGCCGAACGGCCATTCCTCGGATCTCGACTGGCTGCTGAGCGGTCTGGTCCAGCGGGTCCCGTACACCCGCAACGCGGTACTGCTCTCCTCCGACGGCCTGGTCAAGTCGGTCCACGGCCTCGACACCGACGCAGCCGACCACATGGCCGCGCTGGCCTCCGGGCTGTACTCGCTCGGCCGCAGCGCCGGCGCCCGGTTCGGCGACGGCGGCGAGGTGCGGCAGGTGGTCGTCGAACTCGACTCCACCCTGCTGTTCGTCACCACCGCCGGCTCCGGCACGTGCCTGGCGGTGCTCGCCGGACGCGAGGCGGACGCCGCCGTGCTGGGCTACGAGATGGCGATGCTGGTCAAGAGCGTACGGCCGTATCTGGTCACCCCCGCCAGACAGGCGGCGGGCGCGGCGCGCAGCGCAGGACAGTGAGCGTGACGTCCTCCCAGGAGGGGCCCTGGCTCGATGACGCGGCAGGCAGGCTGATCCGCCCGTACACCGTGATCGGCGGCCGGACCCAGCCCACCACCGCGCTCGACCTCCTCTCCATGGTGATGGCGACGGGCACCACACCGCAGGCCCACATGGGTCCCGAGCACAGCCTGGCACTCGGGCTCTGTGACGGACCCACCTCGGTGGCCGAGATCGCGGCGCACTTACGGCTCCCCGCGGTCGTCACCAAGGTTCTGCTCTCCGATCTCGTGGACTGCGGGGCGCTGACAGCCCGGGCGCCCCGCTTCCACGCCAACCCAACCGACCGTTCCTTGCTGGAGGCAGTGCTCGATGGCCTACGACAACGGCTCTGAGCGCCACGAGAGTTTCGCGACCGACCCGTTCCCCACCGCGCTCAAGATCCTGGTGGCGGGTGGCTTCGGCGTGGGCAAGACCACCTTCGTGGGTGCGGTCAGCGAGATCGAACCGCTGAGTACCGAAGAGCTGCTGACCCAGGTCAGCGCGGCGACCGACAGCCTGGAGGGCGTGGAGTCCAAGACCACGACCACGGTCGCGATGGACTTCGGGCGTATCACGCTCGACGACCGGAACGTGCTGTATCTGTTCGGCACTCCGGGCCAGGAACGCTTCTGGTTCATGTGGGACGAGCTCTCCGAGGGCGCGCTCGGGGCGGTCGTCCTCGCCGACACCCGACGCCTGCAGGACTGCTTCTCCGCCGTCGACTTCTTCGAACGGCGCGGCATCGGGTTCGTCGTGGCGGTCAACGAGTTCGACGGCGCGTATCGCTACGAGCCGGACGAGGTACGGGCGGCGCTCGACCTCAAGCCCGAGGTGCCGGTCGTGCTCTGCGACGCCCGGATCTCCAGCGCCGGCATCCGCACCCTCCTCCTCCTCGTCCAGCATCTGCTCACCACCATCCCGGCCCCCGTGCCGAGCTACGGAGCACCGTCATGACCTACGACCCGACCGGTCATCTGCTGCTGACCCCCGTCGACCGGGAGGCGCCCGCACGAGTGCGGCGACTGCGCGAACTGGGCCTGGGGGAGCGGCCGGAGCCCGCGTTCGACGAGTTCGCCCACCGGCTCGCGGAAGTGACCGGTGCCCCGTACTCGATGGTCAACTTCATCGACGAGAACCGGCAGTTCTTCGCCGGGCTGCACACTCCGGCCGGCACCCACTCCGGCAGCGACCTGGGCGCGGCGGCGGCCGGCGGCGACGTCGGCAGGTACATGGCCCGTGACCACGGCTACTGCCCGCACGTCGTGGTGCGCCGCAAGGCGCTCGTCCTGGAGGACGTCTGCGACTACCCGCGGTTCGCGGGGAACCCGGTGGTGGACGAGATCGGCATCCGTTCCTACATGGGCGCGCCGCTGATCGACCGTACGGGCATCGCGCTGGGCACGATCTGCGTCGTCGACACCGACGTACGACCGTGGGGCCGGGCGGGTCTGGAGACGATCAAGACGCTGGCGGCGGAGCTGGTGGAGCAGATCCACCGTCGCGAGGAAGGGCTGATCTGACCCGTCCCTGACCCGTCCGTGCAGGACACATGGGTGCGCCCCGGGACGGCTTCGCCGTGCCGGGGCGTACTTCTGCGCGTACGCGGTCAGGCGTGTACGGATTCCAGCTTGACCAGGTCCGAGAGCCGCTCGGACCAACTGCCCTTGTCCTGGCCGAGTGCGACCTCGGCCAGCCGCAGGAGCTGGATGTCGGAGGTGCCCGCGGGGGCGAAGATGTGGTGGGCGTCGCGGAGGTAGCGCTCGATCGGCCGGTCCGTGAAGAGACCGGCGGCTGCGTGGATCTCCATCGCGTCGCGGCCGGAGTCGATCGCCGACTCCACGTTGACCAGCTTCGCGTTCATCAACTCGGCGTCGCAGGACAGTCCTTGATCGAGCAGATGCACCGCGTGGTACGCGGAGAGCCGGGCCGTCATCAGCCGGGACTGCATCTGGCCCAGCTTCAGCTTGACCGTGGGCAGATGGTGCAGGGGCTTGCCGTAGCGGATGCGCTCCGCGCAGAACCGGGTGGTCTCCTCAAGGATCGCCTGGTGGATGCCGAGGGAGACAGCCGTGAGGTTGGCCCGGCCGTACAGCACGCTCGACGAGTACGCGACGGAGAGGCCGTCGCCCTCGTCGCCGAGCCTGCCGGACGCCGGGACCCGGCAGTTCTCGAAGATGAGCTCACCGAAGCTGAAGCCGTGCAGCCCCATGGCCGGTTGCTGGGGGCCGAGCCGGAAGCCCGGGCGGTCGGACTCGACGAGGAAGGCCGTGAGCCCCCTCGACCCGGGGCCGGTTCGGACGACCACCCCGTGCAGATCGCCGACGTGGCTGTTCCCGACGAAGACCTTGCTGCCGTTGAGGATGTAGTCGTCGCCGTCGCGGACCGCGCTCGCGGTCATGCCGAGGACATGCCCGCCCGAGTCGGGTTCGGTGACCGCGATGGTCGGCAGGCACTCACCCGCGGCGATGGCCGGGAGCCAGGTCTTGCGCTGGTCGTCACTGCCGAAGTGGAGGATCTTCGCGGTGCCCAGCTGGGAGGCCTGAACCATGGCGCCCATCGCGCCGCTGACCCGGGAGAGCTCCTCGATGATGATGGTTTTGGCCAGGTGGCCGGCGCCCATTCCGCCGTACTCCTGGCCGATTGTGGCGCCCAGCCAGCCCTGCTCGCAGATCAGCCGGGACAATTCGTGGTGCACCGACCGGGAGGCTTCCATCTCGGCAATTCGAGGCCGGACCTCACTCTCCGCGAAGTCCCGGACCGTTTCCCTGAGCTGATGATGAAGTCGACGGCTGAAGTAGCTGTCCATACGAGTCCTCCCCTGCGAAACGCCTGCTCGCTCGGTTGTTCGAGCAGGTGGTGCATCGGCAGTGGCCCCGTCCCGAACAGGCCGACACTCCATGGTGTTGATCTTTCTGGGGCGGATCAATATCGCCACGGAATTTGTCTGAAACCCGAGTGGTTGACGATTGAATCTGTCTGTGTTTCGTGCGGACTTGGCCTGTTCGGGCAGGTCTCCAGGGCATTCACCGTGGGCATCTTTCTGCCACATGCCAAAGGCAAACAATCGGTGGGCATATGGCATCGAGGGGTGTCTGGTCGCCCCATACGCCACCTCTTCACCACAGGGGCGGAATGCCGGAAGAATCGTCGAGCCCGGCAGGAAGCGGAACCTCGGGGCGGGCGTGCTCGAACCCGTGGGCCGGGGGACGGCATCCGGTCGTGCGGGTGCGCGCGGAGGCATGGGAGCGCGTTACGAGGAGTGACCAGCGCGCGCTCCGGCGCGTGCGCCCCAGGGGAATGCCGAGAGGGAGGTCGGTGTCCGTGGTGGGTCGTACGGTCGACGCATGGCCACTGCCGACGACGTACGCAGAATCGCGCTCTCGCTGCCCGGGGCGGTCGAGAAGCTCGCCTGGGGCATGCCCACCTTCCGCGCGGGACCGGGCGGCAAGATCTTCGCCTCGCTGGACGACGACGACCGGGTGATAGGCGTGAAATGCCCCAAGGAGGAGCGCGAGGAACTCATCGCGTCCGAGCCCGCCAAGTTCTTCATCCGGGAGGGCCACGACGACGGCTACGCCTGGGTACGTGTCCGGATCGGCGCCCTTGACGACGAGGAGGAGCTGCACGCGATCCTCGCCGACTCCTGGCGCCAGGCGGCTCCGCGCAGACTCCTGGAGCAGCACCCGGAGGTGGGGGCACCGCCGGAGGAGAGCTGAGCGGAGCGGCGCGTGGTGGAGGTGCGGTGCCAGGGGGGTCACCCGCAGGCAAGCGATGCCGGGCTCTGGGGTCACCGGCCGGCAAGCGATGCCGGGCTCTGGGCTCCATCTGTCGGCGCAACGGGTCGCGGGCGCTGGGGGCTCATCCGTCGATACGCGGCGCGCGGCCGCTGGGGGCTCACACCGATACGCGGCGCGCGGGCCTTGGGACTCATCCGCCGAGGAAGGACGTGATGCGGCCGCGCAGCCCGGCCGGGTCGAGGCCCTGGCCGGCCAGGTGCTCGTCGATGCTGCCGTACGTGCGCAGCTCCCGCCGTGAGACCCCGAGGCCGAGGACGCGGTGGGGGAGCGCGGCGAGGGCGTCGTTGGCCGCCGCCGTCGACGTGCCGGCGAGGTAGGGCTCGACCAGGACGACGTCCGGGCGGGCGCCGTCGGCAGCCCGGCGCAGGGCCTCGCCGTCGAAGGGGCGGATCGTGGCGGCGTAGAGGACGGTCACGTCGAGGCCCTCGGTGGCGGCGAGGACGTTGTCCAGCATGGGCCCGACCGCGAGGACGACCCCGCCGCGCCCTTCGCGGAGGGTGGTGAAGCCGGGGGAGACGGGGCGCGGGGAGGCGTTGGACTGGAGCGAGAGCCGGACGTAGACGAGATCGTCGCCCGCGGCGGCCTGTCGTAGCAGCGCCTCCGCCTCGTCTGGGTGGCCGGGGACGTGGACCGTCCAGCCGTCGAGGGTGTCGAGCAGCGCCACGTCGCCGGGCGACATGTGGGTGAAGCCGCCCGCCGGCCAGTCGTACGACGCTCCGGCGCTGACCAGGACCCC